>PLOT01000227.1 GCA_003142215.1 Granulicella sp. | reverse complement strand
TCAGGATGACAGCAAGAACAAACGACGGCAGGAACAGGCAACGGCGAAGAACAGGCAGGGGCAAGATGCGGGGGGCCTTCCACTCTCCCTTCGACAATCTCAGGGGCGGGTCGGGATGACGGAAGATTTGCGATGACTCCGGATGACAGCGTTGGCGGCAGGTCATGTAACGAACTATGTAGGGACAATGGGGGTGGGTTTGCACTAAATTGGAGCGATGGACAAAAAGGCGGTTCGACCACAGGCACATAAGGAAGCTGCGGGTGCGCACAAGCAGGCGCAGAGCGATGGCGCGAATGCCGGGGAAAGCAGTGAACGGATCGATGCGAAGGAGCGGCTGATTGTGGCCCTCGACTTCCCTTCCGCCGAGCGGGCGATGGGCCTGGTGAACCGGCTGGATGGCTGCTGCCGCTGGTTCAAGGTGGGGATGGAGCTGTACTACGCGGCTGGGAACCGGGTGATCGAAGGGCTGCGGGAACGCGGGTACGAGGTGTTCCTGGACCTGAAGCTGCATGACATTCCGAATACGGTGGCGGGCGCGGTGCGGTCGGTTGCCGGGGTGGGCGCGTCGCTGCTGTCGGTCCATGCGAGCGGCGGCGAACAGATGATGCGCGCGGCGGCGCATGCGGCCAGCGCACCGGGCGCGCCGAAGTTGCTGGCGGTGACGGTGTTGACCAGCATGGACACGGCAGAGTTGCGCGCGGTTGGGGTGAGCGGCTCCGCCAACGAGCTGCATTCGCAGGTGCTGCGGCTGGCACGGCTGGCCCAGACAGCGGGGATCGACGGGCTGGTCTGTTCTTCAGAGGAGGTTGAGGCGGTGCGCGCGGCGATGGGGCCGGATATGAAACTGGTGGTTCCCGGAATTCGTCCGGCGGGGTCGGCTGGACGCCGGGACGACCAGAAGCGCGTGGCCAGTGCGACGGATGCGATTGCGCGCGGCGCGTCGATGCTGGTGGTGGGACGTCCGATCACGCAGGCGGCGGACCCGGCAAAGGTGGCGGCGGGGATTCTGGCGGAGATTGCCGCATCCCACTCATGACGATAAAGCCGTCATGAATGGGGCACAGCGTACCCATTCGTGGGATTGGGTTTGAGCGAAGAGACGATATAGTGAGGGTGTGGCAAACCAACCGATTGCGGCCGATGCTGGACCGGGAGTGAAGGACGAGGCGTTTCCGATCGAAGACGCGGAGGCGGGAGTTTCCGCGCCGAAGAGCACGAACGGGCGGGCCGAGCAGGTTGCGCAGACGATGGTGCTGGCGGTGCTGTTTGCCGTTCCGGCATTGATGTGCGCTCATGCTGCGTGCGTGATCGACCCGGACATCTGGTGGCATCTGAGGACGGGCGAGTGGATTCTGGCGCATCACGCTGTGCCGAGGGTGGATCTGTACTCCGCCGAGTTGGCGGGACGATCGTGGCTGGCCTATAGCTGGGGCTTCGAGTTGGCGGTGGCGAAGCTGTTCGATTGGCTGGGACTGGCGGGCATTGCGACGTATACCAGCGCGATGATCCTGGCGATTACGGTTGCGCTGTTTCATATGGTGCGGCGTTTGCAGGGCGACTTTTCGCTGGCGGTGCTGCTGACGTTTGCGGCCTGCTTCAGCATGGGGCATTTATATACGCCGCGGCCATGGCTGTTCACCATCCTGTTTTTCATACTGGAGATGGACATCCTGATGCATGCGCGCAGGACAGGGCGGGTGCGCGAACTGCTGTGGCTGCCGGTGATCTTTGCGCTGTGGGCGAACGTGCATATTGAGTTCGTGGATGGGCTGCTTGTGCTGGGGCTGGCATGGGTGGAGGCGGAGGCGGCGCGCTGGTGGAGCGCGGCAGAGACGCGAGTGCGGCCCGCGTGGATGAGGGCCATGTTGGCGGCGAGCGTGCTGGCGACACTGGCGAATCCGTTTGGCTGGCGCATCTATAGCACGGCGTACGACCTGGCGACGCAGGGAGGCGCGCTGAACAAGGTTTCGGAGTTGCAGGCGATCCCCTTCCGCGGGGCCGTGGACTTCACGGTGCTGGTGCTGGCGCTGGGAAGCGCGGCTGCGCTGGCCTGGCGGCGGCGGTTTGTGTTGTTCGAGACGGCGCTGCTGGCGTTTGCCGCGGTGCTGGCGTTCCGCTCGCAGCGCGACGTGTGGGTGATGGCCGCGGTTGGCGCGATGATTCTGGCGTCCACGATCGCGGGCAGCGAGAAGGCTGCGACGCGGTTGCCGAAGCTGGGCGGGGCGGCGGCGGCGCTTGCGGCAGTGCTAATAGTGACGGCGGGGTTCGGCGCGATGCGGGTGAACGATGCGCAGCTTGAGACGCAGTTGGCCAAGAACCTGCCAGTGGATGCAGTGAAGGCGATGCGGGCGAAGGGCTACCCGGGACCACTCTACAACGACTACACCTGGGGCGGATACCTGATATGGGCGCTGCGGATGCCGGTAAGCATCGACGGGCGGCAGAACCTGTACGGAGACCAGCGGATCGACCGCTCGGTGGCGACATGGAACGCGGAACCGGACTGGGCAACGGATGCGCAGTTGATGAAGGCAGGGGTGGTGATTGGGCCGGTGAAGGCGCCGCTGAACCAGGTCCTGCGGATGGATTCGCGGTTCCAGCTTGTGTATGAGGACAAGGTGGCTGCGGTTTTCGTGGCGCGGCGGTGAGATGTACTTGGACTCCCACCCATCGCAAAGTACGCGATGGATGGGGCACCCAGACTTTCTGAGCTTAGAGCTTCTCGAAGAACTCGCAGACGGAGCAGGAGATGTAGACGCCGCCGGGGATGCCGCGCTCGCGGTCCTTGACGCNNGGACAGTCGGTGCTCTTGGTGGTGTCCATTGCTTTCTTGCGGTCGCCGGTCTTGGCAATCTTGGCCATTTTAGTCACATCTCCTGGTTGTTGAACTGTTGGCTCCCGCTTGCGCAGCCGGAGTACGGACGACTTCTCGCGGGATGAATCGCAGGAGAAGAGGCGCGGCGGGAATCTATTGGTAGTTTACATGATTGGCGGGCGGTGCGAGTGAGTGAGACGGTGTATCTCTGCCTGGAGAGAACTGCCGGGACGAAAGACAAATACAGAGATTCTGGCTTCGCCAGAATGACGGCGTGGGAGGGAGCTGCTCCAGAATGACGGTGTGGGACTGCTCCAGAATGACGGCGTGCGGGGCGGTTCCGAAATGGATTTGAGGGATGCGAAATAAAATGCAGGCGTAACCGCCGTCACAAAGAAACCTTGAGGTGCTGTGTAAAATGGCATGTGAAGATCAAAGTGCAAATTTCATTGGACACAGGAGAAGATCGCAGATGAAGCTTACCCCCGGAAAACTCGCAGGACTGAAGGCCGTCTCCAACGAGCGCGGCGTGATTGCCGCCGCCGCCATGGACCAGCGCGGCTCGCTGCAGAAGTCGCTGGCCAAGGAGCGCGGATCGGCCGCCACAGGCAAGGACCTGGAAGATTTCAAGACACTGGTGGCCGATGTGCTGTGTCAACATGCATCGGCAATCCTGCTGGACCCGGAGTACGGGCTGCCTGCCAGCAAGCATCGCCACGGCAAGGGGCTGCTGCTGGCCTACGAGAAGACGGGCTACGACTCGCAGACACCGGGCCGGCTGCCCGACCTGCTGGATGTGTGGTCGGTGCGGCGGTTGAAGGAAGCGGGCGCGGACTGCATCAAGATCCTGCTGTACTACACTCCTTTCGAGAAGCCGGCGGTGAACGACCTGAAGCAGGCGTGGATCGAGCGCATCGGGGACGAGTGCCTGGCGCACGACATTCCGTTCTTCCTGGAGTTTGTGGGCTACGACGCCGAGGGCGGCGATGAAAAGTCGCTGGCGTACGCCAAGAAGAAGCCGTCGATCGTCTCCGGCGCGATGGCGGAGTTCGGCAAGGCGCGCTACAACGTGGACGTACTGAAGGTGGAGGTGCCGATTATCACGGAGTTTGTGGCGGGGACCAAGTGCTTCAAGGGCGAGGCTGCGTACACGCGGGCCGAGGCGCTGCAGCACTTCCGCGACGCCGAGTCGATGACGCACAAGCCGTTCATCTACCTTTCGGCGGGCGTGTCGAACCCGGTGTTCATCGAGACGCTGGAGCTGGCGGGCGAGTCTGGGACGAAGTTCAACGGCGTTCTGTGCGGGCGCGCGACTTGGAAGGACGGCATTCCCATCTTCGCCAAGCAGGGCGAGGCGGCCTTCCGGCAGTGGCTGGAGACGACCGGCGTGGAGAACATCGAGAACGTCAACCTGGCGCTGGAAGCGGCGAGCCCGTGGTACCTGAAGTTCGGCGTCAAGAGCATGGCCGAACTGGGATAGAAATTTTCTCAACTACAAACGACGCCGTGGTTTATGCCACGGCGTCGTTGTCATTATTCTCAGATGAAATCGAAGACCATATCTACTCAGGAAGACTTGGCCTTACACTCGTCTCCGATTGCCTGCTCATGAAGATTCGCCTGAAGTTCCTTGCGGATGCACAGTCCATATTCTTCCACCGAGACAAACAAGAGATCGCCAGCGTTCAATTACATCGCATCGCAAAACCCAGAAGGAACAGTGAATGCGCCGTCCTGATCCAATTCCACGCTGAATGACTTCATCGGAAACCTCAATCCGAATTATGCCACGGTTCCATCACGAGTGAATGAGAGTTTCTTGCTCTATCGACAACCTCACATCCCAACCTGCGCTATGCTCAACCAAAGTGATGACTCGCCGGGTCGGTCTGATGCGTCTAACATCAATGAGAATGAGAGTTTGCCGCGCCATGCTCTTCGCGTTCGCCCTGCCGCCGGCCACGTTGCTGTGCCAGACCGGACCGGGCACGGTTCCCGCGGGAACGCCGCTGACGATTACGGTTGAGCGGAATACACCGATGCGCGCCGGAGAACCTGTCAGCGGGCGTCTTCTCTACCCGATCTACGCCGACAACAAGCTGTTGCTACCGAGAGGGACGGTCGTCAGCGGCGAGGTTGTGGCACTACGCCCCGACCACGGGCGGCGAGTGAGGGCAATTATGGGCGGGGACTTTACGCCGTTCCACACTCCCGCGGTACACTTCACCGGGATCGAACTGGCCGACGGAAGGACGGTTCCCTTCGCCTCCGGCACGGCGGCCGACGGCGCTCCGGTGTACCGCGCGGTGGCCCCGCCGGCGGCGAAGGGAGGATTCGTGCGGCAGCTGTTCGACGCGGGGCTCGACGCGGGGCGCAGCGACATTGCTTTGTATATCACGCCAGGAAAGGAAGACCGGTTGCTACAGTTTGTCTACGGGCGGCTGCCATATCACCCGCAGCGGATCGAGAAGGGAACCTCGTGGACGGTGGAGACGACGGGGCCGGTCGAAGTGCCCGCGCAGGCCGCTCCTGCTAGAGAACCGCAGAAGCCCGCGGCGCGCAAACCGCGGCTGTGGGAGGAGCGCGCTGAGGCTGCTGCCGCGCCCAACAACAGCGGCGCATGGATTGTGCAGGCGAACCTGGAGGATGCACTCAGTTCGGAGAGCTCGAGCAAGGGGCAGGCGATTCACGCCGTTGTTGCCGAGCCGATCTTCAATGCCGACCATTCGCTGGCGGTGCCGCAGGGCGCAACGCTGGTGGGAACCGTGATGCGAGCGAAGCCTGCCCGGCGATTTGGACGCAGCGGCGTTCTGAGCTTCAGCTTCAGCCAGATTGTGCTGCCCAGCACTGAGACGCAGACCGTGCAGACGCGGCTGACCGGGGCCGACACGGCGGAGCAGATCGCACTGAACTCCGAGGGGCAGGCGCAAGCGAAGCCGCGGGACAAGATCAGCGTTCCGTTCATCCTCGCGATGCTGGCCAGCCGTCCGCTGGACCAGGACTGCGGTCACCAGAGCGGCTGCAACGGGAACAGCGCTGGTAAGAACGGCTTGGGCGGCGCGGCTGGACTGGGACTGGTGGGTACGGTGGTGAGCATGGCTGGCGGATCGCCGTACGCCGCGGCGGGGATCGGATACTGGGGCACCGCGCGCGCCTTCTACTACCGGTGGATTGCGCGTGGGCAGACGATCGCGTTCGCCAGGGACACTCGGATCGTGGTGGAGACAACGCCGAGGCGATCCGCACCGATCAAGCCAATCGCACACCAGTAGTCATCGCGCAGATTGTATTCCGATGGATAGACGCGCGGCTGCGGTTAGCGGCCGACGGTGCGGGCGGCTTCGTCGGGGAGAGGTTTCGCGGCCAGAGAGAGCAGAAGACTGACCTGCCAGAGCTGGGTTTCGGAGAGGGTGCTGCCGTAGGCGGGCATTGCGGTGAGGCGGATTCCGTTCCTGACCTTCCAGTAGGTCTCGCCGACCGGGTCGTCGCTGACGCCGACTGTGCCGTTGGGGCGCTTGGTCCAGAGCTGCGGTGCGCGCGGGAAGGTGGAACGGCCTAGGGCGGCGGGCTGGTCGGCGGTGCCGTGGCAGGATTCGCACTTGTCCTCGTAGAGGCTGGCCCCGGCGATGAGGTTCTCGTCGGTGGCGGGGATGGGCGAGGCTGCGGGCATCTCGCGCGCGATGCGGGCGTGGAGCGGAATCTGGACGATGCGGGACTCAAATGGGAAGGGCTTGTCGGCGGTGGCGACCGGGGGATGGCCGAAGGCGAGGTAGAGATAGACGGCGAGCGGGAGCAGAAGGAGTCCGGCGAGAAAGCTGAAGAGAGCTAAGGAGATTCGTCTCATAGATAGACCGAATTATAGAGGACTGAGGCGGGAGAATCGCGGCGCGTGCCTGGGCAGTGATTGATGCCATTTATGGTCTGGAAGCGGGATACCTGGGGGGATTACCTGTTAGACTTAAGCCATGCGCGGGATGGCTCCGATCAAGATTGTGGCGGCTGCGGTGTTGGTGCTGGCGACGGTGGGATGGCTTGCCTATACCGGCGTACGCGACACCAAGAGCTACTACTGCACCATCACTGAGCTGAACGCGATGGGCAAGAAGGCGTACACGCGCAACCTGCGGGTGGCGGGCAATGTGCAGCCGGGAAGCATTCAGCGGTCGGGTACGAACGCGCGGTTTGTGCTGCTGGAGCAGGGGAAGACGCTACAGGTGAACTATCAGGGGGCCGAGCCGCCGCCGGACACCTTCAAGGACGACGCGCAGGCCCTGGCCGTGGGGACGTATGGGCGGGATGGCGTCTTCCACGCGACGCAGTTGCAGGCCAAGTGCGCGTCGAAGTACGCTCCGGCGAAGGCGGGCGATGCGCCGGCGGGCAATACCGCGATGCTGGCGCCGGCGAAGTGAGACGGCGCTTCACTCTATACTCGGATAGATGAACGAAGCTCGACAGGCAGATGAATCGGCGCGCACGACCGGGTTGTTGGCGGCGGCGCGGCTGGATGCGGTGTCGAAGCTGTATGGGGGATTTGCGGCGCTGCGCAAGGTGACGGTGGAGTTCGCGGTGGGCTCGTCCACGGTGATTCTGGGGGACAATGGGGCGGGCAAATCGACGCTGCTGCGACTGGTTGCGGGGCTGATTGCACCGACGCGCGGCACAGTGCATGTCTTCGGCGACGAACCGCGCTGGCAACGGCGGCGCATCGCGTATATGAGCCATGAGGCGATGCTCTACGACGAGCTGACGGCGATGGAGAACCTGCGATACTTTGGACGGCTACAGCGCGACGGCGAGGGCGCGTGCAGTTGTTCGGGCGCTCCAGAGCGGGCGCTGCGGGCGGTGGGACTGGACCCGGCGCTGACACGGCCGGTTGGGCAGTACTCGCAGGGGATGAGGCAGCGGGCATCGTTGGCGCGGGTGTTGCAGACCGACCCGGAGCTGCTTCTGCTGGATGAGCCGTTTTCGAATCTGGATGTGGATTCGGCGAGGCACATGGTGGAGCTGCTGATGGAGTTTCGGACGTGGCCGGTGAGTGGGAGTTCATGCGAGCAGGGTGTGCGCGGGCGGACGATCATTCTGACGACGCATCAGGCGCATCTGGCCGAGCCGCTGGCCGAGACGACGCTGACCATGCGGGCGGGGACGATTCTGTCTATCGTTGGCGCGACGCGGGAGGGGGTGCAATGAAACCTGCCAAGACGGCGAAGACGAATGCGGCGCGGCTGCTGGACTCGCTGGGGATTGCATACGAGGCGCGGGCGTATGAGGTCGATCCCGAGGACCTGAGCGCGATTGCAGTGGCGCGCAAGGTCGGGCTGCCGGCGGAACAGGTCTTCAAGACGCTGCTGACGCGGGCGTCGAGCGGGGAATATTTTTTCGCGGTGATTCCCGGCGACTGTGAACTCGACCTGAAGAAACTGGCGGCGGCGGCGGATGTGAAGCGGGTGGAACTGGCGTCGCTGAAGGAGGTGGAACCGCTGACCGGCTATGTGCGCGGAGGAGTGACGGTGATGGCCGCAAAGACTGAGTTCCCTGCTTATGTGGACGAGACGATCGAACTGTTCGATGTGGTGTCGATCTCGGCGGGAGTGCGCGGGACGCAACTGTTGATGAAGCCGGCGGATTATCTGCGCGCGAGCAAGGGGATGCTGGCCGACCTGACCAAGATTCTGCGTAGCGCGGAGGCGGGCGGATGAGCCGCGTTCCCAGCAATCCATCGGCCCGGCCAGAGGCGAATGAGGCCGTCTCCCACCCATTCCGCAAAGGACACGGAATGGATGGGGCACCCGGCTACATCGGCTGCGTGTGGTGCCATCTGCAGAAGGACCTGCGGCTGGAGTGGCGTTCGCGCGACTCGATCAACGGGATGCTGTTCTTCTCGCTGCTGGTGGTCGTCGTCTTCTCGATTGCGTTCGACCCCACGGCGGCCATGTCCCGGCAGATCGCGGGCGGAATCCTGTGGGTCGCGCTGCTGTTCGCCTCCATCACCGCTCTCAACCAGGCCTGGACGCGCGAGCTGCGCAATCGCGTTCTGGACGCGCAGCGGATGTCGCCCGCGCCTCCATCGGCGATGTTCCTTGGCAAGGCGCTGGCGAACTTTCTGTTCGTGGCGATTGTGGAGCTGGTCATGGCGCTGCCATTTCTCTTCTTTTACAACCTTCACGCACTCGGGCAAGGATGGCTCATCCTGGCGATCCTGCCGCTGGGCACGTGGGCTCTGGTTTGCAATGGGACATTTTTTGCGGCGCTCGGCTTGCGGACGCGGAACCGCGAGTTGATGCTTCCGCTNNGGCTGCTGGTGGCGTACAACATCATCTTCACGCTGGTGTGCCTGCTGCTGTTCGAGACGGTGCTGAGCGCGGAGTGAGCGACAATTGCTGTGGTGAAGGAGAAGGCCCAGGGCTAAAGCCCATTGACTTCATTGAGCCTATTCGTGGGGCTGAAGCCCCACGCTCCCTCCGAAGGGCAAGAGGAGAACTTGTGTTGCTACGCGGCTGCGAGGGTGGCGTCTTCTTGATAGACTCATAGGACGATGAAGCGCTCGCACATCTATCGCACGGTTGGCATGGTCTGGTTTGTCCTGACGGTGGCGGCGATTGTGTATGCCACGCGACTGGCGCTGGTGGTGGCACCGACGGAAGCGACGATGGGCAACGTGCAGCGGATCTTCTACTACCACGTCCCGACGTCGATGCTGAGCCTGCTGTTTCCTTATGTGAACTTTGTGGCGTCGCTCTTCTATCTGGGCTGGCGGAGGCGCGATCCGCTGCGGGCGATGGCCGCGGACGCAGTGGCAATTTCGGCGGCGGAGGTGACGGTGGTCTTCAGCAGCCTGTCGCTGCTGACCGGGATGCTGTGGGGTCGCGCGGCGTGGGGCATCTGGTGGACGTGGGACGCGCGGCTGACCAGCATGTTGCTGCTGTGGCTGTTGTATGTGAGCTACCTGATGCTGCGCAAGCTGTCTTCGACCGGGCAGACGCAGACGCTGGCGGCGGTGCTCTCGGTGTTTGCGGCGGTCGATGTGCCGATCGTGTTTATGTCGATCCGGTGGTGGCGGACGCAGCATCCCGCGCCGGTCTTCTTCGGCGGGCCGGACACCGGCATCGACCCCTCCATGAGGCCGGCCTTCGGATGGAATGTGCTGGGGTGGGCAATGTGGGGCGTCTTTCTGCTGGTGTTCCGCTACGCTCTGGAACGGCGGCGGCAGGAGAGGGAGCAGGAAGCGGCGCTTAAATCCATCGAAGGCACCCTGGAGATTGCGCAATGAGACTCAGTTGGCTCTTCGGCAGCAGCATGGAGGCGCACCACCTGTTGGCCGCGTACGTTGCGGTGTGGCTGATCCAGGGTGGATACGCCGGATGGATTGCGTGGCAGTGGGTATGCGCCGGCAAGGAACTACAGCCGGACCTCTCGCTCAACTCCAGCGATGACGACGACCTCTGAGAGAGAAAAAAGCAACGAAGCCGGGGATATTCCGCCCGGCTTCGTTGTCCGAGGGTTATCGCATCGATGCGGAGATCCCGACTTGGGGCGGAATACCGCTTCATTGATTTAGACACTTATTGCAAGAAAAAAGTTTCGCGCCGAACGACTTCTCGATTGCGATGGAGCTTGCCGATGCGCGTCAAGGCCGCTAGACTCGCAGAGATGCAAAAGATGCAAAAAGTTGGGTCGGCTGCGCTGGCTGTGCTGCTGCTGTGTGTGGGCTGCCATCGCGGGCGCTTCCCGGATGTGCCGCCGGGCTACAGTGAGTTTGCCTACATCACGAATGGCGCGTCGAACACGGTTTCGGTGCTCGATCTGGTGTATCTGCGAGCGGACCGGACGTTGCAGGTGGGGCTCCAGCCGACTGGCCTGGCGGTGAATCCGAAGCGGGACGAAGTGTATGTGGTGAACGCGGGAACGGCCGCGGGCATGGGGTCGGTTTCGGTGATCGACACGGACGCGAACCGCGTGGTGGCGACGATTCCGTTACACAAACTTCCGTACTTCATCGATGTGGACGCGGCGGGCGAGCGCGCGTATGTGGCCAACAGCGGATCGAACACGGTGAGCGTGATCGACCTGGCGCGGAGGCGCGAGATCGGCGTGGTAGGCACCGGCGAGCAGCCTGGGCTGGCACGCATCTCTCGCGACATGCGCTCGCTGGTGGTGACCAACCGGGGCGGCGGCAGCGTTTCAATCTTTGCGGTTGAGCCATACGCGGCGGCGGAGGGAGCGGGAGATTCCGGCCAGTCGGCCACGCAGAAGCTGGCGGCGAAGGAGCAGTTGCCTCGTCTGCGCGCGGTGTTCACGGGCTGCCCGGGCGCGACCGACGCGGTGATTCTGGACGACTCGTCCAAGGCGTTTATTGCCTGTTCGGGCGGGCACCAGGTGATGGCAGTGTCGCTAGCCGCGGCGCCGGAGACGTGGGCTGCGAAGCAGAACGCGACACTGCTGACCGACCACATGCTGGCGCTGATGGACGTGGGGCAGACGCCGGTGCAACTGGCGCTGAAGCCGGACCAGGGCGAGATCTTCTGTGCCAACTTCGGATCGGACTCGGTGAGCGAGATTGAGACCGGGACGAACGAGGTGGGCGGGACGTACACCATCGGGAGCAAGCCGGTGTTCGGCGTTGTGAGCGGAGACAGCAGCACGCTGTGGGTGTCTGACTTTGGCGGCGACTCGATCAACCTGTGGAGCATCGACGACGGACGGCTGGCGGGCAGCGTGCGCACAGGACATGCGCCGGACGCGCTTGCCTTCTCCGCCGACGAACATTTGCTGCTGGCGTTGGACGCGCGCTCGGGCGACGTCTCGGTGGTGCGCACGGCCAACAAGACGGGCGAGGCAACGCTGTTCACGATCCTGCCGGCGGGCGTCTCGCCCAACGACATTGTGGTGAAGGCGATGCAAGCCAGGCCGTGAGGCAAGACTCCTGCGACGACAAGGCTTAGATGTGTTGCATGATTCAACCCGGCAACCAACAAACGCGAGGACAGAATTATTTGCTTGCGCTCTTGGTGTACTGGTAGTACTAATACACGAGTGACACCATTTCCCATTAAGATTCAGCCGGGTCTGCCGATCTCCGATCAGATTGTCTACGCCGCCAAGCGGGCGATCCTCTTCGGACAGATGCGCGCAGGCGACGCCTTTCCCTCGGTGCGCGCGCTCTCCAAGGAGCTGCGCATCAACCCCAACACGGCGCATAAAGCCGTTACGGAGCTGATCAACGCGGGGCTGCTGGCGATGCATCCGGGGATCGGCACGGTGGTGGCGACGCCGCCTGACGCCACTCCCCAGGAGCGCAGCCGGCTGCTGGGCCGGCAGATAGAAGAGTTGGTGGTGGAGGCGCGCCGGCTGGGCGTCGATCGGAAAGAGCTTCTCCGCTGCCTTGCAAAGCAGTACGAACTACTCATACTCAATCCACGAGGTCAGGTCCGCCGATGAATGATTTGTCGATTGCCACACACTCACTGACCCGCACTTACGGAGCGCTCACGGCGCTGAAGGATGTAACTCTTTCGGTCGATCCGGGATCTGTCTATGCCCTGGTCGGCCCGAATGGAGCGGGAAAGACGACGCTGATTCAACTACTGATGAACCTGCAGCCCGCGTCCGCAGGCACGGCGGAGGTTCTCGGAGTGCCAATGGGAGAGATTCGCGGGGCGGCGCTGAACCGCATCGGCTACGTCTCGGAGAGCCAGGAGCTGCCAGAGTGGATGACGGTGGGCGAGCTGCTGGATTACCTGCGGCCGTTCTACCCGACGTGGGACCGCGAGCTGGAGCAGCAGTTGTTGCGCGACTTCGCGCTACCGCGCGAGCGCAAGCTGAAGCAGCTCTCGCGGGGCATGAGGATGAAGGCGGCGTTCGCCGGCGCGCTCAGCTTCCGGCCCGCGCTGCTGGTACTCGACGAGCCGTTTTCGGGGCTCGATCCGCTGGTGCGCGACGAGTTGATTCAGGGCCTGCTGGACCGCATCGGCGAGACGACGCTGTTTCTCTCGTCGCACGACCTGGCGGAGATCGAGAGCTTCGCCAGCCATGTGGGGTATCTGGAAGAAGGAAGCCTGCTGTTCAGCGAAGAGATGACGACGCTGAGCAATCGCTTTCGCCAGATCGAGTTTCAGGTCGATCCAGCGAGCGCGCCGCCGCCCAAGCTGCCGGATGCGTGGATGGAGTTCGAGCGGTCGGGCTCGCTGGTGCGGTTCACGCACTCCGCGTTCGTGTCGGAGGCCGAGGCGCGGGCGGAGATTGCGACTCTGTTTCCCACGGCGGGCGTTGCGGACTTTGCGCCGATGTCGCTGCGGTCTATCTTCCTGGCCAACGCGAGGACGCACCGCACGCTGCGCGGCAGATTGGAATCGGGAGGCAAGGCATGAATCAGATCGTCCACATCTTTCGCAAGGACGTACGCCAACTACGGCTGGAGATTCTGGCCACGCTTGCTGTAATGGTTCTCTTCGACATCTTCGAGCCGCGGAGTTGGGCTAATTCATTGCCGGGGATACAAACCGAACAATTGGTCTCGGCGGCGCTTACGTTTCTGCTCGTCATCGCGTGGGGGATTCTGATTATCCGGCTGATCCAGGCAGACCGCCTGCCGGGCGTGAACCAGTTCTGGACGACGCGGCCAGTTGTGTGGTGGAAGCTGCTGGCGGCGAAGGGACTGTTTCTGCTGTGCTTTTTGTATGCGCCGTTGATGCTGTCGCAGATGGTGCTGCTGCATCTGGGCGGATTTTCTGTCGCGTCCAATCTGCCGCTGATTCTGCTGGACATGCTTTTGCTGAGTGCGATGCTGGTGCTGCCGCTGGCGGGCGCTGCGGCGGTTACAATCTCGTTCGGACAGACGGTGCTGGCGCTGCTGGGAACGCTGGTGCTGCTTGTGCTCTTCGTTGCATTCGCGATGGGAAGAAACCTGGAACCGCGCTTTTTAGCTTCGTTGCAGCTTGGTATCGTGGTTGCGATTCTGTCGGGCGCGGTGGTCTATCAATATCGTTGGCGCGCGACGCGCAACGCCATCGTGCTGTGCGCGGTGACGGCCTTGTTGCTGATCTCCACGCAGTTTTTTTTGCCAGGGAGTTCGCTGGCCGTGGTGGGATATGACAGGCCCGCGCAGGGCGAGCCTGTTTCGATCGCAATCGATACCACTCCGCATCCCAAAGGCAATCCCTATAATTCCGTGAAGTCTGCTGTTCGAACTGTCATTCTCAAGGTGCCGCTGGATGTTTCCGGCATAGCGCCGGGGACGAGCTTCAGCATGGAAGGGCAGAAGGTCCATCTGGAAGGCCCCGACGGAACCATCTGGGAGTCGCATTGGGAGAACGCTAACGCAGGCTTTGGGCAAACTCCCTTCTCCGGCACCGACGGACCCGCTACGATGTTTGTTCTTCCCGGGAAGGTGTACGAGCGGCTCCAGGGCGGAACGGTCTCAATGCGCATGGAGTTCGCCGTCGCACAACTACAGGATATGCCTACGTACCAAACCATTCTTTCCACCGAGAGCGAGATGGTCCCGGGGCTCGGCTCCTGCTCACTCAATGAGGAGTGGAGCACGATTAACTGCCGCTCGGTCTTTGGCGAGCCTTCAAATTATACGGTCAAGACGTTCAAGAACTCCGGAGCATGTGGTGTGTCGCCGAACGATATTCCCGCATCGGGACAGATTGGGGTTGGGTCGACCGGTGAGTCGAGGATGACACATGGTATCAGTCCGGTGACGTTATCGATGGTGAACTTCGGCCCTCCAGGCCAACGGTGGGGAAGAATTTGCGCTGGCACACCGATCACCTTTGCCGGGAAGCGGGTGGTGCGGCGGCTGCAGATGCAGACCGCAACTGCAACCGTGTCGCTAAAGGATTTAGCCGGCTTCTGAGTAAGTTTGTCGAGTGAGTGTGCTGCGCGCGGCGGGCGAGAGCTAAAGCATTTTCACCAAGGGGGTAGAGTGTCGCTCTGCGAGCAAAATGCGGGGATTCTTCGCTTCGCTCAGAATGACAATCCTTATTCCTCTATACCAATAGTGAAAATGCCCTAAATCTGCCTTGCGAGGACGAGGGTGATGTCGTCGGGCTGCTCGGCGGCGCCGATCCAGGTGTCGAGGGCGAGCAGGACCTGGTTGGAGATGACCTCGAGCGGCTGGTCGCGGTAGCGGGCGACGATCTCCATCAGGCGCGCCTCTCCGAACTCGCCGAAGTCGTTCTCCGGCTCGGTGATGCCGTCGGAGTAGGCGACCAGGATGTCTCCGGAGTTCATCTTGAAGCGGGCCTCCTCGTAGCGCATTCCGTCCATCAGGCCAACGACGGTACCTCCTCGGTCGAGGCGGCGGACCACATGGCCATTGCGGTTGAGGATGAGCGGCGGCAGGTGGCCGGCGTTGGAGTAAGTGAGCTGCGCGGTGGCCACGTCATAGTGGGCGAGGAAGAGCGTGGCGTACTTTTCCGGTTGCGTGCTGCGATAGAGGTGGCGGTTGAGCAGGGAGAGGATGCGGCCGGGCGACTCGAAGAGCTTGCCGCTGTCTCCGGCGAGGTCTTCGCGGCTGGCGGTGAGGGCTGCGATGGCGCTCTCGCTGTAGACCAGGTCCTCGCTGGCGAGGCGGTAGGCGCGCACGGCGGAGTGCAGGGTGGCCATGAGGAGTGCGGCGGAGATTCCCTTGCCGCTGATGTCTCCCAGCGCGATGCCGACGCCGGACTCCGTGCCTTGCGAGCCGTCGGGATTGTCGGGGTGGTGGAAGACGAGGAAGTCGTAATAGTCGCCCGAGACGGTGCGCGCCGGGCGGCAGATGCCATGCAACTGGAGCGTGGGCAGGTCGCGCACGCGATGGGGGAAGAGGTTGGCCTGCACCTCCTGCGCGATGGTGAGCTCGCTCTGCATGCGCTCTTTTTCCTGCTGTTCGAGGAGCAGGCGCTCGAGCGATCCGGTCATGCGGTTGAAGGAGCGGGAGAGCTCGCCGAGCTGGTCGCTCTTGGCGGCGGCCGCGGCGGGGATGCGATGCACGAAGTCTCCGCGATCGACGCGCTGGGTGGCGGCGTAGAGTTCTTCAACCGAGGTGGTGATGTTGCCGCTGACACGGCGCGCCATCCACAGGGCAAGCGCCTCGATGAGCGCGAAGAGGATGCACAGCCCCACCAGGCCGAAGCGGATGTAGCTGGTGACGATGCCGCCGAGCGAGGAACCGAAGAGCTGGCGGTAGAGCACCGACGGGCGGGAGTGCACCACGATAGGAACATTATCGGCATCCCCCGTCTCCCAATCTCTGATGTCCATGGTAGAGACGAATGGGACGCTAAAGTCGCAGAAGTTGACGGCGGCGCGCTCCTCACCTCCATAGACCGAGGTGCGCTGGAGGTCGCTGCCGAGGGAGCGTGGACCGCTGTTTTTCGCAGCAGAGGCTGGAGCGGTGGCGGAGGCGACGGGAGTTGTCAGTGGGCCGCCGGTCATGAGACCGGAGACGCGGACGCGGCCAAGTCCCTCGGCCACCACGTCCATTAGAGCGCTGTCGACGGGCAGACTGATGACGACACTGAGCAGTCCACCGCCCACGACGTGGCGCTGATCGATGGCGACGAGGTAGAGGCTCTGACCGTCGAGGACCAGTCTGCGAAACTGCAGACCCTGCAGGTCCTCAGCCCAGGGTGGAAGACCGAGCGGGTGGCCGGTGGTTGTCTCCGGCGCGGCACCTGGCTGTGGGACGGCGGAGTTGGCTTGCTGTGCGGAGTTTGGCCGTGTGCCGGCCGCGCCAGACGGCGCAAAAAATTGCGGTGGAGTGTAGGGCGCCCCATTCAGATAGTACGAGGTGTGCTGGTGCAGGCGGGCAAGCAGCGGATCGGGAGCGGCCACGCCCAACTCCGCAGTCTGGCTGGTGAGCCTGGAGGCTGCCAGTGCAGCAGCAGCAGCATCGGATGCGTTCTGCGCAGTGCGCGCAGCGCGTCGCGCGGCAGATCGCGCAGCATCGCCGGGAGCGCCCGGAGCATTGGGACGCGGTCTTCGTTGAAAGCCCTGCGGTCCCGGCGGACGCTGGCCCGGCGGCTGCTCGGCCCGGTCGCGCATCGTGCGCGCAATACCCGAGGCGCGTGAGGAACTCCCCGCGCCAAGCGTGTCCAACTGCTGGTGAATGCGCGAGTCGGCGAGATGGATGGAGAACTGTCCGGCCGCGATGTATGCCGAGATGGCCGCCAGAGTCAGGAAGAGGACGACCGGAGCGAGACCGATCAGCAGATAGGTGAGGATGAGCTTGTTGCGCAGGCTCCACATCAGATGCTGGTGGAGCAGACGCCAGGCCAGTGGAACCGCCAGGCTGAAGAGCGCCAGACCGACCAGAAGCTGCATCCAGCCAAGTAGGGTACTGCCTCCGCTGGGTGCCAGGCGCAGCAGCCAGATCAGCCCAAAGCCGAACGCGAGCCAGAAGACCGCTCCGGCCACTCCGGTAGGAGGGCGGCGACGCCACCGGCGGGAGGCGCGCGCCGCGGGTACTGGGGGCTTATGCCGTCCACCGGATTGAACCGTCTTCTGCATTGGCCTCATTCTACGGTGTTCGCGGAGCGGCCTGCTGCTGAATCTTCCCGTGCGCTCTGCGCCCTGGCTTCCTGCCGGGCAACGGAGAGAGCATAGCGCGTGGCGGAGAAGTGCGCACCGGCAAGCAGCAGAAGGCCGGAGAGAAAGGCCCAGATCATCAGGCCCACCGAGACGTAAAACATGCCGTAGACGGCCTGAAAGTCCAGCCGTGGAAGGACCAGCACATAGAGGAACTTCGCGCCCTCCCACAGCACCCCGATGACGATGGCGGTGGGCAGCACGGCACGCGCCGGAATCTTGCGGTTGGGCAGAATCCAGTAGATGAGGAAGAAGAGGAGAATGCTGGCGACCAGCGCGCAGAGGTGCAGCATTCCGCCAGCCAGGAAGTTATAGACGAAGTTGTCGGTGTGGCCGAAGAAGACCCAGGTGAGCAGCGTCTGCTGTCCCGCGGTGAGCGCGACCGATGTCATGGCCAGCACTCCGACCGCGAAGGCGAGGCCGAGCGAGACGGCCTGATTGTGCAGATAGGAACGGTTCTGGCGCACGCCCCAGACATGGTTCAACGCGACCTCCAGCGGCAGGAAGACGCCGGTGGAGCTGACCAGCAGCATGACGATGGAGTAGAGCTGCGTGCTCTTGTGCGGGTGCGCCAGCGTCTTGATCATCTGGTCCATGATGAAGTGCTGGTTTGCGGGCAGGAAGACCCCCATCATCTCGCCGACCACAGGATCCATCACGCGCGAGTGGAGGACCAGGCGGAAGAGCGTCAGCAGCATTACGATGAAGGGGAAGAGGGAGAGGATGACGTTGGCCGCGACCGAGAAGGCATAGGTATGCACCTCGGTGCGGACCATGTAGCGGCTGAGCGCGACCACCTGCGGCCAGAGACCTTCGCGACGGACGACCGGGCGCACCTCGGCGATGGGAACGGCGGGGGGAGCTTCGTGCGGGGATTGCGTGGAATCGCCTGGGACCATTGTTATAAGGCTAGCAGACGCGCACGCGCCCAGGCTGCTGCATCGGCAAGCACGGGGTTGTCGCCGGCGGCCCACTCGTCGAGTTGGCGCAGAAAGCGTGCGTTGCCGCTGTTGCCCATGGCGATGGCGACGTTGCGCAGCAGGCGCTTGCGACCGGTGCGAGCGAGCGGCGAGCCTTTGAAGAGCCGCTTGAACTCGCGCGCGTCCATCGCGGCCAGCCAGTCGAGGGAGGGATTGACCAGTTCGGGGCGTGGTTGCAGCCCTTGTTGATTTGAATCCCACCCATTCCGCACAGAACGCGGAATGGATGGGGCACCCGGAGCGATGGATGGGGTCCCCGGCGTTCTGGAGGACAATTTGCGGTTCCAGGGGCAGACGTCCTGGCAGATGTCGCATCCGAAGACGTGGCGGCCCATCGGCGCGCGCAGGCTGAGGTCGATTGCGCCCTTCTTCTCGATGGTGAGGTAGGCAATGCAGCGCGAGGCGTCCATCCGGCGCGGAGCTTCGGGAGACTTTGAGCCGAGCAAAGCGCCGGTGGGGCAAG
This sequence comes from Granulicella sp., assembly GCA_003142215.1. Lineage (GTDB taxonomy): Bacteria > Acidobacteriota > Terriglobia > Terriglobales > Acidobacteriaceae > Edaphobacter. Next base: position 9,246 of record PLOT01000227.1, on the reverse strand, counting down.
CGTCGATGCAGCGAGTACAAGTGCCGCAGTGGTCATTAGATGAGAGCAGCAATGAAAGTCCTACTGGAAGGCTATCGGGGGTCGATGCGGCGGGCGCATCGCCCACTTTCCGCGCCTGTTCCTGTTCATTTACGTCTTCTGTCAGCTCCACCGGCAGGGAGGTGACGAGGACGGCGAGCAGGAGCCATGAGCCGAGCTGCTGGTTGATGAGGCAGGTGTTCTTGCCGATCCAGCCGACGCCAGCCTCGGCGGCCAGTGTGCGCTCGACGAACGGGCCGGTGTCGACATAGCAGCGGGTGGTGCATGTGGCGCGGGCAAGCAGGGCGGTCTCGATTGTGCGCAGGCGGGCGAGCAGCTCGTCGTGGTAGTCCGTTGCGGTGGAGGTTCCGTCGTCGAGCGAGCGGCCGGTCCATGCGTAGCGGGCGATCCAGGCTGCACCGGGCGGCGCGGGATCGATGGAGCGAGGAGCTACGGCGCGCTGCGGCTGGGCCAACTGATCTTCTCTGCACACAAAGGGCGCGGCGGAGTTGTAATTCATGGCGCAGACGATGGCGGAGCGCGCCCAGGGCATTGCGACTCGAAGGTTGCTGCGGATGAGGGTTCCCGATTCGTCGCGGCGCTTGAGGTAGTCCATCTGGCCGGCGTGGCCCGCGTCGATCCACGCGGAGAATCGCGCCGCCTGCTGCGCGGCGGCCGGGTCGTCAGGCCCGCAGACCTGGGCGACGCCAACGACGCTGAAGCCAGCGGCGCGCGAGGCTTCATCGAGCCAGCGTCGCAACTCCGGGTTCCATCGGTTCGATCTATTTGCGCTCATCGGTCTTCGCGGCGTGGGCTGCCCTTCTTTGCGGCGCGGCCCATGCGCTGGTTCAAGGGTAAATCGCCTACAATCGAAGGAGATGCTTACTTCCTCTTCTTCCTCCTCAAAAAACATCAAATCAGCGACTGCGAACGATGCGAATCGTGCGAAAAACACTGCGCAGCGGACGGAGAACGCCGCGAAGCGCATTGATGCAGTTCTGTTCGACTACGGAATGGTGCTCTCCGGGCCGCCCGATCCGGTGGCGTGGGCCGTGCTACGCGCGGTCAGTGAGTTCGACGAGGCGCGGCTTCATGCGGCGTACTGGAAGTTTCGCCACGACTACGACCGCGGCGCGCTGACCGGGAGGAGCTACTGGGATGCGGTCGCGGCACACGCGGGAGTCCGGTTCGACGGCGCGCAGGTGGATGCGCTGATGGCGGCGGACATCGACCTGTGGAGCCAGCTCAACCTGCCCATGGTGGAGTGGGCCGGGCGGTTGCAGCGCGCGGGAGTGAGGACAGGGATTCTATCGAACATCGGCGACGCGATCGGCGAAGGAGTGGTGGCGCGGCTGCCGTGGCTGGCTGGCTTCGACCACTGCGTCTGGTCGCATACGATGCGAACGGCAAAGCCCGATCCGGCGATCTACCTGAAGACGGCAGAAGCGCTGAAGACAGAAGTGGACAGGATTCTGTTTATCGACGACCGCGCAGAGAATGTTGTGGCCGCGGCGAAGCTGGGAATGCAGACCGTGCATTACACCACGCACGCGGAGTTTGAGCGCGAGATGCGCGGACGGGGATTGGGCTGGCTGCTGGACGCCTGAGCGTCTGGAAAAGGGCCGGAGGAAAGCTATAGCCGGGCGCGCGAAGAGGAACGCGGACGCACACAAAGTAACAGTACCCATTCCCGAATAGACACGGTATAGTTTCGTTTCATTAGAGATTCTCAGATTAGGACAACTTAATCCTTTCGGTTCCATGGATATTGAGGGCAGGCTGCACTCCGCACAACGCCGCAGCCAGATGACCATGATGAAGTCCGTTCAGAACGTCAGCGCCGCGGATCGAGCCTCAGACGATGAGGCGACCCGTGAGAGAGTGCGTCCTCTATTGGCAGTCGATGGAGCGTGCAAGCGGGCCGGATCGCTGGTCTGGAACCTGGAGCGGGGTCTGGCGTGGGGACTCGCATGGTTGCTTGCTTGCGCACTGACTCTCGCCCTGCACGCGCAGGCTGTGCCAGCGACGGGCCCGCAGCAGATTGCCTTCGCGGGACTTCGCGCGGTGCTCAACCAGGGCCAGCCGCAGGGCCAGATCAATGCGGTGCGGGTTGGCGCAACGGGCAACCTCTATCTGCCGATCGACCAGAAGGACGGAGTACGCGTTCTGGAGACGGACCCCAGCGCAACCAACATTCTGAACCAGGCGTGGATCGGTGCGAAGGGCGACATCGGGCTGGCGCTGGCTCTGGACCCGGCGGGCAACGTGTACGTGACCGGAACGACGACCTCCGGCTCGCTCGCGGCGACCTCGGGCGCGGCCTTCACGAGCTTCAGCGGCACGGCGACAAACTCATTTGTGGCGAAGTTCGGCGCCAGCCTCGGCAGCCCAATCTTTGTGACCTTCTGCGGCGGCGGGTCGATGGATGCAAGCTCGATTGCAGCCACCAGCGATGCGGTATTTATTACCGGCGGAATCTACGCCACGACACTGCCGGTGACGGCTGCGGGAATCATTCAGGTCCCGGCGTTTGGCAGCTCGTGGAATGGGTTTGTGGAGAAGTTCTCCGCGTCGGGCGCTTCCCTGCTCTACGCGACCTACCTGAGCGGGGCAAGCGGCAACACCACGCCCGCGGCCATCGTCGCCGACTCCTCCGACGATGCGTACATTGCGGGGACGACGACTGCGCCGGGCTATCCCACGGTTGCAGCGCTGGTGCCGAACCAACTGGTGACGACGGCGCTGGGCACGACTTCGGGCTTTTTGACCAAGCTGACTCCAGCGGGCGATGGGATTACATTTTCAACTTATATTCCGGGCGCGGGGATCAGTTCTCTGGCGATCGATCCGGTTGCGGGGAACCTGCTGCTTGCGGGCCCGATTTCGCTGGGGCAGTTTCCGGTGGCCAGCGTCTCCACTCCGCTGACGGCGGTTAGCTACCAGGTGCTGGTGCGGATGACGCTGGACGGGAGTACGGTGCTGGGATCGACCGTGCTGGCACCGGGGACGCAGTCGTTTGTGGCGGCGGGCGCGGCTGGAACGGCGTGGGTGGATGGGAGCCTGGGACTGCCGCTGCTGCCGCTGACGCCACTCTCGACGATTGGCAACAGTTTCGCCGTGCGCGTGAACGCGGCGAATATTGTCGATCAAACAGCGCGCTTCGGCGGCATTGCGGCGTCGAATCCCAGCAGCGCAAGCGCTCCGGTCGCGCTGACCAGCGTGGCAATCGACGCTGGCGGCAATGCTCTCGTCGGCGGAAGCTTTGCGCCGTCCGCGAGTCAGAGTCTGCTGGCGACCCAGACCTTCGATCTGCCATTGAACGATGCTCCGACCATAGCGTTTCCATCGACGGTGCGCGGCGCGGTTCTTCCTGTGTCGGCGTGCAGCGGGAGCCTGTGCGCGGGCGCGGCGGCGTATCTTGCCAAGCTGACGATTCCGGCGAGCGTGGCGGCGGAGACGGCGGCGCTGGCGCTCTCTGTGGACGATTCGCCCAACCTGACGCTGCGCAACCTGGGAGCGGCGCAGGCGACCGGGGTGGGGATTTCGGTCAGCGGATTCAGCGAAGCCACCAACTGCGGCACGACGCTGGCCTCGGGCGGCGAGTGCAGCATTGCGCTGACGGGCACAGGGCCGGGAAGCATTACGGTAACGGCTACAAACTCCATCACGCAGACGCAGGCGCTGCCCGCGCTGGGCACGGGCGTGGTGCAGCTTCCGGTGGTCTACTCGCCCAGGGAGCTGGACTTCGGCGTGGTGAGTGCGGCCTCGGGCGCTGTGACGCGGACCATTACGGTGACGAACCTGACGCAGCAGAGCCAGAGCTTCGCATCGCAGTGGGACATCGGAACGAAGACGACGCTTCCCTACTCGTTCGCCCAGACGGCGACCAACTGCACGCTGGCAGGAGCAAACACTATGCTGCTTGCGCCGGGCGGCATCTGCCACATCACGATCGGGCTGACCGCGTCGAACACAGCGACCAACGACGGAGCGATCCAGCAGAACTGGCTCGTCGGCGCGCGCGACGTGCAGATGACGGCCTACGGACAGGCCGCCGCTCTGTCGCTCTCGTCAGCCGAGATCGACTTCGGAACGCAGTACACGGGCGGCCTGCGTCCGGCGCGCTATTTGTATCTCTCGAACAACTCGACTGTCTCATTCACGCACGCGGCTGTAACGCTGCCCGCGACGTCGCCGTTTACCGTCGGCGACAGATGTCCATCGACGCTGGAGCCGCAGACGGTCTGCCAGCTTCAGCTTGCGTACCAAAATGCGAAGACGCCCGCGGCCGATGCGGTGACGCTCTCGCTCGACCAGGGGCTGACGGCATTGGTCACGGGCCGATCGCTGCCGCAACCCGCGGCCAATGGCGCGAGCGTGAATCCCAACCTCAGCGTCTCGTCCACATCGTTCAACTTCCTCACCCCGGTTGCGGTCACGGGAGTATCGAGCACCACGCAGACACTGACCATTGGGAACACGGGCACGACTGCCTTCGCGCTCTCTCTGGTACTGTCAGGCGACTTTACGGATACGACCAACTGCACTGCAACGTTGGCCGGAGGGAAAACATGCAACGTTGTTTTCACATTTGTGCCGTCGCAGCCGGGTACGCGCCAGGGACTGCTGGCGGTTACGGCGGGCGCGGGGACGACGCCGGCCTATGTCGCGCTGTCGGGCGTGGGCACGGGAATCATCTCGCCGGCCAACAACGGCACATTGAACTTCGGCGGAGTGATCGCGGGCCAGCCGTCCGTGCAGTGGTACAAAATCACGCAGTCGTTTACCAGCTTCGCGGTTGCGACTGTGTCCACCACTCTCGGCTCGCCCTACACAGCAGTTATTGTTGAAGACACCGGCTACGGGCACGGTCAACCGCCCAGCAGCGCGTTTACCACCGGCGCGACAGGGACTTGTTACAACTGCTGGGTGGGCGTGCAGTTCACGCCGCCCGTGACCGGGCTGATACCCGGAACGCTGACGCTCACCTCGTCTGCAACCGGAAGCCCGTACGTTCTCTCGCTGACCGGCAATGGACTGCCGCTCACCGGACTGCTGCTGACGCCGGTGGTGCAGGACTTCGGCCCCGTGCCGATCAACAGCGCGAGTACGACGGAACTGTTTGCGGTGACGAACCTGGTTGCGGGCGGCAGCTCGATCACGGTGGCAACGCCTGCCGTCAGCGGCGACTTCAGCATCTCGAACTCGGTCAGCGGAGGCGCGGCGTGCGGGGGCGCGCTGGCCTACACTGCGAGCTGCTTTATCCAGATCGACTTCGCGCCGACGGCCGCGGGACCGCGCACGGGAACGCTCAGCGTGCAGGCGGGCAGCTCGACGGCGACAGCAGCGCTCACTGGATACGGGTCGGCCGATCCCGGCCTCGCGATTACACCCAATGCGCTGGTCTTCAACAATGTTCCCGGCAGCTCGTCCACGCAGCAGACGGTCACGCTGGTCAACACAGGCACAACTTCCGAACTGATTGGCACAGTCTTCGCCACCACCACCAGCTCCGGTGCCACGAGCTTCAGCGCCAGCAGCAGTTGCGGCACACTCAACGCCGGAGCGACCTGCGCGATACCGGTCACGTTCACTCCGGCGACCGCGTCCGCGGCTGGGACGCTCACGATTCCCGTCACCAGCACGGTGGGCGGCGCACCGGTGCTGACCAACTACACGGTGCCGCTGACCGGCGCGTACACCACGGAGGACGAGGGGCTGGAGATCGTCGCCGACGACGCCCAGTACGGGCCGCAGGCGACCGGCGCGACCGGCGTGACGCGGCAGTTCACCATCGACAACCTCACGGCGAAGTCGCTGAGCCTGGCGATTGCGCTGCCGCGCCAGTTTGTGTTGAGCGGCACGCCCTGCGCGGGACTTGCGCCGAATGCAAGCTGCAATTTTTCGGTCGCTTTTCTGCCGCTGGACAACGGCGACCTGACGGGCACGCTCTTCGCCACAGGCACGCCCACCGATGGCTCGGCCACGCTGGACGGCCTCAGCTATGTCGAGGGCTACGGCGTGGGAGGGGTAACGCTCTCGGTGACGGGGAACATTCTTCCCGGCGTGGGTGAGGTGCTGAGCCTCGGACAGGTGGCGTCGGGACTATCTTCACAGCCGCAGACACTGACGCTGACCAACGCCTCGACCACTGCGACGCTTACCATTCGACGCATCACCAGCGGGTGGCCGTTCCTTTCGACCACGACATGCGGCACAACACTTGCGCCTGCCGCGTACTGCACGGTCACGCTCACCTACACGCCGGTCAACCAGGTGGCGGCCGGCTCCAACCCGCCGGTCTCGACCACCGACAGCGGCGAGCTGGTGATCGAGAGCGACGCCGCATCCAGCCCGGATCTGATCGATCTGACCGGCAGCTCCACTCCGGTCACGGTCTCGTCGCCCTCGAATGCCGCGCCGTTGGCCACGATTACGCCATCGCAGAGTTCGCTCACGTTTGCCAGCACCATGGTGGGCAACGTCAGCGCGCCGCAGACGGTGACGCTGGACAACACGGGCACGGCGACGCTCTACATCAACAACATTCTGACGTCGCCCGACTACACGGTGTCGACGAGCAACTGCGCGAGCATTGTTCCCGGCGCAAGCTGCACGCTCACCGTGACGTTCACGCCGCAGAGTTCGACGCAGCAGGGATCGGGCAGCGGGATGCGCGTCAGCTCCATCGAGGTCTCCTCCAACGCCAGCACATCGCTGGAGTTTATCTCGGTGGTTGGCGTCACCAGCCCGTCCTCGCTGACGATCGCGCAAAGTTCGCTCAACTTCGGCACCGTGCTGGTGGGCGCCAACTCGAACCTCCCATTGGAACTGATTAACACAAGCACCAGCCCAATCACCTTCGGCATTCTCTCCGCCAGCACCACGCTCACCGCTGCCTCGGGGAGCTACACGGTCGCGCTGGGCAACTGTCCACAGCCCGGCCAACTGCTGCCCGCCAACACAAACTGCACCCTGCAGGTTGGATTTGCGCCGACCCAGTCGGGGACCCTTACCGGCACGCTCTCGATCGCAAGCTCCGCCTCGACCCTGCCGCTGATGGTCTCGCTGACCGGCGTGGGCGAGCAGTCGCACCTACAGATTCTGCCCACCAGCCTGAGCTTTGGCTCGATTGCAGTCGGCTCACCGTCCAGCCTGTCGCTGACGCTCTCCAACGGCGGCACGGCGCCGATCACCGGCGTTGCGCTTTCCGCTACGGACGACTACGCCGTCACCGTGCCCTGCGCGGTAACCACGCTGGCGCCAGGGGGAAGCTGCGTGGTCACCGTCACCTTTACGCCGACCAAGACTGGCACGGACAATGGGACACTGACCGTGACCAGCTCGGATGCGACCTCGCCCGACGCCGTGCCGCTGACCGGAACGGGCTTCGTCAATGGGACGTTCACCCTCACCGTCAACGGCGGCGCGAGCGCATCGGCCACGGTCGCCAGCGGATCGCCCGCGAGCTACAACCTGACCGTGACGCCGGGCAACAACTTCAGCGGAACGGTGGTGCTCAACTGCACGCCCATTGCAGCGGCGCAGTACGCCACCTGCTCGCTTCTGCCGTCGAGCGTGACGCTCGCAGGTGCCGCGCAGAACGCCGTCGCCACGCTGAACACGGTCACCGAGGTCAGCTCCAACTCGCTGCCCGCCACGCCTGGGGGCAGCAGACGCAGCATCGGCGGCACAGCGCTCTGCCTGCTCTTCCCTGCACTGGTCTTCACCTGGAAGGCGCGCAACTCGCGGCACAAGGCATGGCGACGCGACGGTCCAATTGTGTGGGCGATCTTCGCGGCCATTATACTGCTCTCGGCCAGTGGATGCGGCAGCAGCAGCACCAACTCCAACCTGCGCTTTTCGCCGCCCGGAACCTATCAGTACCAGGTGACCGCAAGCTCGGTCAGCGGCGCTGTGCAGATCACGCAGACGGTGACGCTGAACCTCACTGTGCAGTAGGCGCGACGGCGGCGGAAGCGTCCAGCGGAACCCGCACCTGCTCGACGATCTCGATGCCAAAGCCCTGCAACGCAGGGATGTGGGTAGGAGTGTTGGTGAGCAGGCGGATGCGCTGAATGCCGAGGTCGGAGAGGATCTGGCTGCCCAGGCCGATCTGGCGCAGGGTGCGGCGCGCGCGCTGCATGCGCTCCTGGCTCAGCTCGCTGGTCCGCGGATCGCGTTGCGGTTCACGGTGCAATACAAGCCGGTTTGGCGCCATCTCGCCCGACGATGCAATGCCGCTACGGTCGATGCCGAAGCCGCGCGCTCCGTTGTGCAGATAGATCAGCGCACCCTGGCCGGCCTCGGCGATCATGCGCAAGGAATTGTCCAGCAACGCGCGGCAGTCGCAGAGCGTTGCCCCGAAGACTTCGCCGGTGAGGCAGTGAGTGTGGACGCGCACCAGCACCGGATCGGCTCCGAACGAGTTGCTGCTCTGGCTGTCAATCTGGCCGCCGATTCCGTAGACCAGAGCGACGTGCGATTCCGTGACCTCCATCTCGCTCTCGTAGGCAATCATGCGGAAGTCGCCGTACCGAGTGGGGAGAATGGACTCGGCGACGCGCTGGATGTAACGCTCGTGCTGCAGGCGGTAGCGGATGAGCGAAGCGACGGTGAGCATCTTGAGGCCATGCTCGGCACAGAAACTGACCAGGTCGGGAACGCGGGCCATGGTGCCGTCCTCGTTCATGATCTCGCAGATGACGCCGGCCGAGACCAGACCGGCCATGCGCGCCAGATCGACCGAGGCCTCGGTCTGCCCGGCGCGCACCAGCACACCGCCTTTGCGCGCGCGCAGGGGAAAGACGTGGCCCGGGCGCGCCAGGTCGTTGGCGGTGGAGCTGGGGTCGATGACGACGCGGATGGTATGCGCGCGATCGGCGGCGGAGATTCCCGTGGTGACTCCCTCGCGGGCCTCGATCGACTCGGTGAAGGCGGTGCCGAAGCGCGAGGTATTCTCCGACGTCATGGGGGCGAGGCGAAGGTAATCGGCGCGCTCCTCGGTCAGCGCGAGGCAGATGAGCCCGCGCCCGAAGCGCGCCATGAAGTTGATGGCCTCGGGGGTGACGAACTCGGCGGCCAGCGTGAGGTCGCCCTCGTTCTCNNACCATCCGCCCCGCGCGAATCTCTTCAACGGCCTCTTCCACACTGGCGAACGCGCTCTTCTTCAATCCGTCTGGCATCTCACACCCTTTATACAGGCCCGGGCAGTTTCACCGTAACTAC
>PLOT01000021.1:1247-6936 GCA_003142215.1 Granulicella sp. | reverse complement strand
GGAGAAATTCAAATGGTAAAGGGTTTGGAAGTCTTCCGTGAGCACTTCCGGAATTATGCCGACCGCTATGTGCTCATCGGTGGCACCGCATGCGATATCGCCATGACCGGAGCGGGACTCGCATTCAGGGCCACAAAGGACCTGGACATCGTTCTCTATGTCGAGGCTTTAGATAACGCGTTTGTTCAGGCTTTCTGGGAATTCGTGCGGGCGGCCGGCTACGAAGTTCAGGAGAAGTCAACCGGCGAAAAGCAATTCTACCGCTTCCAGAAGCCCACAAACGCGAACTTTCCTTTCATGCTGGAGTTGTTCTCACGGCAACCCGATGTATTGCAGGTTACCGAAGGCAGCCACCTCACGCCGCTACCGGTTGACGAGGATGTGTCCAGCCTTTCGGCGATTCTCCTGGATAACGACTATTACGATTTCATCCGAGCCGGCAGACAGGAGATCGACGGACTCCCNNCGTCGCGCAACTGATCGCTTTGAAGGCGCGGGCATGGCTTGATCTGACAGAGCGCGCAAGGCGTGGTGAACAGATCGACAGCAAGACGATCAAGAAACATAAAAACGATGTGTTCCGGCTTTACCAGATTCTCGATCCAGCTATTGATCCAGCGGCTCCGGAGACCGTCAAGGAGGATGTTCGCGAATTCATCTCCCGCATGCGCGTCGAGGAAGTTGACCTCAAATCCCTGGGTCTGCGCACCGGCACACGCGACAGTATTCTGGGAGAAATCGCCAGAGTGTACCGTCTCGCAGAGAGTGAATAGTTCCAGGCCTGTCGCTTACACCGGCCTATTTTCTGAAAGTTTCTGCATCACAATCGCGGATCGACGGGATCGCCTGAATCTTCCTGCCGTATTATTCATCCTCTCAGCCAAGGAGATAGGATGCCCGATCGAGCGTTTGCACTGACTCATTCCGTTGTCGTGAATGTTCTAAATCCAGCGCAGAAATTACGGGGGACTCTCGCAGGGCTTTTCCCGAAGGACCACACAATACTTGAATCGAAAACCAAAGCTTTCTTCAAGAGCGCACTGAAGCAGTTCGATTCAGGAGAGAGAGTTTTAATTTTGAAGCTTGTGTATCGCATGGCTGCGGCGGCGAATCTGATGGTGATGCTCTTCATCGCCCGCTCGGAAGACACGTCTTCCACAAGACCTGGTGGATATTCTCCCGACCTACACGCGACTGGACAGAAGAGGCCTGTTGGGAGTTGGAAACATTTCTGCTGGTTGCAATCAATTTCTCCACCCGGTGCAAAGTTATGCCGCCACCCAGTGCAACGCAATGCCGCCACATAAGCTTGTAGGATGAAGTATTCAAAGTACCATCCACGCCGAAGGTGTGCGGGTTTGGTTTTGCATCATCCGCGCCGGGGCCGAAATCGTCATCGAAGACGGCACATCCCCAACTGTAGCATTGAGTACGCCCGTGCCGCCGCTTCGCTCTATCGAGGAGTGCATCGCTCTGTGGGCCGCCGACTCACCGGCAACCATCGACGAGGACTTCGCCGATGATGTTGCTGCTGCGGCCAAAGAGTAGAGTTACATGAATAGAATGGGGAGAATTTATGAGACCGTCGGAGGCCCTACAACTGCATCGGGAGGAGATTCGCCGCATCGTGGAATCAAGATGCGCCAGGAATCCTCGGGTATTTGGGGCGGTTGTCTATGGGGAGGATACCGAGGAGAGCTACCTCGATATTCTGGTCGATCCCACGCCGGAGATGTCCATCTTTGACGTTGGGGAGATTCGATACCAGTTGCGCACGCTGCTCGGCGTGTCGGTAGATGTTCTAACACCGCAGGCGCTGCATATTCGTTTGCGGAACCAGATTCTTTCCGAGGCTCTGCCTGTATGAGCGTACGAAAGCATTCTGCTGGGTGCAACGGTATTCCAGTCGCCATGCCGACTTTCCGTTACTAATCAGCCCCTGGACGAGTGCAACGGCGATTTTGCGCTCGTTGAGCGACCTGGAGAAAGCAACTTCGCCCACCAGAACGTCGGTTCGGCAACGCATATCCGACTCGCACAACTTTATAATGAGATATTGCGGGTGTCTCCCTCTAACGCGAGGGCGCACCGTCTTCCGATTCAGTAAAACTCTATGCCTAAGTTCAAAGAACGCATTGCTGTGATGAGGGCTCATAAGAGCACTTGCTTCTATTGCAATAAGCTCATTGAGTCTCTTGAGCTGTTGGAAATCGATCACATCATCCCCGAGCACCTTGAGCAGGTAAAGCTCGACGAAGTATTGGCGAGGCTGGGGAAACCAGATTTCGAGGTGAATTCCTACTTCAACTGGGTGCCGGCCCACCGGGGATGTAACGGAGGCAAGTCTGATTGGGTGTTTGAGGAAGGAACACTTCGCTTCTACTTAGAACTGGCTCGAAAAAAGGAACCGGCCGTCCGGCAAGAAGAGGAACGGTTCAACCGGGAAGTCCTGATTAAGGACAGTTTGGCGCGGGTTAGGCAGCAAATCGAAGCAGGTACGCTTGCGAAGGGCACTGCCATCGCATTTCTCGAAGGTTCATCTCAGCCAGCCTCGTCAAAAGCTGATCCTTGGATATTGAGTTTTTCGATAAATCTCGCCACGGCAAGTACTCCACCGCCCGACTTTGCTAGCGTTGGCGAGATATTGATGGGCTCTGATTCAGAGGATGTGGCACCGACTCCGGACGCCCTTGTCCGCGAGTTGGAATCAGCGTTCTCCGCCTTGAATGTGCTTGTCGTCCGGAGCGAGGCTCTCGAGGACAATGGCGAGACATTGTCTGTTCGGTTCGCTGTCTGGCTGCTGGATCTCGACCGGGTTCCTGAAAAATGGCCGAATCGTTGGAAGCTGCTTGAGATTGCTCCATTCAGCGAGGTGTATCCAGACCAGAGCAGCGACGTTCTATCGGACCGCGCCGCAATTCTGAGGCGCAATGCGGTGTTGTTAGATGATGGATCGGACGAACCATTGAACTACCGATATTGTCCGGAGTGCTCTTCGACCCATTTGAGCAGGACATCTAAAACTACGCCCAAAGAGACGATCTATTTAATCTCCTGCAAAGCGTGTGGATGGGGCGAGCGCTTCTAACGTCTAGCTTGCAGCAAACGGCGCCATTTAGCTGTTTTGTTCGCTCTTCCTCACTGCCCTCACGGAAGAGGCGGACGTGCCTTGCTGAGGTAAACGCGTTGGAAAGTGCGCTCAAAGGCGAGTCGCAAGGCACTTCCAGCGGCAGCGCGCTCTAGGTCGGCAAGGAATCTGGCGCATCCTGCTTGAAAGTCAGCCACGAATTCGCGCGGAAACACCCCTAGCCCGTGCTCCCCAGGCATTCCTTGTGCGGTCGCGAACAAGTATCCATGTCCGACATCGCCGACTTCTTCTCGATGCTGGAGGCCGCCCCACTGGATGCAAAAATCGTGCGCCAGTCCATTTCGGAAAAACTGATAGAACTGAGCTGCCGGGGAGTCCGCCGGCTGATTGCGTCCGGTCGCGGTGGGATCGTGTAGAACGAATCCTGCTTGCGCGAATGTTGGCAGGTAAGTGTTCAAGAACGTAGTGAACTTGTCACGATCATGTCTGCGGCCCTTGAAGTCCGCGAACAAGGAGATGGCAGCTCCAGCTAAGTTCATCACGCAAAGCCAGACGTAGCAGTCGTTAGACTCCAGAGCAACGAGCCGCGCAAACGGATGGAGGAAGACGAGCTCGAAGCGGAACTTGAACCACGCCACTCGTCCGTCGTAGTCCAACGCACGTAAGTTGTCGGAGTCACGACCGGGGAAACCTGAGAAATCACGACCTTGTATTTGCACCGGGCTCCAATCCCTGAACGTCGCTTTCGGATGCGCGTTCGGTTGCTCTGAGAAACCTATAGTGAAGGCCGATGTCTGCGACCTGCAACACCATTCTAGGTGATAGAAGCAGTGCAGCTTTCTCTCAGGATCGCTTCGCAGTCTTGACATTCGCGAGCTTGCGAGCGCCGCAGACAGCAAAGGAGAAGAGTGCAGGAAGGGGAACGAGGCTTGGATGCGGGACCGATCAGGGAGGTCCGAGAAGCGTGGCTGTAGTATGCCGTTTACACTCATTCGGTCTTTGTTGCTTTCATGCGCTCCGTTCGAAGTTGAGCGAGACATGCTGAACAATTCTCCAGAGCCTCTTCTTCCTCGACAAGGGGATCATCCCAGCCAGCGAATCCCGGATTGCAGTGAACGTTGTATCTGCCACACCCCCTGCATTCAAGCAGCGCACCTCGTCCGATGCTGCAGAATGGGCATAGTTCCTCTGGGGTATCGCAGCTGAACACTGCCGGCTCGCAGGCCCGCGGCCGGTAGATTATAGTGAAATCGAGATTCTCGGGAAGGTCTTCGCCGGGAAGAACCTTATCCCACCCGGCTGTCATTCCTTCGTCAATCCAGAAATAGCTCTGGCAAAGGATGCAGCGCGCCAGAGCAAGGTCATGAAGATTCGCGTCTGGATCTGGAAGAGGCTGCTGGTATGGTTTTTCGGGGGACGGCCAAAAATGTTCGTCGTAGATGCCGTCTTCAGATGGCGTTTCCAAATAAGAAATGACTCCTGGGGCGGCGCGAAGAAAGGCCGCCTTCTTGATTCTCCTCAGAAACGTGAGAAGCCCCTCAGGGGTTGCCACATTTACTGCCGGAATACGCAGCGTCAGGCTCTTGCGACTTTCCCAATCGTCTTCGAGCTGATCTAGATACTCATTGATGATCAACCAATAGCCAACGGACTCCCGCACGTCATAAACAACGAAAAGTACGGGGAGGGGCGATTCATACCAATCGTTCAAATGCGAGGTGTCAATGGGGAAGGGAATGATGTCGCCCTTGTAACGGAGCCTGGTCGTTCCCTTGAGTTGGACATGGAATTCCCAAGGCAGTGAGCGACGTTGCCCTTTCGACTCAAATGCTTTCACATGAAAATCGATGCCGAAGTCTTCTAGCAGTGGGTTGCAGACCCAGTTGAGATTGTTGAGCAAGTTCCGGAACAGAGTGCCTGCCTTAGTAGCTATCTGGGATGTTTCGAGACGTATCGACATTCCGCACCACCAAAGCGAGAAGAAATACAATTCGAAGGCTGAACGTGAACATTATAAGCCCTGCAATTCGTTGACTGTGCTGATGCTAACCGGACAATGAGCTCATCCAGCTTGAGTTGCTCACCGATGGCCGGATTAGTATCGGCAAACGCCGTAGGGACTTGTAATCCCGCTGGGGCGTTCTTCGATTTATGTGAAATCGCCATTTGCGCGAACCGCGCGGCTAGTGTGCGTTTGCTACAGGCGGCCGAACTGCCTGAAATGTCAGGCAAGTTCGAGTTACGTGTCCCTGCCGAAGATGAATTTCCAACACCTCGTTGTCAGGCGCACCATTGCAGCGCCTGGGTGCAGGAGCATCGCCGCGACAATTGTTAAGCAGCAAAGCCGTGGTCAATCTGCAACAGCATCTCTTCGACGATGCGAGATCCGGCGTCCGTCCGCAGAAGCTCAAGTGGGAAGCGTCCCTCAAATCGGATCTTAGGTTTTCGCAACCAGCGCGCCGCTTTTGCGTCATCACCGAAAACCTCTTCGGCCTGCGAAGTGACACGTGCTATCCGGACAGCGCGGTCAGACTCGTCGTGGGTCAACAATTCATTGCGAGTCTTCCGGTGAGCCAAAGTTCGCCTCGGCACAATGAGGCG
>PLOT01000021.1:0-1172 GCA_003142215.1 Granulicella sp. | reverse complement strand
AGTGGCCACCTGCGCAATTTGATCCTAGACTATACCGCATGGCCGTTCAACCTCAAAACATCGTTGGGCGCGAACCGCCTGTGATGTCTCCTTTTGTGCAAGTTCGAGCCATCAGCCCTGCTGAAGCGAAGTTTCCGACAGTGAGGTCGCTTCCGATGGAAGGATGGATTGAAACGGGTGACGGGTTTCGTCCGAAACGGGTGGCGGGATAACTGTGCAGCGCTTCGTCGCTAGTGGCGGCATAATGTTGCAGCCAGCAGCCTACAACAGAATTCCGACGAAACACCCCACACATACACCGCGCACTAGCCGCACGCGGTGCCGAACGTTTACAGGAGGATAGGAATGAATGAAAACGAATTAGACCCGAGATCGGCAAACTGCAATGATTCGCGGTCGTGCCCGGGGAGTGAGTTCAACGATGACGATTACAGGCTGGAACTTGAAATTGCCTTACGGAGGAAATACTCCGGACGGTGGGCAGCAGAAAAATGGCTTCTGCGCCGCTACCTCCGCCGCTGCCTCAGCTTTCTCATTTGCTGGTTCAGGGCAGATCAGGCAGTGAAGAAAGATCCTGACGCGCCCCCCTTTTAGCGGGGCTTCTTTTTTCCGGCGAAATGTCAGTCGCACAACCAAGGCTTGGCGCGCATTCTCAAACGACTAACATCCTACACGCATGCACTCCATAAGTATAAGATAAAAAGTCATTTGCTCGGCCAAATCTTGAAAGGTGATTACTCGGTGCCCCCAATTGGCAGGCAGGAGGTCAAAGTTTTGACCCGAAAACGCCTGGGCGAACCTCGGCGGGATGGGCACATGTGGCCGCCCGCGGGTGGCGGGCGGGGGCCTCTGCCGGGGGGTGCGACTGAACTTGGGACCAAACCCGTAGTAAGAAATGCGGACGGCACTCCGGGGAAGCGTGATTGGGATCGCGGGCACGTTTGTGGATTCTGACTGTAGGATGTCCCGCAAATCTTGGCTGGGTGAGGTCCCTGCGCCGCCCGACGGGGCGGACCCTCTATGTAAGAAACTTAGCTTCGGTGTTCAGTCAAAGTGTGGAAACTAACTTCCAGAGGCCAGTCTTGCGCGTAGGGATCCTCCGTCTGACAAACTGCCAGAATCCCGATCGAAGATGCCCTCCCTCATACGGGAAGAAGATCTTGCGCCACTCT
>PLOT01000165.1 GCA_003142215.1 Granulicella sp. | reverse complement strand
CTCTGGGAGCAGTATCAGCCGCTCGCCGAGACGCCGCACGGCGCAGTTCTCGCTCCCGGCCAGCCCGGATCCGTCGCGCTCATCAAGCAGGAGTTCACCGAGCTTGCGGCCCAGTATCCCGGCCCGTTCCTGCACATCGGCGCGGACGAGACGGTGGACCTTGGTGTCGGCCAGACCAAGCCCGAAGTGGACGCGCGCGGGCTTGCGCCGGTCTATCTCGACTTCATGCAGCAGATCGCAACCGCGCTCCAGCCGCTGCACCGTCGCCTCTTCTTCTGGGGGGACATTGCGCAGGACTCGCCGGAACTCCTCAAGTCTCTCCCGCAGAGCTTCAAGGACGAGACTATCGCCATCGCCTGGGGCTACAACCCCGAACCGAAGGGCTTCACGAAGCTGCTCACGCCGTTCACCAACGCAGGCTTCGAGACCTGGGTCTCGCCCAGCGTGCATAACTTCCGCGTGGTCTACCCGGACAACAATATGGCGCTCGTCAACATTCAGCAGTTCACCCGCGACGGGCAGAAGATGGGCTCGACCGGCCAGTTGAACACCATCTGGAACGACGATGGCGAGGGCCTCATCAATCAGGACTGGTATGGCATTCTCTTCGGCGCGGCAGCCGCGTGGCAGCCGGGCGAATCGTCGGTGGAAGCCTTCGAGCAGAGCTATGCGCAGGTCTTCCATGGCGACACTTCGGGCGCGCTCAACCAGGCGCAGCTTGAGTTGATGGCCGCGCACAAGGTGCTGAAGGACCAGGCCCAGGTGGGCGACGCCACCAACAATCTCTTCTGGCTCGACCCGTGGTCGAAGGACGGACAGAAGATCGCAGCCGAGATGCGGCCCTGGACGCACGACCTGCGCATGCACGCCGAGGCCGCGCTGACGCTGATCGCGCAGGCCCGCGCCGTGGCCGGGCCAAGAGTGAATTCAACGAGCAGTGCGACCTCAACGAGTGGTGCGGCTTCGCCGTGCGGCAATGAAGCAGGCGCATCATCGACGATCTACGACGCAACCGAGTACGGCGCGGCCACCAGCTACCTGCGTGAGCCGGACGCCGTCGATGCGATGGAGTTGGGCGCGCGGCGAATGGACTTCATCGGCCTCAAATTTCAGCTCGCCGACGAGATGTCCGCAGGCTACGCGCGGGCCCTCGCCGACTCCACCAACCCTGACCGCAAGATCCGCGCCAGCGTCAATCGCGAAATCAGCGACATCTACAGCCTGAATGGCAGGATCGAGGACATCCGCAACGGCTACACACTGCTGCGCGACCTCTACGAATCCGCATGGCTTCGCTCCAACCGGCCCTACTGGCTGCGCAACATCCTGGAACAGTACGACTACACCACGCAAATTTGGCTCGCCCGCGCAGATAAAATTCACTCCGCACAGCGCCAGTGGACCGACAGCAAATCCCTCCCCACCGCCTTCGAGCTAGGCATTCCACCTGCGCCCGCGGCAATCCCTGTGCCCGCGGCAATCCCTGCGCCTGCTCTTCCTCCAACTCCAGAGGGCGCGCCAACAGTAGTTCCGGGGGCTGTGCGATGAAGACCACCTTGCTCACAGCGCGACGACTGATTGCTACAGATGGGGTCGTCGAGAATCCGCAAATCGCAATCCACGCAGACGGAACGATTGCCAGCATCGAATCCGGCGAGCGGGACGCGAAAGCTGCCGACGCGGAGGCCGCAGGCGCGGAAGAGACCACGCTGACTCCCGCCTTCTTCGACATTCACGTCCACGGCGCGGCGGGGCACGACGCAATGGAAGGAACGCCCGAAGCCCTCAGTAGCATCGGCGGATTTCTCGCCACCAAAGGAGTCGCATATTTTCTTGCGACCACCGTGACCGCCCCCATCGACCGCACCCTGCGCGCGCTTGAAGGCATCGCCGACGCAATCGACACAGCGAATGAAGCGGCAAAATCGGGTGCGACCGCGCGCGGCACTGAGATTTGCGCGCAGCCGGTGGGCATTCACATCGAAGGCCCATTCCTCTCTCACGCCAAGCGCGGCGTGCATCCCGCAGCAGAGCTTCAGCCGCCGTCTATCGAGCTTTTCCAGCGAATGCAGCAAGCCGCGCGCGGACACATTCGCCTGCTCACCATCGCGCCCGAACTCCCTGGCGCACTCGACCTCATCGCCCACGCCATACGCTCCGGCGTGCGTGTCAGCCTCGGCCACTCCGATGCAACCGCAGCCCAGACCCGCGCGGCCATCGCAGCCGGGGCAACCAGCGCCACCCATACCTTCAACGCCATGCGCCGCCTCGATCACCGCGAGCCAGGGATCGCTGGCGTAGTCCTCGACGCGCACTCCCTCTACGCGGAGCTGATCTGCGACGGAGTCCATGTCGCCCCGGAGTTTGTGCGTCTCTGGCTGCGCGCCAAGGGGGAAGACCGCGCAATTCTGATGACGGACGGCATCTCCGCCACCGGAATGCCCGATGCGAATTACATGCTCGGCGAGCTTGAAGTAACGGTGAAGAATGGCCGGTGTCTATTGACCAGCAGCCTCGCCGACGGAATCGAAACGCTGGCCGGTTCGGTGCTCACAATGGATCGCGCGGTAGCGAATCTGCGTCGCTTCACCGGCGCAAGTCTTGCGACCGCGGTACGTCTCGCCAGCCGAAATCCCGCGCGAATGCTGGGCCTCGACAACCTCACTGAAGTCGCCGTTGGCCGCCGCGCAAACTTCAACCTCTATTCCGCCACGGGAGAACTGCGCCAGACCATCCTGCGCGGCAAAGTAAAACCAGTTCAGTAGACGACGCGAAAGTGGATGGATTTGCGGGAAGCATGGCGTCTTCCGCGTCTCCAACATCAGACATCTGCCTTGGCTCACTGCTGCAGTACCACCTGGTCGCCTTCCTTCAGTCCGCTCACGATCTCGCTCACCGAGCCATTGGAGAGCCCCACCTTCACCGGCACCTTGCGCGTCCCATCCTTCTGCTTGCTGTCCGGCACCTGCACGGACGCATTCTTCTGGTTGTCGTACATCACGGCGTTCTCTGGAACAGTCAGCACGCCCTTGTGCTCATCCAGCAGGATCTCGGCGTTGGCCGTCATGTTGGCCTTCAGCTCGCCGCCCGGATTGTCGATCGAGACGCGCACCTCGAAGGTCGTCACATTGTCCTTCTGCACGCCCAGCGGAGCAATCTTGGTCACCTTGCCGTTGAACGTGCGGTCGCGGAAGCTCTCCACTTTGATGCGCGCCGGTTGGGCCATATAGACGTGCGCAATGTCGGCCTCATCCACCTTGCCCTGCACATATACCTGGTTGATGTCGCCTTCGGTCATCACCAGCGTGGCCGTCGAGCCCAGCACCAGGATCGAGCTCACCGCGTCGCCGATCTCCACGTCGCGCGACAGGATCACGCCGTCCATGGGAGCCACAATCGTCGTGTAGCTGAGCTGCTCCTCCAGTTGTTTCAGGCTGGCCTGACTCTGCAGCACCTGGGCATGCGCCTGCTTCAGCTTGGCTGTATCGACGCCGATCTGCGCCTTGGCAGAATCGCGCCGGGTCAGCGCGGCCAGGTAGTCCTTGTTGGTGTCGTCCAGCGCCTGCTGGCTCACAATCCCGCTTTTTTTCATCTCTAGATTGCGGTCCAGCGTGGCCTTGTACATGGGCAGGTCCGGCGCCGCCGCGTTCACCTTGTCCTGCTCGATGTTCGCGTCGTACGCGCTCACGTTGGCCTCCGCCGACGCAAGCTGAGCCCGCTGCGCTTCCACCTGGGCCAGAATCTCCTGCTGGTCCAGTTGCGCCAGTTGCTGGCCCTTCTTCACCTGGTTGTTGATGTCCACATACAGCTTTTCCACGATTCCCGAGGCCTTGCTCTTCACCTCGACCTTTGTGATTGGCTGGATCTGGCCGGTGGCCACCACAGACCGCGTCACATCGCCGCGCGTTACCTTCGCCAATCGGTTTGAATCGATGGACGAGCCCTTCACCATCCGCGCCAACGCAATGCCCCCCGCCACCAACCCCACAATCAAGACCACGCCAATGGTCAGCCAGATCCAGAATCGTTTGCCTCTTCGCGACGCCGCCACAAGTACCTCCCTTACGCAAAGAAAGCCGGAGCCGTCCCAGGCGCAGTAAGCCAATGCAAATAGGTTACCAACTCTTGCGGCCCAGGCGCACTGCCTTCAGCCGCTGCTGTTGTCTACGCAACCCGCCGCCCATCGGTTCCCTGAAGATCGATGCGTCCACTGTGGGAACTGAAACCCCTGCGACCGCGTATCATTCCTAGCAGCGTCCTGCCTTCGTCGAACCCCTATGCAGTCCTTCGCAGACATCCTCGGCCAGGTCTTCCGCGCCATCGCGGCCAACAAGCTGCGCAGCTTTCTCACCATGTTCGGCATCGCCTGGGGAGTCGGTTCCCTGCTGGTGCTGGTGGGCCTCGGCGAGGGATTCCGCTCCGGCCAGCACCGCGAGTTCGCCACCCTCGGCAACGACATCGTGATGATGTTCAACGGCACCATCCCCGCGGTCGCCAACCAGCACACCGGGATGCGCCCATATCAGTTGACCCTGGGAGACGAGGAGGCATTGCGCCGCCTGCCCCAGTTGCGTGCCGTCACCACCGAGTTGGCCCGCTCCGATCTCTACGAAGTGAGCCAGTGGAACAATACTTCCAGCCGCGTGATTGGAGTCGAACCCAACTACTCTACGGTCAAGTTCCTTCCCCTGGCGCAGGGCCGCTTCCTGGACGATGCAGACATGAGTGAGCAGCGAAACGTCGCTGTGCTCGGTTCCAAGGCTGCCACCCTCCTGTTTTCCGGGCGGCCATTGCTGGGTGAGACCGTCACCATCAACGGAACCTCCTTCAGCATAATCGGCCAGGCCGGGAAGATCAGCCGCGGCACCGACGATGGCGACGACAAAAGGCTCTACATCCCTCTCACCACCATGCAGAAACTCTTCCCGTTGAAGGGTGACAACGTACCGCACGACGCTTTGACGTCCATCCAGTTCCAGCCAACCAGGAGAGGCGAATCGGTGGCTGCGGTCGCCGCCGCGGATCGCGTTATCGCCCAGCGCCATGGCTTCGATCCCTCGCTCACCGACGCCTTCGACCAGTTCGACTCCATTCAGGAGGAAAAAATGATTGGCGCGATCTTCAACGCCATGGACGTCTTTCTCGGCGGCGTCGGCATCGTCACCCTTGGCCTCGGCGCGGTGGGCATCATCAACATCATGCTGGTCTCGGTCATGGAGCGCACCCGAGAGATCGGCCTGCTCAAGGCCGTCGGTGCCACCAGGCGCAGCATCGTAGCGCAGTTCTTCTGGGAGGGCCTGCTTCTGACCGGCATCAGCGGCCTCATCGGAATTGCCGCCTCCGCGATCTTCATGTGGGTTCTGCAACAACTTCTCACCGACAAGATGCCCGGCTGGGACCCGCCCCGTCTGGTGCCGTGGTCTGCCGCGCTGGCCCTCGGTTCGCTGGTGCTCTGCGGAGTCGCCGCCGGTCTCTATCCAGCCAGCAAGGCCGCGCAACTGGACCCCATCGAAGCATTGCGGCGGGAGTAAATTCAGGTTCAAGTTCGAGAGGAACGGCTCATGTTCAAGGACATTCTCGGCCAGGCATGGGAGGCGATGCTCTACAACCGCCGCCGCACCAGTATCACCATGGCCGGCATGGCATGGGGCATCGCCACGGTGGTGCTTCTGCTGGCCTACGGCGCAGGCTTCAGTCGCGCCATCGAGGCCATCTTCGCGGAGTGGGGAACCCACACCATCGGCGTCTTTCCCGGCCGCACCAGCGAACAGGCGGGCGGAGACAAGGCCGGCATTCGCGTGCGCTTCACCCTGGACGACGTGGACCGCGCCACCGCCGGCGTCCCCGGAATCGGCCACATCTCGCCCGCCGACTGGAAGGACGTTATCGTGCAGAACGACCTGCACAACTACACCTGGAGCGTGAACGGGGTTCGCCCGGTCTACCAGGACATCATGAAGCTCGACATCGACCAGGGCCGCTTCTTCAACGGCGCGGAGGACGAACAGCGCGCCCACGTCTGCGTCATCGGATCGGAGGCCAAGACCAAGCTCTTCTCCGGCGGCTGGGCGGTGGGCGAAGACATCCGCCTCAACGGCGAGACGTTCACCATCGTCGGCGTCCTCGTCCCCAAGATGCAGGAGTCGGAGGACGACATCAACCGCCAGATCTACATCCCCTATAACACCATGAGCGACCTGAAGGACACCGAGTACGTCGACGGCATCTGGTTCAGCTACACCGGCGACAACCAGTTGGCCGAGAAGGGCCTGCGCGAGACGCTGGCCTCGGCGCACCACTTCCGCCCCTCAGACCATAACGCAATCTACGTCGCCAACCTGATGACGGAGCTGCGCCAGTTCAAGATGCTCAGCCTCGCCCTGCAGGTGCTGCTCTCGCTGGTCGGTGCGCTCACGCTGGGCATCGCGGGCATCGGCCTGATGAACATCATGCTGGTCGCCGTGCAGCAGCGCACCCGCGAGATCGGCGTGGAGAAAGCCCTCGGCGCGCGCCGCAAACACATCCTGATACAGTTCCTCTCCGAAGCCATGGCCATCACCGGCGTGGGCGGCTTGTGCGGCATTGCTCTGGCCTATCTCATCGCCGCCATGGTCGGCCGCATCACCTTCTATAGCGCCTTGGCGCAACACGCCGAGGCCGCCGACATCCGCCTCCTCATCTCGCCCGTCTCGGTGATTGTCGCCACGCTGATCCTTGCCATCACCGGCCTGGTCGGCGGCATGATTCCCGCCATCCGCGCGGCCAACCTCAACCCCATCGAGGCGCTGCG
>PLOT01000314.1 GCA_003142215.1 Granulicella sp. | reverse complement strand
TGAGACTGCGGCGAAGATGGGGCACCCGGCTGCACACTGCTTGCGTTGCAAGCTGAGCACTTACCACTTACCACTTACCGCTTACCGCTTACCACTTACCGCTTACCACTTATCTGGAGCGGGGTTTGCCGGCGAAGTGGTAGGCGAGACCTAGGGTGACGAGCTGGGGGTTGAGGCCTCCGTTGGTGAAGCCGGACCAGCGCTGCATTTCGTACTCGGCGCGCAGGCTGAGGGAGGGGCGGATGCGATAGTCGGCGCCGAGGCCCGCGGCGAAGAGGTTGTAGGCGAGGTCGGTTTGGCCGAAGGGATAGTTGAAGTCACCGCGTCCGAACATGACCTTGACGTAGGGGACGAGGTGGCCATAGGCGCGGAAGTAGCGTCCGCCGACCTCGTAGGTACGCTGATAGGACTGGTTGCTGGAGGTGGTGGAGACCTGATGGAACTCGGCTTCGAGGCCGAGATGGGAGCGGAGGTCGAAGTCGGCGTAGGCGGCGAGGCCCTGGAAGTTCTGCTGGCCGTAGCCGGAGTTGGCGATGGTGTATCCGAGGCCGATCTGGAGGTCTCCGGCGCGGGAGGCGGTAGCGGTGGCCTGGGCGCGCAGGCGGGAGGAGCTGGCGAGGAACAAGGCGAGCCCCAGCCAGCCGATGGCGAGGGAAGTGCGAGGGTGGGTGCGGACTGAGAACACGGGGAGCGATTCTATTGTTGCGGTTGGGGACACGCGACCTACGGCAGGCGCGCGATCAGTGGCTGAAGCGATAGGCAAGTCCGAAGGTGAAGATGGATGGGGAGATGCCGTTGGTGGCGTATCCGGGCCAGCTCTGGCTCTCGTAATCGACGGCTCGGATGACGATCTTCTGGTTGTATATGATATCGAGACCACCGCCGATGGAGTAACCGATGTTGCTCCCGCTGGGGACTCCAATGTTGTCCTGCTGCTCCTGGATGAAGAGATCGCGGATGCCACCCATGGCTTTGCCGTAGAGGATGAACCGGCGAAAGGGAAGCATGACCCTGGGACCGAGGAGATAGCTAAGCTCGGCGCGGTCGAGAGAGGTGTGGAGGCAGAGGCAGTGGAAGTCGCCTTCGACGCCGAAGCGGCGTGTGAAGTCGTAGTCACCGTAACCCGTAACGCCGCCGATGGACTGGTACGCATACTTTGGATCGCTGTTGTACTGCTGGGTCCAGAAGTCCGGGGTGGCATAGCTGAATGCCGCGCCGACCTGCGTTCTGCCAATGCGCGAGGCGGTTGGCACCGTTTTGGCATTCTGGGCGCGCCCCAGGTAGGGGAGGGCGAACAGGGCGGCCAGCCAGGCGAGGGTCAACAGGGACTTGCGCATTTCAACTCCGGGGAAAAGCGCTGCAAAGAGCTGCACGGACGATGAGAGTCACGGGGTGTGGAAACCGGCGGCAAGAGGCGTCCGCCTGGAACGCAGTCCGGGGAAAAGCTACTGGGTTGGGGCTGCCGCCGGGGCCGGTTGCTGGACTGCCGGAGGCGCGGCTGTGGCATCCGCCGGTGCGGCTGTGGCGTCCGGAGGTGCGGCTGCGGCGTCCGGCGATGCGTTTGCGGGAGTTGGCGTAGCCGCAGGGGATTTGAAGTAGGTGAGCTTGAGGTAGACCGGCTCAACCTCGAAGGGCATCTTGTCGCGGTCGCTGATGAGGGGCTCGAAGGTGGTGTGCATCTGGATGAGCTGATCGGTCCAGGGGTCGAAGCGGAGGAAGTTGGCGAGCGGCATGGCGGCCTGCTGCTTGAGGTCCTTCATGTCGAGCTTGATGCCCTTGGGAACCATGGCGGCCATCCAGAAGGAGTTGTCGGTGTCGCTTTTGATGAGGGCGTCGCCGAGCATGGGCTGATTGAGGGAGGCGAGGGCCTTGACTCGCAGTTGGAGCTGTTGCAGATATAGGCCGAAGTACTTTTGACCGTCGGCGAGTTCCTTGACGGACAACAACTGCATGGCTTTCTTGGCTGCTTCGGCGTTGTCTGCCTCAGTATGGTGCATGGGGATGCGCTCGAAGACGGAGGTGGAGGGAAAGAGGAGGCGGTCGTTGAAGGCGAACTTGGTGTCGAGGCGATGACCGAGGATGATGTGTGCCAACTGGAATGCGAGGATGGCGTTGAGGTTGCCCATCTGCTGGGCACCGTCGGCGGTGACGATGCTGGTGGTATCGAGCAGGCCCTTGGAGACGATGATGGTGTTGCCGACGGCGAGGGACTCGAGCGGTTCCGTGAGCAGAGTGCGCACACGGACGGGCCGGCTGAGCTGAATGTTGTTGTAGACGAGGATGTTGCCAGCGAGGGCTTCGAGGGTCTTGTCGAAGTCGCTTGGGGCATCGAGGAGGCCGGCCTGGAAGAGGCGATCGATGACGTTGTCCTCGGCCTGCTGCACCCACTCGCGTTGTGCGCCGAGGGGGCTGAGATCGGGCGCATCGTTGGAGACGTCCTGGGCGTTGACGACATCGAGCGAGGTGTTCTCGGCATCGGTTGGCGGGACCTTGAGGGCGTAACCCCAGACGTAGTTGATGGCTTTGAATTTGAGGGTGCTGGTGGTGCTCTTGGGGTCGCTTTCCTCGACGTAGAAGGAGGTGGGGAGCCAGAGGTCTGGCTGCACGTTGGTGCGCCAACTGTCGAAGTGGTAGAACTCCTTCATGGTGGCGATGGAGCCGGAGAAGTCTCCGTTGAATCGGACGATGCTGCCGCCACGGGTCTCGATCCAGATGCGTCCGAAGAAGCGGCCGAAGTCGCGTCTGGTGTTGGACGGAGTGACGTCGAAGACCGCGGTGGGGACGTTGCCGAGGAAGTCGTTGCGGATGAAGGTGAAGGTATAGTGCTGCCGGTCGAAGTTATTGGAGTCCATGAGGATCATCTGGACGAAGCCGGACTCATGGAAGGTGAGACGAAGACTATAGGAGATGCCAGTGAGCGCGTTGAAGGAGTTTTTGAAGGACCCGAGGCGGCCCTTCTTGGCCTGAAAGTTTCCCTTGTTGTTTTTGTAATTGTCGTCGTTGATGACCTTGCTGAAGTCGACGCGCGCGAGGAAGTGCTGGTCACTCTCGGGGACCTGGGAGAGGACGGGGTCTGGCTTCATGTTCTGGATGTAAGTCTCGACCAGGGGGGCACGTTCCTTGACGGTCTTGATGACCTCTTTTTCGCGCAGGATTGCCTTGTCGATCAAGGCATACTGAGCGGCGGTCGGCTTCCGTCCGGGCATGTTGTCCTGGGCGGGCTTTTTCTTACCAAAGATGGAGGGCATTCCCACCGCGGCGATGGCAGGAAGCGAAGTCGCGAGGAGAAACGCCAGAAGCGCACCGGCGATGGATCTTGAACGGGAAATCATGATTTACGGCTCCCTGAGGCGACCTCTAGGTCGCCATCATATGTAGAACTAGCGTATTCGTGAAGCGCGTGTCGGTGAAGCGATCGACTCGAAAGAAAATTAACACAAAAGATACGTGCGATCTGGCAACGTGCGACGGACATCCTGCTATCCCGCGAGTTGAAAGGTGACATTGACGATTCCATCCCATGCGACCGGATGGCCGAAGCCATCGGTTGCGGGCTCAAACTTTGTGGCCAATATGGCGCGTTTGGCGCTCTCGTCGAGGCCGTGGCCAAGACCGCTGACCACGCTAAGAACTTCGACCGAGCCATTCGGCTGGACCCGGATGCGGAGGGTGACGATGCCCTCGATGTGCAACTGACGCGCCTCGGCGGTGTACTCCGGCTTGGGTTTGGCGGTGACCTTGGCCGGCTTGGGCTGAACCAGGGAGGCGACGGGTGCGGGCCTGGGCGCGGGCGGCGGCGTGGCCTGAGCGAGATTGACCTGGCTGACCGCCTGGCGGTTGGTTGCAGTGCCTGCGGGGACGCCGTGGGGAATGCCAGCGACCGCGGCCACGCTGTTGCCGTGGATGCTGGTGCCTCCTGGAGATCCATTGCCGAGAACGACCTTGGTGGAACGCGGGCCGTTCCCAGTGTTTGCGGAGTTCATGCCGGCAAAGCCCGCGCCCAGATTGACGCTGGAGACGGCGGGGCCGTGGAGGTTGTTGAGGGGGCTGGTTGGATTTCCCAGGCGGACGGGGGAGGGATGGGCGTCGTTGTTGGGCACCGAAGCTGCCTGGGGCTTGAGGGCGAGGTTTACTATCTGCGGGGCAGCCATGGCGACGACCCTTGTTGGCGCGGGCGCATTGATGACTGGCTTTGGCGCGTCCATCTTGACCTCGGG
>PLOT01000011.1 GCA_003142215.1 Granulicella sp. | reverse complement strand
TCGCGCTGCATGGGGCGTTGCGGATTCAGCGCAATGGCAGTCTGGCACTGGGCAATGGCTTCCGCGTCGCGATGATGCGCCGTGAGCCAGCGCGCGTAAAAGGCATGCGCCAGATCGTCCCCGGGCGCGAGGGAGATGGCGCGCAGAAAATGGCCTTCGGCATCGGCGCTGCGCGATGCGTCGCCCTGGTCAGCCATGGCGCCGTTCACCACGCCAAGATTGATCTCCAGCGTCGCATAGTTGGGGGTGTACAGCAGGGCACGCTCGAAGTAGTAGAGCGCCACGGGATAGATGCCCCTATTCATCTGCGTCAGGCCGTAGATCATCAGGCCGCGGCCGTTGTGAGGAGACTTGACCACATCGTCGTGCCATAGCGACTCCTCGTTGTGCCAGACCGCATTGCGCTGACGAACACCATAGGCGTAGCCGGAGAGGATGAGAAGAGCGGCAACAATGAGTGCTGGCCGAAGCCGGGCGCGGCGAGCCTCCGGTACAAATCGTTCGTAGAGCTGTGCTCCCGCCCACACGACGGCCAGAACCAGTCCCACGAAGGAGAAGAACATGCGGTGGTCGTTCTCCGGCTCGGAGAGCGGGTAGAGCGAGGTTGGGAGCTGTGTGACGATAAACCAGATGAGGCCGAAGGAGATGGGATAGAGCACGCGGCGGCGCGTTGCGATCCAGATGGCGACACCGAGCGCAGCGAGAAAGAGCAAGCCGGCAACCGCCTTCAGGTTGAGCGTGGAGAGCAGAGCGAGATCTGTATCGATGTTGAGATGAAGCGGCAGAAAGAGGGAGGCGAAGTAGCGCAGCCAGACGTATGGCTGGGTCAGGCGATAGTCTGCTGCGGAGAGAATCGTTGGTGCGAAGCTCTTCGGCGTCATGGCGGATTGCAGCGCCAGGAGTACGGCAGTCAATGCAAGGGAGGGCACGGCGGCGATGAAGGCAGCGCGCAGACGCGGCCAAGTGGTCTTCGACTCGAACTCAAAGAAGTAGACGTATGCGATGAGCAGAATGGGGAAGACAGCGGCCGGCGGCTTGGAGAGCAGGGCAAAGACCAGCGGAAGCAGATACACGCCGGTGCTGCGTCGCGCTGGGAAGCGCGCATACAGATAGAGCGCGGCCACGCAGCCCAGAGTGCAGTAGAGATCGCCGCGCTGAATAATATAGTTGACCGTCTCCGCAATCGCGGGATGCAGCCCGAACCAGGCAGCGCCAAAGAGCGCCAGCCATGCGTTGGCGGGCGAAGGCCGAATCGAATCGAAGAGCAATTCGTAGAGCGCGCAGAGCACGGAAATCAGCGCAAGAAAGAAGAGGAAGGTGCTGCAGTGGAACCAGAAGGGCTTATAGCCGTTGCCCAGAGCGTAGTCCAATGCCAGCGTGGTGGAGACCATGGGGCGATAAGTGCGATTGGCTGGCAGGACGGAGAATGTGGTGGCGTCGGTGAAGAAGCGCGGCACATTGCGCAGGCTGCGCACGGCGGGATTGTCCGTTATGGTGTGGAAGTCGTCGTAGTGAAAGCTGTTCTGGAACGAGTTGGCGTACGCGCCGCATACGGCGAGCAGCAGAACCAGCAGCAGAATGCGCTTGTTTCTCAAGACGGCGAAGCTCCTCATGGATTGTTGCCTCAGTGTAGTCAAGAGGAATGACGGGATCAATGCGGCAGGCAGCCCAAGCCCGCGATGCGATAAGGTTACCTCTAGCGAAATTCACCGCAGACCGGGATTGCGAATCGGCGACAGCGCGTGTGGAGAACGATGGAGTGAGTCCAGCAGACAGCCTGAGCCGCATTGCGGTGCTGATTCCGGCACGGGCGCCGGAGATGCGCCTGTTGACGCTGGTGAAGGAGCTGGTTGCGGCAGGCTTTGGCGCGGTAATTGTGCTGGATGACGGCTCGTCTTCTTCGTGCGCGGAAATCTTCGATGCGGCTGTGCGGACCGTCGGCGTGCATTGCCTGCGCCACGCGGTCAATTTGGGTAAAGGACGCACGCTGAAGACCGGCATCTATTATTTTCTGAATGAACTGCCGGAGTTTACCGCACTGGTCACGGCCGATGCCGACGGGCAGCACACGCCCGCCGACATTGTGCGCGTGGCGCAGGCGTTGCCCGCGGCGCATGGCCGCGCGGTGCTGGGATCGCGTCAGTTTGCGCAGGACGTTCCGCTGCGCAGCAGGTTCGGCAACCTGCTGACGCGACAGATATTCCGGCTGGCGACCGGCGCAAGGCTGAATGATACGCAGACCGGCCTGCGCGCATTTCCCCGCGAACTGCTGGCGGAGCTGCTGCTGCTGGATGGCGAGCGCTACGAGTACGAGATGACGGTGCTGGCCCACCTCTGCCGCGGCGGCAGGCGGCCGCTGGAGGTGCCGATCGAGACGGTCTATATCGATGGCAACAGGTCCTCGCACTTCGACCCCATCCGCGATTCGATGCGCATCTACTTTGTGCTGCTGCGGTTTTTCGCTTCATCGCTGGTGGCGTCGGGAATCGACTTCGCCGGCTTCAGCATCACCTT
>PLOT01000245.1 GCA_003142215.1 Granulicella sp. | reverse complement strand
GTGGGGCTGGTGCAGTAGTTGCAGGGATCGACGTCGGTGATGTTGTTGCAGATGGAGCAGAGGTGGAGGCGGGCGCGCAGGACGAGGATGGAATCGGCGAGGGCGCGGGCGTCTTCGTCGGTGCCGCGCAGGATGTGGAAGGCGAGGCGCTGGGCGGATTTGGTGCCGATGCCGGGGAGCTTGCGCAGTTCGTCGATGAGGCGTGAGATGGGGTCGGCGAAGCGGGCCATGCAGGCAACTCCAGACTAATTCCAGGCTATTCCAAACTTAGAGCATTTTTGCCAATGGTGTAGAGTGTTGCACCTCGGACAAAATGCGGGGATTCTTCGCTGCGCTCAGAATGACAATTCATTTACCTCTACTCCAATTGTGAATGTACTTTATTCCAGACCGGGGAGGTTGAGGGCGCTCATCATGCCGCTGACGGAGGACTTCATGGCCTCGTCGGCGCGGCGTCCCGCCTCGTTGATGGCGGCGGCGATGAGGTCTTCGAGGAGTTCGATGTCGCCGGTGGTGGCGCCGAGAGCGGTGGGCTCGATCTTGAGGCGGAGGACTTCCTTTTTGCCGTTCATGCGGACGGANNGTAAGGGGTAAGGGGTAAGTTAGTCGGGTTCGCGGAGGTCGATTACGGTTTGGATTTCGGCGTGGAAGAGCTTTTGGGCCTGCTGGACCATGGGATGCTCGAGGGCTTTGGCCTGGACCGAGCCGGAGCGGGCGGGGCGGGATTGTTTTGCGGCGGCGGCGTGCGTGGCGGCGGCGGGGAGCAGGGTGAGCTTGTGGATTCCGGCGTCGCGCAAGGCTGTGCGGGCGATCTTTTCCGCGTCGGGATTGATGACGACGGGGAGCATGGTCTTGGAGAGGGCGGTCTGGATGCGGGCTTCGCCGTCGGCGATGGTCCATGCGGCGTCGGCGAGGGCTTCAGCGGCGGAGGTTTGAGTGGCGGCGGTGAGGGCTTCGACGACAGCGTGCTGGGCCATGGCGGCGGCGTCGGAGTTGAGGGCGGGAGATTCGGTTGCGGGCTGCGCGGCTGCGTGTGGAGTGAAGGGGGACGCGAGCGCGGCGGTGGTCTCGAAGACGGGGGTGGGAAGCGCGACGTCGGGCTGATGCTCGATGCGGTCTTCGACGCGGGATGGTGCGGTGAGCGGCATGGATTCGGGAAGAAGCACTGGCGCGGGCGTCGGGATGGGGAGGGTTTCGATGGCGGGAAGAACGGCGACGGCGTTGGCGCCGCGGGTCTCGGGGATGGGTGTAGGCACTGCGGCACTAGAAGGCGGCAACCCACCCATGCCGGGATGAGACCCCGTCATGGATGGGGCACCCGCGGAGATGGGGATGGGTGCGGACATCTCTGGGCGGCGGCGGAGCTTGTCCTGCTCGAAGGGTGAGAAGGCGGGACGGGAGGGCGCGGCTGTTGATCTCCCACCCATGCCGGGATGAGACTCCGGCACGGATGGGGCACCCGGCTTTGCAATGGGAAGCTGGCTGAGGGCCTCTTCGATGGGCAGGAGGCGGCGCAGATGGACGAGCTTGAGGAGGCCAAGTTCGAAGTGGAAGCGCTGCTCTTGCCGGTAGCCCAGTTCGTCGAAGGTGCGAAGCATGACTTGGAGGAAGCGGCTGAGTTCCTCTTCGCTGAAGAGGGCGGCGGTGCGGGCGGCGCGACGCTGCTCGTCGGGAGAGATTTGCAGGAGCTCGTTGCCGACGCCTTCGGCGGATTCTCCGTCTACGCTGAGGTTGGCGATCTTGGCGATGAGGGCGTTGCGCAGGTAGCGGACACATTGGCGGGCGAGCTGGGCGGCGGAATTTCCGGCGTCGAGGAGCTGGTTGGCGGCGGTCATGACCTCGGCGGAGTTGTTGGCGTTGACGGCTTCGAGAATGCGCTCGAAGACGGCGTTGGGGACGGTTCCCATCAACTCGCGGATTTGGGCGGCGTCGAGGCGGGCGTGGCCGCCGGTTCCATCGGCTGAAGGCTCGATGGGCGCGCTGGCGATGGCCTGATCCATGATGGAAAGCGCGTCGCGCATGGAGCCGTCGCCGGCTTCGGCGAGGAGCGAGAGGGCGGACTCATCGGCGATGACGGCTTCGGCGGCGGCGATGGAGCGGAGCTGGCCGAGGATGTCGAGGAGCTTGACAGCGTGGAAGCTGAAGTGCTGGCAGCGCGAACGGACAGTCTGGGGAATGTCCTCGGGCTGAGTGGTGGCCATCATGAAGACGATGTGGTCGGGCGGCTCTTCGAGGGTCTTGAGGAGGGCGTTGAAGGCGGCGTCGGTGATCTGATGGGCCTCGTCGAGGATGTAGATCTTGTAGCGGTCGCGGGCGGGGGCGTAGCGGGCGGCGTCGCGCAATTCGCGAATCTCGTCGATACCGCGATTGGTGGCGGCATCGATCTCGATGACATCGACGGCGTTGCCGGCGCGGATCTCGTTGCAGGAGTCGCATGTCTCGCATGGCTCGGCGGTGGGGCGCGCCGGGCTGCCGATGGGGTTGCGGCAGTTGAGGGACATGGCGAGGATGCGCGCGATGGTGGNNTTGCCGATGCCGCGGTGGCCGCTGAAGATGTATCCGTGGGCGATGCGGTTCTGCAGGAGCGCGTTGGTCAGGGTGACGGTGACGTGGTCCTGGCCGACGACGTCGGCGAAGCGCTGAGGGCGGTATTTGCGGGCTAGAACCTGATAGGCCATGGACGAGTATTGATTGTACCGCCCGCAACCCACGCTCCGCCCCAGCGAGCAAAGTTCGCTCGCCGGGAACCCCGGCCTGTCCGGCGATGGAACCGCCGGCCGAGGATGGGTCACCCGGCCGGAGTTTAGACTAAGCTATAAATCACTGGTGTCCGGTTTAATTG
>PLOT01000242.1 GCA_003142215.1 Granulicella sp. | reverse complement strand
TCGTAGAACAAATGATCGCTCAGCGGGTTCCAGTTATAGGGAGATGTTCCCGCTCGATACTTCAGCCAACCCACCACCACAGTCAGCGCCAGCACAATCAGCGAAGCCCACCAGAATGCGCGTAATTCTCCCGGAAGCCGCAACCGCGTTCTCTCCGCAGCCTGCGCCGCCGCACGCTCTTCCCCGGACATCGCCTCTGTTACGACCAAGTGCGTCCTCCGCCGGCACACTGCCTGCACCTCGCTCCAGACTGCCTCCGGCCCAGGCTTCTGTCTACCGAAGTATAGCCTGCGGCATCCCCGGTGATACCCAGCCGGAACCACGGCTCTAACCCATCCTCCACCCACTCCACAAAGTTCTCCTCAGCCCAGCGCCCGTGCGCTCCGCAGCCGCACCTCCAGGTGCCGCTCCAGCACTTCGATCGCAAACCGCCGCAACTGCGCCGCCCGCGCCCGCGGCCACTCCTCCTCCGCAAGTCCCTTCACCGTCCCGCGAAAGATTCGCCCCGCCGTCGCCACCGACTCCGCGCTCAACGCCTCGCTCCCAGCGCCGCCATCGTCCTCGCATGTCACCCCGTCGTTCACCGCCGAAGTCCACACCGTCCCACCGCGCAGATCCAGCCCGCACACCGAACATCGCCCCAGCTCCGGCATCCATCCCATCAACCGGTTCATCCACAGCGCAAAGTATGTAATCGGCATCCACACCCGCCCCACCTGTAGCTCGTCCAGCACCGCCAGCGTCAACCGGAAGACCGCGTCATCCACTGCCCCCTCCGGCAACGCCTCCTCCAGCACCTCGGCCACCATCTGCAACGCCGCCGTCCGCGCATAGTCCACCGGCCGCGCCATCGGCGACGACAGGATCTCCAACCCGTCCAGCCGCACCAGTTCCTGCCGCGGCCTCTCCACATAGCTCGCACGCACATGCGTCATCGGCTCCAGGGCCCCGCCAAACCGCCGCCGGCTCTTCAGCGCATGGCGAGCCACCCCCTTCACCCGTCCCTGCTCCCGCGTAAACAGGCTCACCACCAGGTCGGCCTCCTGGAACGGCCACGTCCGCAGCACAATCGCCTCGCCCACATGCTCCGTCATCGCGCCGCCTCACCGACCATATTCTTTCTTTGGGAAGCAGTCATTCTACTTGTCGAGTCGTCATTCTGGCGAAGCCAGAATCTCCGTATTTGCCTCTCCCCGCGCCACAAAAAAAGCGCGCAGCCCAAAAGCCGCGCGCCTTATTCCTCGAACTACGAACCTCGAACCTGTCTTACCGCCCGAAGTGCGCCGCATTCTTCGCCTGAAAGTCCGCCCACTTTTCCGGCAGGTCGTCGCCTGCGTAGATCGCCGACACCGGACACACCGGCACGCACGCCCCGCAATCGATGCACTCCACCGGATCGATGAACAACTGGTCCACCTCGCCGTATCCCGCCTCATCCTTCTTTGGGTGAATGCAGTCCACCGGACAAGCATCCACGCACGCCGTATCCTTCGTCCCGATACATGGTTCCGCAATCACATAGGCCATGGTTCCAATCTCCCTTGCTGTTCAAATATTCTCATGCTCAAAAGAGCGCCTGACCAAAAGCCGGCCCCGCATCTTCTACGGAGACAATACTACTACCAGCGCCTGAACTCTTTGATGCAAGATACAAGATTCCCGCGCAGCCCGCTTCGATTCATAGAATTCGCAATTCTCTGCACTTGTCGCGGTAAAGGAGAAGCTGTTCCTCCTGAGATGCGATTGGCCCGCACTGGCTCCCCTCCCGCACACTTCGCGGTAGAATCGTTCCATGCCCGCATCCCCACAGCCCCCGCGCCTCCGCAGCCACGTCTTGCGTGCGCTCATCGAGGTCGCCTTCATCATCTTCCTCTTCTACTCCAACCTCCTCATGGGCGAGTTCAACCGCTCCAATGGCCACGGCAAAACCCTCGCCGTCGCCCTCGCCGACATCTTCACAATCACCAACTTCTCCATCGCCATCCTTGCCGCCACCATCGCCTACCTCGTCTTCGAACACCTCCGCAAACAGCTCTGATTTTTATTGCAATGGGTGCCCCATCCATCGCAATCTCACCGCGATCCGGGGTCCCCGCCAGCTTCGCTGGTGGGGTGGGGTGGGTGGGATGGAGTACCCTACTTCTCCGCTTTCCGCTTCGCCGCAAACTCCGCCGGCGTAGGGATCGCCCCCATCTCTCGCCCCGCGAACATCTCCTGAAATAAATGCTGCATCTCGGCCTTCACCAGCCCGTTGGTCGCAAACACCTCGCGCGAGTCCAGCGTAAACTTCCCGCCATCGAAGTGCGTCACCGTCCCGCCCGCCTCCTCCACCAGCAGAATCCCCGCGCTGGTGTCCCACGGATTTAGGTTGAACTCCCAGAACCCATCCAGCCGTCCGCACGCCACATACGCCAGGTCCAGCCCCGCCGAGCCCGCCCGCCGAACCCCATGCGACCGCAGCGTGATCTCCTGATAAAAATGCACGTTCGGCGAGCTGTGCCGCTTATGGCTCGGAAACCCCGTCGCCGTCAGCGACTCGGACAGCGTCCCCGTCTTCGATACATGGATCGCCTTCCCATTCAGGAAAGCCCCCTTGCCCCGCTCCGCCGAAAACATCTCGTCCCGCAGCGGATCATAAATCACGCCCGCAATAATCTCTCCATCCGCGTCCTTGGCCAGCCCCGGCGCTCTTCGCTCCAACCCCAGAATCACGCAGAACGCCGGAAACCCATGCGCAAAATTCGTAGTCCCATCCAGCGGATCGACGTACCACCGAAACTCGCTGTCGAGCTGGTCGCGCGTTCCCTCCTCGCCATAGATCCCGTGCCCCGGAAACGCCGCCGTCAACTTCTCGCGAATCATCTTCTCGCTGGCCCGGTCGGCCTCCGTCACCAGGTCCACGTCGCCCTTGTACTCGGTCGCCACGCCCTTCTCGTAGAACCCCCGCAGCAGCGCGCCCGCCTGCCGCGCAATCCCCTCCGCCACATGCGCAAACTCAAACCGCTTCATCGTCTCTCCTCAGCCACCGGCGTATTTCCTCGGCGCAACTCGCTCCCTACCAGCCTATCAGCCCGCCCATCCAGGCCACATCCAGGTGACAGACGGGTGCCCATCTTCGCCCCTACAGACGGGTGCCCCATCTTCGCGACGGCTTCATCGTCGCTAAGGTGGGGTCGTCTGGCGCGCCATGAACCGTCATTCTGGCGCAGCACTTCAAGAGTCGTCATTCTGGCGCAGCCAGAATCTCTGTATTTCGTCGTTGTCTGTTCTATTGTTTGTCATTCCGTAGCGCAGCGGAGGAATCTGCTGTTGCCTGCCACCCCGCGTCAATTCGCCGAAGGCCGCTCCACCTTGTCGATCACAATCACATCCACCATCGCCCTGGTCGCCTCCAGCTTCAACCCAATCTGCTCCTGAATCGCCGTAAACAACCCCGGCGGCGCATTGGAATTGTCCGTGGGCGGCAAAATTCTGATTCCAATCGCCGTGAACTGCGACTCATCCGGCGTCCACTTCAGCAGAAAATCCCACCGGCCCTCCAGCCCCGTCTGGTCCACCACCGGCCGGTCCAGCACATACTGCATCGCCTTGGCATACTCGCCCATGGTCGTGTTCGTCTCTTTCATGTACGCCGACGTCGAAAAATAGTCATCCGGCGGCCCATTCGGATTCCCCAGGCTCTTGGTCAGCTTCGGCCCTCCCTTCGCCACCGTCAGCGCATACACCGACAGCTCGCGCTTCTCGCTATGCACCTTCAAACCAAAGCGGTCCGCCAGCACCTTCCGAATCATCGAGCGGAACTGCGTCAGGTTCGGTTCGCCCGGAGCATCCGGCACGCCGTCGACAACGTAATGGTCGGTGCTGAACCACGCCGGTCCGCCCACGATCTGCTTTGCATGAACTCCGTATGCAAACGAGATCATAGTGTTCACCGTCTCGTTCAGCGCCAGAAGGTGCCGTCCCCGGTTCTGAAATCCTCGGTGCCCATCGTTGTTCGGATCGCTCGGCTTGATTGTGACCACGTCATACGTTGGGTCGGCATCCGCCGCCATCGTCTTCACCGGCTCAGGGCCCGCCGGTACGCCTTGCTCCGACTGCCCCGCCAGCGGCGTGCTCGCCATCCCCAACAGCACCGCCGCCGCAGCCATCCATCCCGCCCCGCCAACCCACAACCTTCTTCCCAACACCGCTGAACAAATCATTGGCCCATCCCTCTGCAAACCACTACGCATTCTATGCCCAATAAGTTTGATTTAATGTGTCTTCGCGTCCTCGATCACCCCACGATCAAGAACGCAAAATATAATCCCCTTAAAAACTCAGCAAATCCCCTTGTCAAGACCCTCGACCCTCCAAATTCCCTCTAACCAACACCAACCAAACAACTTAATAAATTATAATAGTTGGCATAGTAGTTATGCTCCAACGCATATAATAGAAGTAGTAGAGAAAACTAAGGGAAGCCCGGCACGCCAGCCGGGCTTCTCCCTTTGCATAGAACAACCACATATAACCGGCTTATTTTCTTATTGATATCTATAACATGTTTAGAAGAGATACTTTGCAACTGAAAACGCATAATATGATGATTCTGGATACTTTAGCAGGTATGGGGGGGAGGGGGAGGGATAACCAAACAGTAGCTTACGGCTTCGCGTCGGCAAAGTATCCCGTCCGATAGCGCAGATTGTACTTCGCGTCCAGCGCCGCGTCGGTCAGCCTCACCTTGATCCGCCGAAACCCGCCGCTGCCCTGCTCCGGCGCGTAGTATCCCAACAAATACTGCGTGCGCAGGTCGTCCGAGATGTGCTGGAACGCAGGCTCCAGGTCCTTCGGGTCGATGACCGTGTAGTACTTCCCACCCGTATCCTCGGCGAGCTGGATCAGAGCGTGTTCGCCGCCGGTGTTGCGCCCCGCGTCCGCCGCAATCGGCACGATGATAATCGAGTAGACAATCGCCCCTGCGCGCTGCGCCTCTTCCACCGCCTCCTCGTAGCGCTTGCCGCCAACCGAGTCGCCGCCGTCGCTGATCACCACCAGCACGCGTCGCCGCCCAGCCGCCGCCGAGGTCGTCGCCAACCGCTGGCTCGCCAGGTAGACCGCATTGTAGAGAGCCGTCTCGTCGCCGCGCCCGATCTCGCCCAGTCCCTCCTCGATGCGTTTGGCGTTGTTCGTAAACGGCACCACCTCGCGCACGTTGTCGGCGAACTCCATCAGGTCGATCTCGTCCTGCGGCCGCAGGATCGCGTGCACAAAGTGCTTCGCCGCATCGCGTTCCAGCCGCTCGCTGGTCACCACCGTCTCGCTCGCGTCGATCGCCAGCACGATCGACAGCGGCGAGGTCGCCTCGCGCTCGAAGATTGCAACCGTCTGGGCCGCGCCGTCCTCGAAGAGCTGAAAGTCCTTCTTCTCGAAGCCGCCCACCGGAGCGCCGTGCCCATCCACCACGTTCACCGCCACGTTCACCAGCCGCGCCTGGACGCGTAGCGTCCCCGCGTCGCTCACGCGGTTCGCCGGCTGCGAAGCCGCACTCTGCGCCGCCGCGCCCGCCCCGGTCAGCGGCCCATCCACCGGCTCCTGCAATCCCGCATCGGGATGCGCCACACGCCGCCGCACTACCGGGGCCGACTTCGTCGTCGCTCCACTCGAAGATGTGCCACTCGACTGCGAGCCAGTCGACTGCGAGCCACTCTGCGACGAGCCGGTCTGCGAACTTCCGCTCTGCGGCAAATTCGTCGTCTGTTTCGCAGTTGGTGTCAACGGACTCGGCTCCGCCTGCGTCTCCTGCGCCCTGCACCACGCGCCGGAACTCGCCAGCACCAGAAAGGAACCAAGCAATGCCGCAGTCCATCTCATTCCGCATCCCCTCTCGGGTGTACCGCAAGTTGCTCCGGAAACGGCTCTCCCGCGGCCCACACCGCGCCATCCGCGAAGGTCTCCCGCTTCCAGATCGGCACCGTCTTCTTCAACGAATCGATCAGCCACCGGCACGCCTCGAACCCCGCCGCGCGATGCGCGCTCGCCACCACAATCAGCACGCTCGTTTCGCCCACCATCACCCGCCCCAGCCGATGCACCATCGCCACGTCCCTCACCCCAAATCGCGCAATCGCCTCCGCCGCAAGCTCGCGCATCTTCTCCAGAGCCATCTCGCGGTACGCCTCATAGTCCAGATGCAGTGTCCGCCGCCCGCGCGTGTTGTCGCGCACAATGCCGTCGAAGACGCACACCGCGCCGTCCGCGCCAGCCTTCATCCCGGCCACAATCGCTTCCGCCGCAATCGCCGCGTCCACAATCTCAATCAGCATCGTCTTACTCTCTCAAGCCATCAACACAACACTCGCGAAGCGAGTCGCCCGCCGTACGCGCAGTACCGAGCGAAGCGAGCATCTCGCCCTCCGCGCAGCACCCGCCCTCCGCGCAGCACCCGCCGCTCACCGGCGGAAGCAGCGCAACCTCGTCGCCGTCGCAGAGTATCGCAGCCTGCGAAGCGTACTCCCGATTAACCGCCACAGCCAGGCTCCGCCAAAGCCCTTCGTCCACACGGTTGCTCCTCGTAGGATTAGACGTTCGCCCGCGCAAAATCCCGATCAACTCCCCAACCGTCGCCCCCTCCGGCAGCTCGACCATCTCCTCCGGCCCGCCCAGCCGTTCCCGCAACATCCCGAATGTGAGCAACCGCACCCGCATCCGCCCAGAATACCTGCAAGCCCCACCCACGCGCACAGTTTTTTCCCCACCATCTTGCGCCCCCAAGCAAGTGGCAAACAAAAGAGACGGCCGCGAAACCTCGCGACCGCCCAATCAGGAGCACAGAGCCGACTCCGTTAGCTGAAACACAAAATGCTCTTTGCAAATTCCCAAACATCCGACTATAGAATCAGCTTGCCGCGCTGATCAACTCCTCGCGCATCACCTCGTCCCGCACCGCCTCGTGCTTCGTCTTCGGCAGCGCAATCGCCAGCACATCCTCAATCCGGCTCGCATAGTGGATCGTCACGCCCTTGATCTGCTCCGGCGACAGGTCCTCATCCACCTGCTGCTTGCACTCCGTCGGCAGAATCACGTCGCGAACGCCGGCCCGCTTGGCCGCAAGAAATTTCTCCTTGATCCCGCCAACTGGCAGAACATTTCCGCTCAGCGTAATCTCGCCCGTCATCGCCAACAGAGGATGCACTCGCGTGTCCGTCAGCAGGCTCACCAGCGCCGTCGCCATGGTCACGCCCGCGCTTGGGCCATCCTTCGGAATCGCGCCCGCCGGCACATGAATATGCAGATCGGTCTCCTTCAGCAGATCCTCGTCCAGCCCCAGCGACTTCGCGTTCGACCGTACCCACGTCAGTGCCGCCTGCATCGACTCCTTCATCACATCGCCAATCTGCCCGGTGATGGTGAACGTCCCTTTGCCCTTCATGCGGTTGGCCTCGATGAACAGCACGTCGCCGCCCGCCGGCGTCCACGCCAGCCCCACCGCAACCCCGGGCCGCTTCGTCCGCTCGGCGATCTCCGTATCCACGTGGACCTTGATCCCGCCCAGAAACTCCAGAATCACCTCATTCGTGACGAGCAGCTTCTCCGGCTTGCCCTCGGCAATCCGTCTCGCCAGCTTGCGGCAGATCGTCCCAATCTGCTGCTCCAGCTTGCGCACGCCGGCCTCCCGCGTGTAGTGCCGCGCAATCTGCCCAATGCTCTCCGGCGAAAACTCGATCAGCTCCGCGTCGATCCCGTTCTCCTTGATCTGCCGCGGAATCAGGTACGTCGTCGCAATCGCCACCTTCTCTTCCTCAGTGTAGCCCGTCAGCTCGATAATCTCCATCCGGTCCAGCAGCGGCGCAGGCACCGGGTCGAGCTGGTTGGCCGTGCAGATGAACAGCACCTTCGACAGGTCGAACGGCTGGTCCAGATAGTTATCGCGAAATGTATTGTTCTGCTCCGGGTCCAGCACCTCCAGCAGCGCGCTCGCCGGATCGCCGCGAAAGTCCCTCCCCAGCTTGTCCACCTCGTCCAGCATGAACACCGGATCGTTGGTCTCCACCCGCTTCAGGTTCTGGATCACCTGCCCTGGCAGCGCGCCGATGTACGTCCGCCTGTGTCCGCGCAACTCCGCCTCGTCGTGCATTCCGCCCAGCGAGATGCGCGCAAACTTCCGTCCCAGCGCCCGCGCCACGCTCCGCCCCAGCGATGTCTTGCCCACGCCTGGAGGCCCCACAAAGCACAGAATCGGCCCCTTCATGTCCGGCTTCAATCGCCGCACCGAGAGATAGTCCAGAATCCGGTCCTTCACCTTCTTCAACCCATAGTGGTCCGCGTCCAGAATCTCCTTCGCCTTCAGAATGTCCACCTCGCCCGCCGAAGACTTCGACCACGGAAGCACCGCCAGCCACTCAATGTAATTCCGCGTCAGCGAGTAGTCCGCAGCCATCGCATTCATCCGGCTCAACCGGGCCAGCTCCTTCAGCGCGTCCTTCTTCGTCTCCTCCGGCATTCCCGCCGCTTCAATCTTTTCCTTCAGCTCCGCAATGTCCTTCTGCGTCTCGTCCAGGTCGCCCAGCTCCTTCTGGATCGCCTTCAACTGCTCGCGCAGATAGTAGTCCCGCTGCGACGACTGCACCGAATCCTGCACCTCGCTCTGGATCTTGTTGCGCAATTGCTGCACCTCAATCTCCTTCGCCAGGTGATTGTTGATCCGCTCCAATCGCGCTGAGATGTCCGGCGTCTCCAGCAGCTCCTGCTTGTCCGTCGTGGTCAGAAACGGCAGCGACGACGCAATAAAATCCGCCAGCCGACCCGGCTCCTCGATGTTGATCGCAATCGTCTGCAGATCGTCCGACAGCGTCGGCGACGAACTCACAATCTGCTGGAATTGGCTCACCACATTGCGCTGCAACGCCTCCGCCTCGGGCGACGCCACAGGCTCTATCTCCTCCACCGTCTCGCACTCCGCGGTCATAAACGGACTGACCTGCGTAAACTCCCCCAGCCGCACCCGCTCATTGCCCTCGGTAAAGACAAACAGGCTCTGGTTCGGCATCTTCACCACTTTATGCACCGTCGCGCGCGTCCCAATGTGGTGCAGGTCCGCCCCCTCGGGCACATCCTGGCGCGCGTCGCGCTGCGCCACCACCAGTATCGTCTTCTCCTCGCCCAGCGACTGGATCAGCAGAATCGAGCTCTCGCGCCCCACCGTCAACGGCAGCACCGCATGGGGAAACAGCACCGTGTCCCGCACCGGCAGTACCGGAATCGCCCGGTCCGCGCTCACAACCGCCGCCGAATCATCGTCCGCTCGTGCCGCCCTTGGCTTGATTACACTTACAAATTCGCTAGGCATGAATTATCCTTGAGTGTCTTTATATCAGATTTCCTTCATTGGATGCATCAATGACTCCCAAAGTCGCACCCCAAAACTCGCCCACTCGCTCTCCATCAACCCCTCACCCTGTAAGATGCTCGCTTCCACCTCAACGTCATCGGCTCCGAAATCCTTTACCTTCAATCAATATTAATTCGCAACACCTCTTGAATCGCACATATACTGGCGCCACCATGAATCGACCCCTTCCCGTCACCCTCTCCGCAATCCTGCTCGGCCTGCTCGCCGCGTTCGAACTCCTTGCCGCATTCGGTATGGTAGCTGCTGGCTTCCTCTTCCTCCACAAAGGCTTCCCTGCGCCGCCACCGACACCCTACCCGCCCTCGTTCCTGCCCACCATGATGTTCGCCATATCGCTCTTCTATGTGGCGCTGGCCGTATGGTCGATCCTGACTCTGATCGGCCTCGTCCGGTTGCGCTCCTGGGCGCGTTACTCCGTCCTGGTGATCGCCGGCTGCGCGACTGCGTTTGGCGCGATTCTAACGCTAACGTTCTTTGCGATGCCATTCCTTATGGCCGCCACGGAACCGCAGCCCGCGACAAATCCTGCCATGATGCACGGCCTCTTTTTTGTCGTCGGGGCGATCTTCGCCATCTTCACCACAATCGCCATTGCTCTGCTCGTCTATTTCAACCTCGCAAAAACCCGCGCGCTCTTCCTCCAAAACGCTCCCGTCAACCTCGATCCTCCCAACACCTGCACAGGAAGGCCGCGCCCCATAGCCATCACCATCCTCAGTTGGTTCTTAATGATCTCCACCCCGTTCTGTGGCATCTATGCGTTCTTTCCTTTACCTGCATTCTTCTTCGGTTTCATCTTTTACGGTCTGGCCGCCCACCTTGTCTTCGCATCATTTGCCATCCTGACCCTAGCCATCGGCTACGGCCTGCTGCGGCTTCTCTGGCAAGCGCGCATCGCAGCCATCGCGTGGTTAGGTCTCGGTATCCTCAACATGTTCGCAATCCTCACTCCGTGGGGCTCCCGCAACTTCCGCTTGTACATGGATCAGGTCACCGTCCACAACCCCACAGTTCCGCCATCGGTGCTGTTTACCTCCACTGGGATTGTCCTCATCTCGTGTCTCTTCGGAGCGGCGTTCAATCTCTTCCTCCTCTGGCTGCTGCATCGCCATCGCGAAGCCTTCACCCCGGCACCGTCGGCCCCTCCTTTGCCCGCCGACCTGTAATTCGCTGGACGGCGTGTCACTTACGCCGCAACGTACCGCCCAAGCTCCTTCACCATCTCGCAATGCCGCCCCAGTCCAGCCAGCGCCGCATCCATCTGACTGGCCGAGTCAAAGCGCAGATCGACGAAGAACACGTACTCCCACGGCATTCCCAGCACCGGCCGCGACTCGATCTTGGTCAGATTCACCCCCGCCCGCGCAAACTCCTCCAGAGCCACCACCAGAGTCCCCGGCTGGTGCAGCACAATGAACGCGAGGCTCGCCTTGTTCGCTCCGGCCTCCGCCTCCCATCCGCGCTCCCGCACCAACAAATGAAAGCGCGTGTAGTTCTCCGCATGGTCCTCGATCCCCGACACCAGCACCTCGCCGCCGTACTGCCGAGCCGCCAGCTCCGGCGCAATCCCCGCCGTATCGCTGGCTCCCATCGCCATCACCTGCTTCACGCTTCCTGCCGTATCGTAGTAGTTCACCGCCTCAATCTCGGGATGCGCCGCAAACCAGCGCCTGCACTGCGACAGCGCCACCGGGTGCGACATCGCCCGCCGCACATCTTCCAGCTTCATCCCGGGCCGCGCAATCAGGTTGTGCCGCACCCGCAGCAGGCTCTCCCGCGCAATCCGCACCGGCTCGGCCAGCAGCAGATCGTAGTGCTCCGCCACCGATCCATGCAGGCTGTTCTCGATCGGCAGCACAGCCCCATCCACCCTCCCCTCGACCACCCGCTCGAAGACCTCGGCCGACAGGTTGCAGGCGACAATCTCCACCCCGCCACGTTCCGCGCCGCCCGCGTCCGCCAGCATCTCCAGCGCAGCCATGTGGCTGTTCGATCCCAACTCGCCCTGTATCGCAATCCTCACGCGCACCCCCCGATACCATCCTCTTGCAACCGCACTTGGCAACCTCTTCCCGGTAACTCGCAACTTATCACATGACGGCCCGCAGTTGGTCTTTCTACTCCAACCGCAGAAATCATCGCCGCGCAGTTCGCGGGAAAATAAAGTTCACAGGAGAATAAATCAATGCTTTGGACGATCACCATCATTCTGCTCCTACTCTGGCTGGTTGGCTTCATCGGATTTCATGTCTTCGGCGCATGGATTCATCTCCTCCTCCTGCTCGCCGTCATCGTACTCGTCTTCAACCTGCTCTCAGGCCGGCGCGCACTGTAAATATTTTCACCGTTGCAGTAGAGAGATTGCCTTTCTGACCCTGACCCTAACCCTGAACGATGTCGAAGGGGAGGGGAAGAATCCCCGCATCGAATGCAAAGCGCGACACACCGCAGAAAAACACAGGAGCACTTCCATGAATCGTGACACCGCAGAAGGAAAGTTCGACCAGCTAAAAGGCAAGGCAAAGCAGTCTGTCGGCGAAGCTCTCGGCAACGACAAGCTTGCCAACTCAGGCGCAGCCGATCAGGTCAAAGGTGCAGCAAAAGAGGTCTGGGGAAACGCCAAGGACACCTTGCACGCGGTCACCGGCGAAGCCCACTCATGTTGCTCCACACAGCATAGTGAAGCCAAACAGCAAGCCGCGGATACAGCCCATGACGTTCGCGAAAAGATCACATCGACCGCGCAGAACGTCAAGGACGCAGTCAGCGCCAAGGCCAAAGCCATCCAGTGTGAGCACACCCACACGGCATAATTGAACCCCGTCATTCCGTCCGGATAATTAAACGCCGTCATTCCGACCGGATAATTAAACGCCGTCATTCCGAACGGAGCGACGGACGGTTTCATCGTCCGTCGCGCAGTGGAGGAACCCCCGCATTTTCTTTTGTACTCCTTCTCCAAAGAGGGTTTGCACCAT
The DNA here is from genome assembly GCA_003142215.1 of Granulicella sp. GTDB lineage: Bacteria > Acidobacteriota > Terriglobia > Terriglobales > Acidobacteriaceae > Edaphobacter. The sequence goes on along the minus strand of PLOT01000242.1, from coordinate 21,915 downwards.
GCGGACCCTCTTATTTGTGCAGCAGTACGTCTGCCGCAATAAACCCGAAGAACACCACCGAGATCACACCATTCAGTGTAAAGAACGCCGCATTCATCCGTCGCAGGTCGCGCGGCGAAATAATGCTGTGCTCGTAAATCAATAGCGCCGCAACCACCGCAACGCCCGCCCAGGCAAGCCCTCCCAGTGCGAACAGCCGCACCAGCCACACCAGCAGGCACACCATCCCCACGTGCATCGCGCGCGCCAGCCAGAACGCCCGCGTCAGCCCGTAGACCTGCGGCACGCTCTTCAGCCCCGCCGCGCGGTCGAATTCATAGTCCTGGCACGCGTACAGCACGTCGAAGCCGCCAACCCACAGCAGCACCGCCGCCGTCAGCACCGTGATCCGCCAATCCAGCGAGCCGCGCACTGCAATCCACGCCGCCGACGGAGCAATCCCCAGCGCCAGCCCCAGCACCAGGTGCGACCACCGCATCACCCGCTTCATATAGCTGTACGCCAGCAGAACCGCCAGCGTCGGCAGCGCCAGTTCCAGCGTCAGCCGGTTCAACATCGCCGCGCCCAGCACAAACACCGCCGACGACAACACAACAAATCCCGCCACGAATCCCGCGCTCAACTTCCCCGCNNGCGCGCATCTTCGTCCGCGGATTCGCCGCATCCAGCCGCGCGTCCACCAGCCGGTTGAAGGCCATCGCAGCCGACCGCGCCGACACCATGCACACCACAATCCACCCCAGCACTGGCAGCCGCGGCCAGCCTCGCGCCGCCAGCACCACCCCGGTCAGCGCAAACGGCAGCGCAAAGATCGAGTGCTCCCACTTGATCGTCTCCAGCGTCAGCCCCGCGCTCTTCCAAACATTCCCCATCTCTCCATCTTATCCAGAGAGACCGCGCGCTACTTGGTGCTGGGGCAATTTGAAGTGAGTGTTTGAAGTTTCCGATAAGCTGACATTCCAGGCACAACCAGGGCCTTGGCATACGACTAATATCGAAAGATGATTGCAAATCGATCTATTCAAGCGATCACGTCGTGATTGGAAAAGCTCCTAATCCGTCGCACTTCTGCGCACATCGAAAGGATCGCCCAATGCCCATTCGCTGGTTTCTGGTGCTGCTCGCCGTCGCCCTGCCGATCCCATCCCTAGCCCAGACAACGGAGATGCCCGCTTGGCAGAAGGCTGCAGGCAGCAAGATGGAGTTCGATGTCGCGTCCATCCGCCTGGACACGGGCGACTTCAAGCCGCCCAGCACGGCCTTGAGCAACGACGATGGCATGCCGCCGCAGGACGGCCTTTTCCACTCCGACTTTCCGGTCTACGCCGACATCGAGTTCGCATACAAGATTTCGCTGACGCCGGAGCAGGAGCGGGCGATGCTGGCGCCTCTGCCCAAATGGGTGAAGACGGATCGCTACAATATCCAGGCGCGCTCGCCGGACAAGCCGACTAAGGACCAGGCGAGGCTGATGATGCGGTCGCTGCTGGAAGAACGCTTCGGACTCAAAGTCCATTTCGAGACGCAGACTGTCCCGACGTGGGCGATGACTCTGATCAAGCCGGGCAAACTCGGGCCAAAGCTGATTCCCGTTCCCGAGGGGCACGGTTGCATGGATTCGGTGCCGCCGGGGACGCCGTCGCCAGACGCGAAACCGGTTTCGCAGCTGTGCGGAAGTTACACCCTGCACCGCACCGCGGACGGCGCGACCGTGTTCGAATCGCACAAGACGACCATGGCGCTGCTGGCATCGTCGTTGCCGACCATTGACGCGCTGGGCAGACCTGTCGTGGACCAGACCGGCCTCACCGGCGACTATGACGTCTCTGTGGAGTTCTCGATGGAGGCGGCCCGGAACGCCCTGCGCGCAGAGGCCGCGCCTTCCAGCGCTGACGCTGCTTCGGAACCGCCACCAGGAATCACCTTTATGGACGCAGTGCGCGAGCAGCTCGGCCTCAAGCTCGAACCTACGAGAGCGCCGGTACAAGTGCTCGTTATTGACCACATCGAACGTCCCTCGGAGAATTAGTGGTTTTCAAACTTACGCTAAAACGGCGTTATAGGTAACTTCGTTCGCTCCGGATTTCAAACTGACCGCCCGCGCCCTACTTGTACCGCTTGCGAATCTTGAACACCACGCTGTACACGCCCGACTCATCGCGCGTCGCCACAATCGACTCGTTGGGCGTCAGATCGTACTGCGCCTGCATCAGTTGCTGCGCGGTGTAGTTCACATTGGTCGCGAAGGTCACCGACAACTGCGGCGAGATCTGCTGCTGCACTGTAATCCGCGCCGCGGAATTGCCCAGCGTCCCCACAAACGCCGGATCGATCTTCACGCTTCCCCCGCCAAACAGCTTGCCGATCCGGTTGCTCACCGTCTGGTTCAGCGCGCCGCCCAGCAGTGCGCTGCTCGTTGAGTTCGACCCCGCCTGCACCTGCTGCTCCTGGTACAACTGCGCCTCCTCCTGCGTTCGGCCCAGCGCCAGCAGCGCAAAGATGTCCGCCTCGCTCAGCGGCGGGTCGGAGCGGTAGTTCGCTTTCAGGTTGCTCATCGTGCCTTGCAGCCCCACCGTAATGTCATAGCTCTCCACCCGTGCCGTTGCATTCAAATCGATCGTCGGGTCGATGCGCACCGGATTGCTGAAGTTGATGTCGCCGCGCTGCAACTCGTACTTCGTCCCGGCAAACGTCGCGCTTCCATCCGTAATCTGGATCCGCCCCAGAATCGTCGGCTCGGCCACCGTGCCGCGCACCGTCAGGTCGACCGTGCCCGCCAGCTTGGCATACGAGTTCTGGAAGTCCAGTTGCTGCGAGCTGGTCACATGCACGTCCAGCCGGATCTTGTTCGACGCAGCGTTCGGGTCTGGCGGCGAACTCACTCCTCCCGCCGCGGCGAATGCCGCGAAGTCCAACTCCGGCCCCACCCCGAAGCGCGTCACCAACACATTCCCGCTCACCAACAGGCTCTCCGGCCCGCCCTGTAGCCGCAGACTCGTGTTCCCCGTCGCGCTCAACCCATTGAGCCGCACGCGCACCGCATCGCCCGTTGCCGTCAGGTCCGCATACACGCCGTTGCGGTAGGTCAGAAAGCCGCCAACCTTCAACTGGCCGCCGCCCGTCATCGCAGTCAGGTTCTCCACCTCCAGCCGGTCCTCGTTGAACACCAGCGTCCCGTTCAGCGAACTCAGCCCATTCGGAATCCCATCCATCGCCGCGTTTACCTGGTCGAACTTCACTCGACCTGTCAGCGATGGCTTCCCCGTCCGCCCGCCCGCCGCCACCGTGAATTCAACCTTCCCACTCGACAGAATATCCGGGTCGAACGTGTGCGCAATCGCAAGGCTCACACTTCCGCTGGCCCGCACATCCAGCCTCCCGCCCGCCGCATCGGTCGCGCCGAACGCCTGAACCGTCCCGCTCGCCTGCATGTTTGTATCTTCGCCAACGATGTGTACCTGCTCCAGCGTCGCCAGCCCATTCTTCAGACTCACGCGCAACGGCTCCGCGGCCTTCAGCTCCACACCTTGCAACTTCACATCGAAGTCGCTCAGCTCCGCCGCACCGCTCAGCTTCATTGGAGTCTTCAGAGGCCCACTCACCGTCACCACCCCTGCAATCGACGACTGCGCTTTTATCTTCCCCGGAGAGAACAGAGCCAGCGCCGTTCCCACGTCGAACCCCGAAAACGCCAGCCTCGTCTGAGTCTCGTAATCTCCCGTCAGCCGCGTCTCGCCCGCCCCATCGATCTTCGCCCCCACCAGCGTCGACTTCACTGCATAGAACAGCTCGCTGCCCTCGCTGTGTGCCTCCGCCGCAATCTCGCCCAGCGGTTTGCCGTCGAGAGTAACCCCTGTCAGCTTCGCCGTAGCCTTCAACCCTAGCTGCTCCATCGTGCCGTTTGCGTCTGCCACCAGGGTCAGCGTTCCATCCGCATTCGGGCTCGCCTTGGCAAAAGTCTGAAACTTCGACAGCACCAGATTGTCGCCCTCGATGTGCCCATGCAGCCGTCCCGACCGCATATCGTATCCCCCCTCGCCGGCAATCCGCGCTCCATGCAGCATCAGCACAGCCGAGCTAGCGTCAATCTCCTGCCCTCGCACCGCGACGTCCGCCACCGCGGAGTCATACGGCTCCCCATACGCCACTCCCTTGGCGAGAGAAATCTTCCCCGTCCCATTCAGATCGCCCAGCGTCCCCCGTACCTGCGCATTCGCCGTAACCTTCCCCGTCACCGCAATCTTCTGCTGCTCGCCGGCCATCTGCAGCACATCCGCAGCCTCCGCATTGGCCAGCTTCACCGTTGCGTCGACGCTCGTCCCCTCGTCCCACAGGTAATCCAGCACGTCCTTACGACTCGCCGTCGCCTTGCGCAAGATCACCTTGCGCGGACGCATGCTCCCCGCCAGATTCAGAACCGCGTTCCCGCGTTTGATCGTCGAGTTGGCAATCGCCAACCCCTCGTCGTACGAATACTCCCCATCCCCTACCACCGAATCCACCAGCGTGCCCTCTCCAATCCCCAGACCCGTACCCGAGTCAGCCCCCAGCTTCACCTCGATCTGCGAGCCCTGCACGTGTCCCTTCACATCCAGATCGTCCGCCCGGCCCATCGCTGTCCCGTGGAACGTCACCCCTCCATGCAGTGCCAGCGGCATCGCCGCCGTTCCCTTCTTTCCGTTCTCCTCAAATCCAAGCGTGTGCAGCAACTGGTCGAACTCGTTCAGATCGCGAATCGTCGTATCCACCTTCAGATTCGTCAGCGGATCGCCATCCAGCACCCCCACGACTCCACTCGCCTCGGTCGTTGATCCCGGCGTCTGCAACGTCGTGTGCCGGATGTTGACGGTCTCATGCTTGCCCTCGTAGCGCGCATCCGCCACGCCACTCACAGGAACATTGTTCAGCGCTCCCTTGCGCGCCACCCCGGTCGGCTGGCAGACAAGCTGTCCATCCACAATGACCGTATCCCCAACGTTCACCGGCTGTCCGACCCACTCCACCTTCACCGGCCCCGTCACCGCCGTATCGAAGCCCAGATCGCTGTAGCCACCCGTCTCCGTAACCTCCATAATCGTGCGCAGCGGTATACGCGTCACCGTCGAGGTCAGGGTCGCGCGCGCCGCTCCTCCCAGCCAGTCGGCAAATCGCAACTCGCCCGCCGCGCTCCCGCCCCCCGGCAGAAATCCGCTCATCTCCGTCAGCAGCAACTCGCTCGGCGTAATGTGGAGCCGCGCTGCGCCGTCCACATCGTGCAGAATCACGTACTCGTTCACGAATCCCGCCTTATGCAGCTTCGTGTTGCCCACAATCAGGTAGCCCGCCCTGCACTCCGGATCGACCGCCGCCTGTGCTGCTCCCGTCTTTCCTGAATTCCCGGCCCGCCTCCCCAGCCAGAACCGCGGTTTTACCTGTGAATGCACCGGCGTCACCGCGCAGCTGTGCCCGCTCATCGCAAGATCGACCGAGCCGCCCGTGAACCCTTCCACGTCCGTCAGCACCGTCACCTGCTTCAGCTCCAGCGTCCCATTCACCGCGCCCTGCCACTGCGGCTCGGCAAAGTGCGTCAGCGTTCCCGTCGCGTGAAGCACCGACGTCGTGCCCGAATCGAACTCCAGCCCCTTCAGTACCACCGCATCGCGTCCCAGTTCCGCGTCGAAGTGCAGCCTCGACTGTGCCTCCGCCTGGGCCTCCGCCCGTGTCCGCAGATCGTTCACCCCCAACGAAATCCCATAGCGGTCCGTCGCCCGCAGATAGCGCACCTCCGCATCCAGGTCGCGCGCCGCCACATCGAACGGAATCGCGCGGTCGTTCACCAGCGCCACCCCATCCACCAGCGAGACCTCCCTCGCGCGCAGGTCCAGCAGCGTGTCCGCCATCGGCTCCTTGCTCACCTTGGGATGTTTCGGCGTAGGCACGTTCGTCTTGCCATCCTTGTCCACCATCAGGTGCAGTTGCGGCCTCTCCACCAGCAGCAGCTTCAACCCCACATGCGACCGCAACCCCGCACCAGTCGCGTGCGAGAAGAAGCTCGAAATCCCCACCCGCACCTCGATCTTCTCTGCCGTTATGTACGGTGCCTCGTCCGGCCCCTCCGTCCCATGGATCACCAGCCCATCCACTTCGATCTTCAGCCGCCACAGGCTGAACCTGACGCCGCGCACCTCCACCCGTCCGCCGGTCGCGTCCTCCAGCACCGACACAATCTCCCGCCCCACGAGCCGCTGAAAGTACGCCGTCGCCGTAACCCAGGTAATCCCGCCCACCAGCAGAATCACCAACGCCAGAGCGCCTCCGAAGCCCCACGCCCCTGCCCGCGTCACATGCCACGCAAAGCTCCGCCGCCGCTTCACCGGCAACAATTTCTCGCCGCCTGCCTGCTCATCGGCCGGGCTTGGCTTCTCGCCATTGGGCTGCATCTCGTCGGCGCTCATGGCAGATCCTCTCCCTGCTTCACAATCTTCACGCTGCCCTCCGCGCGCAACGATGTCAGCCAGTCGTCCAGCAGCTTGTCCACCTGCTGCTGCAACAATATCTCCTGAATCCGGTCCGCAATCGCAGCCTCCGCTGGCGGCGTCACCTTTTCCTTCTCGTACGCCGGAACCAGCGTCCCCTTGTAATACGCATCCATCTCCGTCTGCGAGATGCGGATCCCCATGCGGAAGCGCGCCTCGATAAACCGCAGCACCTCCATGCGCTGCCGCCAGCGCTCCGTCAACTCCTCCACCGTAAAGCCCTGCGCCGCGACATATTGTCCCCAGCCCGCATCCGTCTCGCAGCCATACGCCGCGCACCCGGGAATGTTCTTGCGCAGCACGCCCAGTTCCGCATCCACCTGAGCGTCCATGATCTGCGCCTGCGGCTGCAAACGGATCTGCTGCAAGATTAAATCCCGATCAATCAGCCGTTCAATCAGGTCCTCCCGCGTCGCCGTAGTCTGCCCACCACGCGGCTGAAACGCCGCCATCCGCGTCTCCTCGTCCAGATCGCTCTCCAGAATCAAACCTCCATTCACCACCGCGACCACGCGGTCCAGCACAATCCGCTCCCCCGCGCCCGCCGCACCTGCAGTTGTATTTGTATTTCCTGTTCCCTGTTCCCTGTCGGGGCCCCCGGCGAGCGGTGTTGGCTCGCTGGGGTGACTGTTCCCTGTTCCCTGTCTTTCTGTTCCCTGCCCCACGCAAACCACTCCACACAGCATCGCAATCGCCAGCACACACGCCATCGCCGAGATACTTGCCTCTCTCGATCTATCCATCGCTCTGTGTCCGTTTGCGCTCATCGCGTCAGAATGCCTGTCCAATGCTGAAGAAAAAATTGAAGTGGCTCGCCTGCCCCTCATACGGCGAACTCCCGTTGAAGTCGTAGATCACCGGATAGACCGGCGGATCGAGGTTGTAGCTGAAGTCCAGCCGGATCGGCCCCACCGCCGTCTTGTACCGCGCTCCAACTCCCACAGCATGAGAAAAATAGTTGAAGTCGCACGTCCCAAACGGATACGCCTTCGTGACCTGCGGAGATCCCACATTCGCGCACGTCTCCTGGTTCGGCTGATGAAAGTGCGCGATGCCGGGAAACATGTCCGAGACATGCGCAAACACATTCCCCATATCGTGGAAGAGCACGAAGCTCAAACTGTCTCCCAGATACGGCAGCGTGGGCGCTGGCAGCCGCAACTCCGTGCTGTTCACAATCACCGCGTTGCCGCCCACCGGATAGCCCGTCTGCAAGTCGCGCGGCCCCGCTCCATTGATGGGAAATCCACGGTCCGAGGTTGCTCCGCCCGCGTACAACCGCTCCGGCAATGGCACCGCATTGCAGCTCGCATTGGTCTCCAATAGCGCGCCCGCGCAGCTCGTATTGCCTACGTTTGGATTGGCACCAAACGTCGTCTCGAATCCCAGACGCGTGTTTCGTGCCAGCACATACTTGTGTCTGCCAAACGCGTAGTATGTCGAATTCGTCACGTCCGTCCGGCTGAAATTAGCCTCCGAGCCAAACTTCGAACTCGCAAAAAACTCCTGCACAGACATGTACGATCCCTTGGTCGCATCCAGCGGTCCAGGGTCCCGCCTGTCGTGGAACCACGTAATCCCGGGCCCGCCCACGCGCACCGGCTGCGACAACAGCGGAATCAGATTCGCCGAAACCTGCAACGTCGCCGGGTTCACCGCTACCCTGCGAAACTGGAAGTCGTAGATGAATGTGTCCGTCCGCTTCACCTTCTGCGTAATGCGGTAGTCACCCTGCAACGTCGATGCCTGAAAGGTCGAAATATCCTGCACATTCGAGTAGCCCCCCGACACGCTCTCCGACAACCGCGGACTGCCACGGAAGTGAGGGTTCAGAAACGTCAGTATGGCCACCTCCTCCAGCAACCCATACGACGAATGCAGCGTCAGCGAGTTGTCCGTCCCGCGCAGATTGATCCGGCTCACATCCAGCGAGACGCGCGGGCTCACTCCCGTCTTGCCCTCCTGCGAGTAGGTCGCATTCGGCGNNCCCGTCTCCGCCTCCAACCCAAACCCGTACGTCACGTTCCACCGCCGCGCCTCGCTCAGTTGCAGCAACACATTCTTGATCGGCACGTCTCCATCCGGATTCTGTACCGCCGTCGTCACCTCGTTGAACAGCGCCAGTCCATATAGCCTGCGCTGCGTATCCAGCAGCGCGCTCTCGTCCAGCGGATCGCCCGCATGGAACGTCGTCTCCCGCGCCACCACCGACGGCCGCGTATGCACAATCCCCGACCGCAGCACGCGATCCACAAACACCTGCTCGCCCTCGCTCACATTCAGCACCACGTCCGTCTTCTTCGCGTCCGCGCTCTCCGTCTGCTGCTTCACCTCAACCTTGGCCTGCTCAAATCCATGGCTCAGGTAGTAGCCGTACATCGCGTCCCGGTCGCCAGATAGAGTAATCAGAGAGTAGGGCTGCCCCTCCTGCGCGTTCAGCAGCGCCCTCACAGCCTTCTCCCGGCCCGCGTCCACTCCCGCCAGCGTCACCTTCCCGAACTTCTGCTGCGGCCCCTCCGAAATCGTCAACGCCACAGCAATCTCGCTCTCCTTCAACTTCTTCCCAGGCTTCGCCGTGTCGCTGTCCGTGATCGACGTCGAGATCGTCGCCTTGTCGAATCCATTCGCCCGGTACAACGCCAGAATCGACTCCACATCCGACTTCATCAGCGCCGGAGAGTAGCGCCCGGTGCGCAGATACGCGTCCGCCTTCTGCACCCGCATCCGTTCCTTCAGCAGGTCCGTGTCGAAGTAGTGGTTGCCCGCAATCGTCACCGACCGGACCTTGTGCTTCACCCCCTTCACCACCGCGTACACCACGCTCTCCTGCGCCGTCTCCGCGTTTGTACCTGTGCCCGGGCTCGTCGCAGCGCCAACGCTCGCCGCAGAGTCTGCGCCCACCACCTTCACCGAGACCGTCGCGTCGAAGTACCCCTCCTGAAACAGATAATCCTTGATGTTGTGCGTCCCCTCGTTCAGCAGGTCGTTGTCGATCGTCCCCTCCTGGTAGATCGGCAACAGCAGCTTCATCCGTCCCCCGGAGAACTTCGCTCCCACCACCAACACCTTCACCAGTGGCCCCTGGTTCACCCGGAACGTGTAGTCCACCTGCTTGCGCGCCTTGTCGTATGTCACGGTCCGCAACGAAGCCGTCGCCTCCATCCGGTCCCGCTTCTCGTACTGCGCGCGCAACCGTGTCAACGCGTTGCTGGTCGTCTCGCGGTTCACCTTGCTGCCCAGCTTCAACCGTCCCTTTCTGCGCACCTCCGCCGCCGTCATCCCCGGATCGTTGCCCTCCACCGCAATCTTCCCCACCCGCGCCTGCGGCCCAACCTGCACGCTGTACTCCGCGTTCACCTGATCGCCCGCCTCGTCCACCATCGTCTTCACCGCAATCGCCGGCTCGTAGTACCCATTGCTGGCCAGCGCCTGCCGCACTCCCTCGGTCGCCGCCGGAATCGCCGCCTCGCTGAAATTCGTCCCCGGCTGCAGCTTCGTCGCGTACTCCAGCAGAGACGCCAGCCGTTCGTCCTTCACTCCCACAATCGTCACCCGACCCACAAAGTACCGCGGCACGCCCACATAGATCAGCCGCACCCCCGCGCCCTCGCGCACTCCCTCCACGCGGATGTCGCGATACCTCCCACTCGCAAACAGCCGCCGCACGCTCGCCGTCACCAACGCCGGTTCCAGCGCCACGCCCGCCTGCTGCGCCAGCAAACCCGGCAGCGGGTCGCCAGCGCCAAACTTCACTCCCTCAAACTCCACCGCCCCAACCCGCAGCCCCTTCCACGCCGCAAGGCTCGCCGTCGCCCCCGCCTCTGTCGTTGCCGTTGCGGTTGCAGTTGTCGTTGAATTTGCAGTTGCGGTCGCGCTCTGCCCTGAAGAGAATCCAGCCCACGCGAGAACAAGAACGCCAGTGAGCAAGCGCGCACACCATCCGCTTCCATTCACCGCCGCTCTTCTGCTTCCAGCCTCAACTCGAACGCGCAACAAAAAATCCCCTCTACCTAGAAACACCTCAAAGCTCACAGCTCATAGCTCATAGCCGAATCACAAAACATTCCAGCCGAACTATCCATCTACCCTCAAATCCATTCCACTCTTAGATGCCATAAAACAAGCCGACGTAAGCCTGAATGAACTCACCCCCCGCAATTCCCTATACTACGAACAACGATGCATTTAAACGAGTGCGCACCCGTGTCCCCACAACTCTCGCCCCAAGACAACTCGGCCCCCGCGTCCACCGCCGCCAATACAATCGCCGATAACGCCAACACAATCGCCGATGCCGCCGGAGCAATCGCGGATAACGACCGCTACTCCCGCCAGGTTCTCTTCCCCGGCATCGGCCCCCTCGGCCAGCAGCGCCTCGCCGCCTCCCACGTCGCCATTGTCGGCTGCGGGGCCATGGGCGCGGCCTCCGCATCGTTGCTCGCACGCGCCGGCGTCGGCACCCTCACCCTCATCGACCGCGACTTCGTCGAGCCCTCCAACCTCCAACGACAGGTCCTCTTCGACGAATCCGACGCACGCGACAGCCTCCCCAAGGCCGAGGCCGCCCGCCGCCACATCGCCCTCTTCAACTCCCGCATCACCGTCCACGCACGCATCCGCGACCTCACTCCAACCAACATCGCCGAACTCATCCCCTCATCCGTCCACATCGTCCTCGACGCCACCGACAACTTCGAGACCCGCTACCTCATCAACGACTTCGCCGTCCAGCGCGGCCTCCCCTGGATCTACGCCGCAGCCATCGGAGCCTACGCCGCCACGATGAACATCCTCCCCGCCCAGGAGCCCGTCATCCCGACCGGAGGCGGCGCATTTGCCGCCGCAACCGGGGGCCCCGACGAGCGAACTTGCTCGTTGGGGTGGTCAGTGGAGGGACCCCCGCATTTGTCTTGCCTTCCCACCGCCTGCCTCGCCTGCATCTTCCCCAAACCCCCCACCGGCAATGTCGAAACCTGCGACACCGCCGGAATCCTCTCCACTGCCGTCAATCTCGCCGCCTCCATCCAGGTCACCGAAGCCCTCAAGTTCCTCACCGGCCAGCCTCACCTCATGCGCCGCACCCTCCTCTCCTTCGACCTCTGGAACCCCGTGGGCCTCGGCTCCCCGGCAGACCACGGCTATTTGGACCACTCCGAAATCTCCACCTCCACTCCCCGCCCAGATTGCGAAGTCTGCGGCCAACGCATCTTCACCCACCTTGCCGGCCAGGACCGCGCCCACATCACCCTCTGCGGCCGCGACTCCGTGCAAATCCACGAGCATCACCGCCCCGTCGACTTCAACGCCCTGCGCGACCGCCTCGCCGGCCACGCCGACATCAGTGACCTCCGTTCCAACGACCTCCTCCTCCGTTTCCGCCGCGGCTCTCACACCCTTACCGTCTTCGCCGACGGCCGAGCCATCGTCCAGGGCACCACAGACATCGCCCTCGCCCGCTCCCTCTACGCCCGTTTCATCGGCGCCTGAGTTTTCACCACCATTCCGGCCTACTTCTAAACTTCGTCATCCCGACCTGCTTCTAAACTTCGTCATCCCGACCGGAGGCGGCGTTCTTTGCCGCCGAAGTGGAGGGACCCCCGCATTTCGTCGTTGTCTGTTTTCCCGCTCCGCACGCACCACCCCTGCACAACCCTCCCCCACTCCCCCGCATCCAATTCTCCAGTAGTTAATCCCCGGCAGATGCGCTAGGCTGAATGAGGCGAGAGTCTGGGCGTTCCCCAAAACCCCGGAGCCGACACCAATGAATTGTCAAGGCCAGCTGATGTCGCAAGCCCCACCCGCAAGATCCAATCCCGGCCTCTTCAAGCGCAACCCGCCCATCGCCGGCGAGGCCGAGGCCATTGCAGCCGCCAAGCGCGGAGACGCAGAGGCATTCGCCAAGCTCTATAACCTGCACAAGCGCCGCGTCTACACCCTCTGCCTGCGCATGTTGGGCAACGTCTCCGCCGCGGAGGACATGACACAGAACGCCTTCCTCCATCTCTTCCGCAAGATCGAGAGCTTCCGCGGTGAGTCCGCCTTCTCCACCTGGCTGCATCGCCTCACCGTCAACCTCGTCCTCATGCAACTGCGCAAGAAAGGTCTCAACCTCGTCTCCCTCGAAGACACAATCAACCCCGAAGACGACAGCCCACGCCGCGACTTCGGCAGCCGAGACCCCGTCCTCGCCGGATCGGTCGACCGCGTCGCTCTCGAGCGGGCCGTCGCCGCCCTGCCCCCCGGCTATCGCATGGTCTTCGTCCTGCACGACGTCGAGGGATACGAACACAACGAGATCGCAACCATGCTCGACTGCTCCACCGGAAACAGCAAATCCCAACTGCACAAGGCCCGGCTCAAGCTCCGCGAACTGCTCCGCAACCCCAGCCAGTTGCCCCAGTCCCCCCTGCCGTCCGCGCCCGCGGAGTCCGCCAAATGACACTCCCCGTCAATATCGACTTCGACTCCCTCAAGCCCGAGGAGTTTGAACACATCCTCCCCGACCTCTTCGCCTCCGACAGCGGCAAGGTCAGCCAGGACCCGCGCCTGCAAAAGTTCCTCGCCGCCAACCCAGACTGCGCAGCCCTCGTCAGCGACCTCGAAATCATCGCCGAAACAGCCCGCAGCCTCTTTGAGCCCGTCGCCGATCCAAGCGACCGCGTCTGGCAGAACATCCAGGCCAAGCTCCAGGAAGAATCCGCCCTCGCCTCCATCGACGACGACTACATCGACCCATCCAAGCCACTCGACTAATCTCCCGCGTGCCATCATTCTGGCATAGCCCTCCCCCACTCCGTCATCCCGACCGAAGGCGGCGCACTTTGCCGCCGCAGTGGAGGGACCCCCGCATTTCGCCTTCGCCGTTGCCTGTTCTCCGCCGTTGTCTGTTCTACGCCGTTGCCTGTTTCTGCTGTCATCCTGAGCGNNGCGAAGGATCCCGACGAACTCGCGCCCCCCTCAACCGCCCGCCCCTTTCTCCCACAAAACTCCCGCCCGTAGCTCATAGCCCACAGTTCATAGCCCACAGTTCATAGCCGAAACAAAAAAATCGCCGTCGCCCACCCTCAAAAACCCCAGCAAATCCGCGTGTCAAGCCCCTCAACCCTCCAAAATCCCCTCAACCAACAGAAAACAAAAGAGAAAAAACTTCTCAGCAAGTGGCATAGTAGTTATGTTCCACCTGATAAAATAGAAGCTGTAGAGAAAACAAGGGAAACCCCGGCAGCGCGCCGGGGTTTTTCATGCCCGAAATCGAAGCCCGGAGGAAACCATTTATTTTCTTATTCATAGCTATAAACAGTCTGGAATCGAATCTTTGCATACTCAAACTCACATCTCGTTGTTTCCAGAGATGTTAGGAAGCACGTAAAATAGGGGGGGAGGGGGAAGTTGCTAACTGATTGACAATTTATGCGATTGCCCTTTCGCTCATTCTCCTTGCAACCAATCCCCCTCCGGAGTACTCTCACATTCAGGATGAATACACGCTCGCTTCAGTACGGCTACTTTACCTATCCCTGCCCTTGGTGGCAGGGGGCGGGTCAGCCGGGCTTGCGTGCAGCTCTGTACCGATAAAACAAGATCGTCTTACAGAGCATCCACCAAATCCACTGAGCCGCGACCCTACAAAAGGTCGCGGCTTTCGTTTGCACTTGTTCTTTTGCTTGTCATTCTGACCCTGAGCGTAGCCGAAGGGGAAGAATCCCCGCATTTCGCTTTTGCTCTTGCCGTTATCTTTTCCAAGGAGCCGTAATGAACGCCCAACCCGCCGCCGAGTCCGCCGCCGAACCCCCGACCCAGCCCGCGCATCTACGCCGCCTTGTCCTCACCGGCTTCATGGGCGCAGGCAAGACCACCGTCGGCCGCCTGCTCGCCGCCCGCCTCAACTGGGAGTTCCTCGACCTCGACGCATACATCGAGTCGCGCTCCGGCCTCTCCGTCCCCTCCATCTTCGCCATCCACGGCGAAGCCCATTTCCGCCAGCTTGAGTCCACTGCCCTGGCCTCCGCCCTCGGCCGCAACCGCCTGGTCCTCGCCCTCGGCGGTGGAGCGCCCGAGATCCTCACCAACCGCCTCCTCCTCGAGCAGACTCCAGCCACCTCCACCATCTTCCTCGACGCGCCTTTCCCCGCACTCTTCGACCGCTGCATGATGCAGGCCCTCAACCCCGCGCCCGCCTCGGCAACCAGTGTCGCAACCACCAACTCTGCCGCGCCCGCCCTCCCCGACCCTCTCCGCCCTCTGCTCGCCGACCCCGCCACCGCCGAGGCCCGCTTCCTCGTCCGCCAGCCTATCTACCGCCGCCTGGCACGCCTCACCCTCGATACCGCCAGCCTCACCCCCGAAGAGACCGTCACCGCACTCCTCGCACGCCTCACCTAACCCCACCCAACCATCCGCCATCCCGATCTGCCACCAAACTCCGTCATCCCGACCGGAGCAACGGACGGTCTCATCGTCCGTTGCGCAGCGGAGGGACCCCCGCATTTCGCTTTTGCCCTTGCCGTTGTTTCTTCTATCCCCTGAATCCCGCATGATGCACACTATATGCATCTCATCAGGAGGAGGAGCCCCCTGCCGACCTCAACCCCCAACTCGACCGAGCAGTCCCCCCTCGCCATCCGCGGACACATCCTCTTCACCTTCGCTGTGTTGATTGCCCTCGCCCTGGCATGGCGTCTGCGAGAGGTCCTCGTGCTCATCTACGTCAGCGCGCTCTTCGCTGTCGTGCTCATGCCCGCCGTCAACCGCATCATGAGCTTCCGCTTGCGCGGCTCCCGGCATATCTCGCGTCCCATCGCCATCCTGGTTCTGCTCGGCGGTATCTTTTTCGCCATCGTTCTCTTCTTCCTCGTCGCTCTTCCACCCGTCATCCGCAACCTCCACCAGTTCGCCACCGATCTGCCCGCCCGCATTCCTTCTATCGTCGCCCACCTCAAGCACCTTCCGCTCGCCGACAAGCTCGGCGTCGACGACCTCGCCCAACGCACCGAAAACGCCCTCGACGCCACCGCCTCATACCTCTTCGCCTCCTTCCCCGATTGGATGGGGCGCTTCTTCGATCTTCTCGCCGCCCTCGTCCTCTGCGTCTACTTCATGCTCGAGGGAGAGTACGCCTACCGCTGGCTCATGTCGCTCTTGTCCGTGGAACACCGCCTCCGCCTCGCCGTCACCCTGCAAAAAGCCGAACGCCGCGTCAGCAAGTGGATCCTTGGTCAGACCCTTCTGATGCTCATCCTCGGCCTCGCCAGCACCCTCGTCTTCGGCCTGCTGCACGTCCGATACTTCATCCTCCTCGGCGTCCTCATGGGTCTGATGAACTGCATCCCCATCGCCGGTGGAGTCATCACCATCCTGCTCGTCGGCCTGGTCGCAGCGTTCGACTCCTGGACCAAGATGGCCGCCGTCTTCCTCTTCTACCTCATCTACGTCAACATCGAGAACGCCTACCTCACTCCGCGCATCATGCGTCAGAGCGTCAACCTCATGGGCCTCACCGTCCTCATCGCCCTCATCGCCGGCACCGAACTGGCCGGCATCATCGGCGCTCTGGTCGCCGTCCCAACCGCGGCCCTCATCGCCGTCCTCCTGGACGAGTACCTCGTCCAAAAAGACCTCACCTAACCGATGGAATTACACCGTCACTCGCATTGCTCATACCTCATCGCTCATCGCTCATAGCTCATAGCTCATAGCTCACACCTGAAAAAATAACAGTGCTTCACCCGCTGCCCACAACAATCGTTTTTCGCTGTATCCTTTCCTCCATGTCCGAACTCACCTTTGCCCAAGACGAACGCCGCAACTTCCTGGTTCCAGCGATCATCGCCCTCGTCGTCCTCGCCATCATCATCGGTCTCATCTATCTCTACGTCCCGCACAGCGTCGCCGACATCAGTATCACTCACGTCAACGTGCTGCCCACGCATACTGTCTTCAAGACCGACTCCAAGGTCGTCGGCCAGCAGGCCCCCTTCGAGGACGACTATTACATCCTCGCAACTGTGCGCGTTGACGACCGCCTCCGCGTCCCGCTCACCCTCGATGACATCACCGGCTCCATCACCGCGCCCGACGGCACCGAGACCACCACCAGCGCCCTTCAGAAGCGAGACCTCCCCAACCTCTACATTACCTTCCCCGCGCTCGTGCCTCTCTCCTCCGCGCCCCTACTGCGCGAGTCCATCATCCAGCCCGCGGGCCGCGCCGAAGGAATGGTTCTGCTCCACTACCCCATCGCACAGGCCGTATGGGACCAGCGCAAGTCCGCCTCCATCACCCTCAAGTTCTACAACCAGGACCCCATCACCGTCCCCCTCCCCAAACCGTAACTCATACGCACCTCGAAACTCGAACCTGTCTTATGACTCGCCGCCGCTTCATCGCCGACACCTGGTCGCCTCAATCCGGCCATCCCGCCCACGCCGCCCTCACCGGCGAACAGGCGGCCCATCTCGCTCGCGTCCTGCGCGCCCAGCCCGGCCAGCTCTTCGACGTCGTCGCCAACGGCTTCCTCCACCGCGCCGAAGTCACCTCGGTATCTGACGCCGAAGTCCGCTTCACCCTCCACGAAGAGTTGGAAGCCGACGCAGCCCTCCCCATCCACCTCCTGCTCGCCGTCTTCAAGTTCGATCACTTCGAGTGGGCCATCGAGAAAGCCACCGAACTCGGCGTCGCCCGCATCACGCCCATCCTCGCCCGCCGCACCGAGAAGCACCTCGCCCTCGCCGCGCCAAAACGCGCCGAACGCTGGCGCCGCATCGCACTCGAGTCCGCCAAACAGTCCCGCCGCACCGACATCCCCGAAATCCTCGATCCCACCCCGCTCCCTGCTGCCCTCCAGCGCGAATCCGCCCCACTCCGCATCCTCCTCAGCGAGACAGAGCAGTCCCTCACCCTCGCCGCCGCACTAGAAAATCTTTATCCCTCCCATGCTGGGAAATTGAATTGTCATTCTGATCCTGAGCTTGCCGAAGGGGAAGAATCCCCGCATTTCGTTCGAATCGTCACCGAAGCTCGGGTGCCCCATCCATCGCAGTCTCATCGCGATGGGTGGGATATAGAAAGCCGAGTGCCCCATCCATCGCAGTCTCACCGCGATGGGTGGGATGTAGACTCTCCACCAGCCGAGCAATCCACCAACCTCGCCCTCGCCATAGGCCCCGAAGGCGGCTGGACCCCCGAAGAGATGTCTCTCTTTACCCAACACGCATGGACGCCCGTCACCCTCGGCCCCCGAATCCTCCGCGCCGAAACCGCCGCCATCGCCGCCATCGCCATCACCGCCGCCCACCTCATCTCCTAGGAGCCTCCATGCGACAAATCCAAATCGCTCTCCTGCTTTGCGCCGCTCTCCTCACCTCCAACGCCCACGCGCAACCCCGTCCCCTCGACGGCGTCATCGACATCCACGCCCACACCGCCCCCGACTCCACCCCCAGGAGCATCGACGCCATCGACCTGGCAAAGCTCGCCGAAAGCCGTGGCATGCGCGCCATCGTCCTCAAGAACCATTACGCGCCCACCGCGTCCGATGCCTACTACGTCCACAAGGTCGTTCCCGGCATTCAGGTCTTCGGTGGCATCGACCTCAACCTCAGCGTCGGCGGCATGAATCCCATCGCGGTCGAGAAGATGGCGCTCACCACCGGCCATCTCGGCAAGTTCGTCTGGATGGCAACCTTCGACGCCCGAGCCTATGTCCTCGCCTCCAAGGTCGACCGGCCCTATGTCGCCGTCTCGCGCAACGGCGAGATTCTTCCCGAGACCAAGGCAGTCATCGCCATGATCAAGAAATACGACCTCGTCATGGCCACCGGCCACAACTCCGCCGAAGACGATCTGCTCCTCATCCAGGAAGCTCGCAAACAAGGAATCACCCACATCGTCGCCACCCACGCCATGCTCTCACCCACCTTCATGACGATTTCGCAGATGCAGCAAGCCGCCAGCCTGGGCGCCTATATTGAGTTCGTATACAACGGTCTCGTCGGCTCAAAGCAATTCGACTTCGCGGACTACGCCAAAGCCATCCGCGCCATCGGTCCGGAGCATTGCATCCTCTCCTCCGACATGGGTCAGCCTTCCAATCCACTCCACCCCGATGCGCTGGTACTCCTATTCGACGGTCTCAAAAAGCAAGGCCTCTCCCAATCCGACATCGACCAAATGTCCAAAGTGAATCCCGCCCGCGTCCTCAGCCTGCAATAATCCTCGAACCTTGTACCTCGAACCTACGAAAAGATGTCTTTCATCTTCTCGAACAGCCCCCGGCTGGTCGGCGTATTCTCCACCGTCATCGTCTCGCTAAGCTGTTTCAACAAATCCCTCTGCGCCTTCGACAGCTTGGACGGCGTCGCCACGCGCACCTCGACGACCAAATCGCCCTTGCCATGCGAGTTCAGGTGTGGCACGCCCTTGCCTCGCAGTTTGAACTCGCGCCCACTCTGCGTTCCCTCAGGTATCTTGATCGTCGCCATTCCTTCCAGCGTCTCGATCTGCAACTCCGTCCCCAGAGCCGCCTGCGGAAACGAGACGGGCAGCACGCAGTGCAGGTCGTCTCCATCGCGCTCGAAGAACTTATGTGCCTTCACGCTCAGCACCACATACAGATCGCCCGCCGGACCGCCGAACCTCCCTGCCTCGCCCTCGCACTGGTAGCGAATCCGCGTGTCCTGCTCCACCCCTGCCGGGACCTTCACCAGGATCTCGTGCTTCTTCGCCTGCAATCCCTCGCCCCTGCACGCCATGCACGGATCGGCAATTGTCGTTCCAGTCCCATTGCACCGCCCGCAGGTCTTCGCCACCGAGAAGAATCCTTGCTGGAAGCGCACCTGTCCGCGTCCGCCGCATCCAGTGCATGTCGCCGGAGCCTTACCCTTCGCGCTGCCTGTCCCGCGGCACTCCTCGCAGGCCTCCAGCCGCTGAATGCTGATCTCCTTCTCAACTCCGAAGGCCGCTTCCTCGAACTCCATTGTCATGTCATAGCGCAGGTCTCGCCCACGTTGCGCCCGCGAAGCCCGCCGTCCGCCGCCACCGCCCATATTGAACATCTCGCCGAACAGATCGCCGAAGATGTCTCCCAAATCGCCCTGAAATCCCTGCGCGCCCGCAAACGGATTCCCGGCAGCCCCGCCGCCCTGGAACGCCGCATGGCCGTAGCGATCATAAGCCGCGCGCTTCTCCGGATCGCTCAGCACCTGGTACGCCTCGCTGCACGCCTTGAACTTCTCCTCGGCCTCAGGATTGTTCGGGTTCCGGTCCGGATGGTACTGCATCGCCATCTTGCGATAGCTGGTCTTCAGCTCCTGATCGCTCGCGTCCCGCGATACCTGCAGCACTTCATAAAAATCTTCCCTGGTCACGTTTGCCGTCGCACTCATCTCTTAAATTTTCCCGCCATGTTCGTCATTCGTGTTGTTGTTCGTCATTCTGGTGATTGTTCGTCATTCTGGCGTAGCCAGAATCTCCGTATTTCGCCGTTGCCGTTGTCCTTGTCTCTGTTCTTCCTGTTCCCTGTTCCCTAATCCCTGCTTTACTCGCTCACCACTGCCGTATTACTCGCAATCCTCACCAGCGCCGGCCGCAGCAGCTTCTCGCGAATCTTGTACCCACGCCGTATCTCCTCCATCACCTGATGATCGGGAAACTCCTTGGTTTCGATGCTTCCCAGCGCCTCGTGGACTCTTGGGTCGAACTGTTTCCCCACCGTCTCCACCGCCTGCACATGCAATCCCTTCAGCGCCTCCTCCATCTGTTTCAGGATCAGCTCCACTCCGGCGCGCAACTGCTCCAGCGTGCCGTCCGCCTTCAGCGCCAGTTGGAAGTTGTCCATCACCGCAAGAAAAGGCTCAACCGCCCGTTGCACCGCGTAATCCCGCGCGTCCGCGCGCTCCTTCACCTCGCGCCGCCGCGTGTTCTCGAACTCCGCCTGCAACCGCGCCAGCCGGTCCATCAACTGGTCGCGCTCTCCGCGCATCTGCTCCAGCTCGGTCTTCAACGCCGCCGCAGCCAGTGGCATAACCTGCCCGCCATCCGCCTCCGCCGTCTGCGGAGTGCCCGTCGCCGGTCCGTCCTCGCTCTCTGGCTGCAACTCTTTTTCCTTCAACTCCGCGCCCTTCACGTCGTGGTCCTTCATCCCTCTCACTCTCATCTCATCTTCCTCGATTCCCTGCGCCGTCGCCGCCTCAACCGTCCCGTCCCCACTCCCCGGCAAATAGCCCTCTCTCCTATTGTTGCCGATTCCGGCCCATCGTGCGACCCCGCGCCGCCAGCCAGGGCCATTCCAGTCAGTATCCGCAGCCCCTCAAACAGCGCAAAGTCTTCACGCGAAGCGTCGAGAACGGCACGAAGTGCCGCGAAGCGTCGAGAACGGCACGAAGTGCCGCGAAGCGTCGAGAACGGTACGAAGTACCTATCGCGTCAACCACGCATCGCGCAGAAAATCGAAGTTCCCGTCGCCCCGCGACACCACACCCTGCAACCGCCGCGTGTGTACCACCTCATTCTCCGGGTCCCACAGCGGAATCGCCGGCAGCTCGTCGGCCAGAATCTGCTGCACCTCCACATACTCCGTCCGCCGCCGCGCCTCGACCTCCGCCGCCGGCCCGGTCTCCGCCGCCGCCTTTGCCAGCAACTCGTCCACCCGCGCATTCACATAGTGTCCGCGGTTCGCCCCCTTCGGAGGAAAGCTCCCCGACGAATCCATGTAGCGATAGATGTCCGGGTCCTCGTTCGACCCAATCCACTTCAGTATGTACATCTGGAACGCCCCATGGGTCACATCCGCGTAGAAAGTCCCAAACTCCGCCGAGCGAATCCGCAGCTCAATCCCCGCCGCCCTCAGTTGCTGTTGCAACACCGCCGCCAGAAGCCGCGTCGTCTCATCCTGGCTGATCTTCAACGATAGTCGCAGCCGCACTCCATCTCTTCCCGCCGGATGCCCCGCCGCCTGAAGCAATGCCGCCGCCCGCGCCGGATCGTGCGGATAATGCGCCANNAGCCGCGCGTGTCCCCGCCACAGCGCCGCCACAATCGCTGGTCGGTCCATCGCCAACGCCACAGCCTGCCTCACCCGCTTGTCGCGCAACGCCGCGTCCGCCACGTTGAAGTTCAGGTACCACACATTCGACCCCGGCCCGCTCGCCGTCTCCAGCCCCGGCGCATCTCTCAGGGCATACACCATGTCCGGCGTCAGCACATTGCTGGCCGCGTCCGCCGACCCCTTCTCCAGCTCCAGCGCGCCGGTAATCGTGTCCGGCACAACCTCAAACCGCACCCGCTGGATCTCCGACGAATCGGGTGCCCCAGAACTGGGTGCCCCATCCATCGCAGTCTCACCGCGATGGGTGGGAAGTAGAGAACTGGGTGCCCCATCCTTTCGCGTACTTTGCGAAAGGGT
>PLOT01000252.1 GCA_003142215.1 Granulicella sp. | reverse complement strand
CGGAGGCGAACAGCGGCGCATGGCAGGCCCCGCAGTGATAGCTCCCGTCGTCGTGGGTATCCACCAGCGCGCCGGTAAATGGCCGCTCGGTTCCCTTCTGGCGCATCACATGGAACTGTTCGGGGGTGAGCAGCTCGCGCCACTCCGCCTCGGTCTTCCGCACTTTTTTCTTTGCCGTAATTCCTGAACCGGGTGTCGTATCTGTCATCTCTGAGGGCCTCTGTTTCATTCGATGCGCCGCAGGTTGCAGAGTCTCATCCCTGAGTTCGCGCACCACCTCGGCAACCAGCAACTGTTGTTACGGCTGCGCGGCGATCACTTCGATCTCCACCAGCGCGTCCTTGGGCAGGCGCGCCACCTCGACCGTGGAGCGCGCCGGCGGCACCACGCCCTCCGGCGCGAAGTAGTGTGCGTAGACCTCGTTCATGGCGGGGAAGTCGGCCATGTTCTTCAGGAACACGGTGGTCTTGACGACGTTCGCCATGTCCAGGCCAGCCTCTTCCAGCACAGCGGTCAGGTTGTCGAGCACGCGCGCGGTCTGCTCGCGAATGCCTCCCGCAACCAGCGCTCCCGTCTCCGGGTCGAGCGCCACCTGGCCGGAGGTGAAGAGCAGATCGCCCACGCGCACCGCCTGCGAGTACGGCCCGATCGCCCGGGGAGCCTGGGTGGTAGAGATCATCGTCTTGGTCTGTGCCATATCGCGCTTTCGTCTTCTGGAAGATGGCTCGATTGTCGCGCTTGCGGAGGTCTTGCGCAAGTTCGCCGGCTATCCCTCTTTATCGAAAGCTTATCCTGTCGGCGCAGGCGTCGGTACAATCAAGGCAGCCGAGTAAGATGGATGGAGTCTGTCGAGCCGTGTTTGCCGCGGTGGAGGGAAATTTGCGCAGAGAAAACGTTGCTGGCAATGCGGCATCGCAGGTCAGGGTCGCGCTTTGGGTCTATGCGTTGCTGGTTGCGTTGGTCACCTGGGCGAGTTGGAGCATCTACAACCGCAGCGGCGATGAGATGACTCGCCCGCTGTTCGGCAAAAGCGATCAGTTTCACGACCTGACGAACTATGTCGGCAAGACCAGGCATCTATACCATGGTTCCGCAGCCCTGGGTAGAGGATTTCCCGTGTTCAACTATCCTCCTCCCGGTGCCTTCGTCTTCAAGGTGCTGCTCCACACGTTCCCAGGCCATCCGATCAGGCCCTATCTTGTGTTTTTCGCGATCTGCATCCTGGGCTTTGCGCTGGTAGCATGGCGTGCCGGTCGCGCCAGCAGGGCGGTTCGGCTCTCCTTTGCCGCCGCGATCGGCACCACCGCCATATTGGGCTATCCGATGTGGTTCACCGCCGACCGGGGAAATATCGAGTGCGTCGTTTGGGCGCTGGCAGCGGCGGGTCTGTGCTTCCTGTTGCGAGCGAGGTACCGCACGGCGGCCGTGCTGATCGGGCTGGCGGCCTCGATCAAGCCGTTTTCCATCCTGTTTCTTCTTCTGCTGCTGGGCCGCCGCAAGTACAAGGCAGCGGCGCTTGGCGTGGCGACTGCGGGCCTGGTGGTGTTCGCGGCTCTGACGATCCTCGGACCGAACCCGTGGAAGGTGTATCGGGACCTGAAACCTAACGAATCTTACTATCTCGACAATTACGTCGGGAACTTGATGCAAAACGGCGAAGCACAATTCTGCCATTCCCTGCTGGACGGGATGAAGTCGGCCGCTCTGACCGTGGAGATGGGCGGCGTTCATCCGGTCAAGGCTCTCGTAGAGGTGCCAATATTGAGCGCGGAGCCCGGAGGATGGCACGTTGTCCACACATTGGTGCGCATTTACCCGTTCGTCGCAATCGCCGGGCTTGGGCTGCTGTTTGCGGTGTTCTACAGGATGCCGATGCTCAACCAACTGACCGCGCTGGGAGTGGCTGTCACGCTTTTCCCGCCAGTCGCCGCGGACTATTCGTTGCTTCACCTGTATCTCCCATTTGGGGCTCTGCTGGTGTTCTTGACGCGTGAGGTGGCCACCGGCAAGGTTGCCTTCTCTTACCACTCCATGCTCGCGCTGGCCGTGATCTATGCGCTGCTGTTCTCGCCCTTGACGTTCCTGATGCTCTATGCGGGGGACGCAAAGCTATTGCTTCTGCTCGCGCTGCTGGTTGTGGCGGCACGGTCGCCCATGCGCAGCGCGTACTTCGATGCTCCGCCGGGCGGGATGCAACGCAGGCCAATTGGCTAACCCAAGACCGGGCGGACTGGCCATCTACTGTCAGGAACCTGCCGTTCTTCCCCTTGAAGAGTCTCTGGACTCTATCGATATGCCGGCTACATCCTCGATGATGGTCAAGGGCTGCTTCTTCTGTTGCCGGTACATGCGGCCAAGATACTCACCGATGATGCCCAGGAGCATCGCATTGATGCTGATAGACGCGAGGATGAGCGCCGCGAGCGTGGCGAACCCGGCCGGCCATTGGGAGCCAAAGAGGATCTTTGCCGCGGCGTATCCGATGACCGAGAGCAGCATGATGGCGGAGACGGCAAGGCCAAAGTAAGTGGAGAACCGTAGTGGAACGACGGAGTGGTTGAGGATACCGTCCATTGCAAGCGAAACCAGTTTGGAGAATGGAAACTTGCTCTCGCCGCGCAGGCGCGCGTTGCGATCATAGGGGATGCCAACCTGCTTGAATCCGAGGGTGGCGATGGTTCCGCGCAGATAGGGCTGGGCGTCCTCGAAGCTCTTGAGCAGGTCGATGACGCGACGGCTGATCAAGCGGAAATCTCCAGCGTCGACGGGAATCTTCTCTTCGCTGAGCCGGTCTATGAGACGGTAGAAGAGAACGCGTTGGATGCTGATGATCCATGGTTCCTTTCGTTTGGTGCGGATACCGTATACGACGTCTGCTCCCTCTCGCCACTCCGCCAGAAATCGGCCAATCAGCTCAGGCGGGTCTTGCAGGTCGACGTCAATCTGGATTGCGGCATCCCCCCGAGCCTGAACGTAGCCGGTCATTATGGAACGTTGAAAGCCGAAGTTCCGGGAGAACCGAAAGGCCCTAACCCGCGAGTCGCGTTGTGCAAGGTCGCGTAGAAGGGGAAACGTCGCGTCCGTGCTGTGGTTATCTGTAAATACGAATTCGAACCGGTATTTGGATTCCAGCGTCTCTGTTGCTTCAGCTACGGCTGCATAGAAGGGAGCAATGTTCTTTTCTTCGTTGAATACGGGTACGACTATCGAGATGAGGGGGCGATTGGACACGTCTTCCGTCATTTGAAGTCCTTTTCCGGCGCTGTGGTGAGTTTGAGGGAAGCCCAAGTCTTAGCCAGCCCTTCGTCGAGATTGACGCAAGGGCGCCAGTTCAACGCTTCACGAGTTGTTTCCGCCACGGGCTCATAGGAGAAGATCTCACCTGTCTTATATGGGATTGCACCATATTGAATGAGTCCGGTGCAACGAGTGATGTCTTCTATTCGTTGCAGGCAATCCTTGACGGTTACGACTTCGCCAGAGGCAAGGTTATACGAGTGGCCATCAATACCCTCGGCTACCAGTGCAGACACAATCCCGCGCGCCACATCTTCCGCGTAGATGAAGTCCCGAGTTTGGCGTCCTTCAGTGACGTCTATTTCGCTGCCTGCTGCAAGTGCATGCATTACTTGAGGGATTAACATTCGCGGCGCCTGGCCTGGGCCGTAGACGACGGAGGGTCGCAGTACGACGACTGGGAGACGAAACGCGTTGTAAAACATTTTGGCATAGCCGGTTACGGCCGCCTTACTTGCACCGTAGGGAGAGGGCGGGTCAGCGATCGTGCAATCGTCGAATGGTCCGGTGACTGGGCCGAACTCCTCGCCAGAACCCATCAGAATTAGCCGCTTTACATTCAAATCTCCACAGGCATTCATGAGGTCGAGCGAAGGGAGGAGATTTTCCTCTGTAGTTCTGGCGACAGCGTCCGGCGTACGCTCCGTTGTGACGGCTGCGTGCAAGTGAACTACATAGTTCGGCGTCGAAGTTCGCACTGCGCTGACGATCTCGCTGGGGTGGTCGAACCAGATTTGCTCTGTTGACTCCAAGCTCGCGCCGTGTCTCAAGCCGCCGCGTTTCCGATCGACGATCGCGATCACGGTGGCGTTCGCTGCTCTGAGCTGGTCCAATACATGCCGGCCAATAAATCCAGTTGCCCCAGTCACCGCTACCCTCTGGGAACGAAGGTCGATTTGCCGCAAAGGATCCCCGGAATTGATCGTTGTCGAGAGCATGGTTAGAGCCTGGCTTTAGACTACATGTCGTAAGACTATCCGAAAATAAATCGAGCGCCACAGTCCCTCCAAATCAAGACGACGGTCGCTGTAGAGGCGAATCCGGAGGAACTGTCTTTTAAGATAAGATTGAGCGGTCGGGGCTGCCAACCGAGGCCGCAATTCGTGATCGAAGGGGAATGCTGTGGATATTGCGGAATTCGATCGGTTCGCCGATGAATATGACCAACTGCTTCGGCAAAGTATCGCCGTTACAGGCGAGAAGCCTGAATTCTTCCACGAGTACAAGATCAAGGTGCTGGGCAGGCTGGCGCAGGAACGCAATCTTCTGCCAGAAAGTATTCTGGACTTCGGGTCGGGCATCGGCAACTCCACTCCATTCTTCCGCCACTATTTCCCGACTGCTCCGTTAGCCAGCGCAGATCTCTCGCAGCGCAGTCTGGCTGTCGCAGAAACTCGCTTCCCCGGGATGGCAAAAGGATTGAGAATCGAAGACCAAAGAATCCCAGCCGATGACAATTCCTTCGATATTGCGTTCTCGGCCTGCGTCTTTCATCACATCCCGCATGAGGAGCACGCCCACTGGCTGCGCGAACTGCGCCGCGTCACGCGTCCCGGCGGGATGCTTGCCATCTTCGAGCACAACCCGCTGAATCCGCTGACCGTGCGTGCCGTCAATACATGCCCGTTTGACGAGAATGCCCGCCTGGTGCGGGCAAATGACCTGTTGCGGCGCTATCTCGATTGCGGATGGAAATATCCCAGGGTGCGGTATCACCTGTTCTTTCCCCATGCCCTGTCCGGCCTGCGGGTGCTGGAACCGTATCTCACCGGGATTCCGTTCGGCGGTCAGTATTCGCTGACTGCGGTCAAGCCGGATTAGCGGCAACACTTCCACGGTTCCAGTTGGTTCACAGGCCCCTTAGATCTTCTGCACGCGCTGGACGTCGTGGACTCCCTGCACGCGGCGCAGCTTGTCGACCAGGCGGTTGAGATGGCGGACATCGATGGTTTCGACGACGAAGTCCACCACCGCGCCGCCGTCGTCGGATACCTCCGAGCTGGAGGAGCGGATGTTGGTTCCCTCGTCGGAGATGATGGCGGTAAACTCCTTCAGCATTCCAGCGCGGTCGTCGCAGAGTACGGTGAGTTTGACGGGATAGGTCTGCGCCGCGCCTTGGGCTCCCGCATCACCGGGTAACGGCGCCCACTCGACCTGGATTCTGCGGTCCGACTCGTAGAGGAGATTTTGAACGTTGGGGCAACTGCGGGCATGCACCGCGACGCCCTTGCCGCGAGTGACGTAGCCGATAATCTCTTCGCCACGGATTGGGTTGCAACAGCGCGCGCGGTAGACCAGCAGGTCGTCCTGGCCCTCCACCTGGAGCGACTCCGACCCCCTGCCGAAGAAGACGCGCTTGACCGCGTCGGACATCTGTCCGAGTGTGTTGCCGACAACGCCCTCGGGTGCGGCCGGCTCGATGGCCATGGTCGATCCCGGCTCCAGCTTGTTCAGCACCTGGCGCGCGGAATACTTGCCGAAGCCGACACCGGCGAGCAGCTCGGCCTGCGAGCTGAGGCCGTACTCGGCGGCGACCTTGTCGTAGTCGGCCTCGTGATACTTGGAGAGCGCCATCTTGTACTTGCGCGCCTCGCGCTCCAGCAGCTTGCTGCCAACCTCCACGGCGCGCTCGCGCTGGTGCTCGTTGAGCCAGTGCTTGATCTTGTTGCGGGCGCGCGAACTCTTGGTGAAGCTGAGCCAGTCGCGGCTGGGAGAGTGGCCGGCCTGCGTGGTGATCTCGACGATGTCGCCGTTGCGCAGCTTGGTGCGCAGGGGGACGATGCGCCCGTTCACCTTGGCGCCGATGGTCGTATTGCCCACCTGGGTGTGGATGGTGTAGGCGAAGTCGATGGGGCTTGCGTCCTTGGGCAGGACCACCACCTTGCCCTTGGGAGTGAAGGTGTAGACCTCCTCCGGGTAGAGGTCGATCTTCAGCGTGGACATGAACTCGTTGGGGTCCGACATCTCGCGCTGCCACTCCATCAACTGGCGCACCCAGGCGAGGCGGGCCTCGTCCTTGGGTGTGACATTGTCTGCGGCCTTGTACTTCCAATGCGCCGCGATGCCCTCTTCCGCAACACGATGCATCTCTTCGGTGCGGATCTGAACCTCGAACTGATGGCCGCCGGGCGCGATCACCGTGGTATGCAGGCTCTGGTAAAGATTGGGCCGCGGCATGGCGATGAAGTCCTTGATGCGGCCCGGCACCGGGCGCCAGATGGAGTGCAGCAGGCCAAGCACAGCGTAGCAGTCCTGCACCGTCTGGCAGATGACGCGGATGGCAAGCAGGTCGTAGACCTGGTCCAGGGGGATCTTCTGTTCGGAGAGCTTCTGCTGGATGGAGTAAAGGCGCTTGATGCGCCACTCCACGCGGCCCGCGATCTTGTGCTCGGCCAGCTTGTCTTCCAGCGTCTTGACGACTCCCGCAAGGAAGACCTCACCCTCGCCGCGCAGCGCGTCCACCTCGGTGGAGAGCTGCTCATAGGCAAAGGGGTCGGTGTAGCGGAAGGCCAGGTCTTCCAGCTCGCCGCGCAGCTTGCCCATGCCAAGGCGGTGCGCCAGCGGCGCGTAAATGTCGAGCGTCTCCTTGGCAATCTTCTGCCGCTTCTCGCTGACCAGGTGCTCCAGGGTGCGCATATTATGCAGGCGGTCGGCCAGCTTGATGATGACGACGCGGACATCGGTGACCATGGCCAGCAGCATCTTGCGGATGTTCTCGGCCTGGTGGTCTTCGCGGTTGGCGAACTTGATCTTGTCCAGCTTGGTGACGCCCTCGACGATGTGCGCCACCTGCTCGCCGAAGCGCTTCTCGACCTCTTCGGTGGTCACATCGGTGTCTTCGACCGCGTCATGCAGCAGACCGGCGGCGATCGCGGTAGAGTCCATCTTCAGCTCCGCCAGCACAAGCCCAACCTCCAGCGGATGCACGACGTACGGCTCGCCGGAGGCTCGCTTCTGCCCCTCGTGCTGCTCCAGACAGAAGGCCCACGCATGGCGGATAATCTCCAGGTCGTCGCCCGGCCGGTTCTTATGGACTTCTGCGAGCAGACGCGTGAACTTTGCATCCATCTCGTCGATGGTCGCCGCGCTGGAGCCGGCAAGATGGCCTGCGGAAGACTCCTCCGCCGGGGGCGCTGCTGTAGCTTCGGGGTGGGCAATCGCAGCCTCGGCCGGAGGGTCCGGGCGCAGAGACTCCAGTGGAGGCGGGTGCGGCAGAGCTGCCTCACGCTCGATGCCTGCGTCCGTCGCGATGGAGTCGATCCTCTTCCCTTCCTGTCTGGAAGGTGCGGCATTCCCGGAGCTTCCCGGGGCCGCTGGAGTGATTGCCATGAGCCATTATAGAGGGCGCGGCAAAATGGCTGGGAAGAACTTGGTCGATCCGGCACCCTTGCAGTCCCGCGGAACCAGACTGGACCATCCGCTCCGGCAAAATAATTTCGTATAGCGTAGCGTTTCGGTATACGATGGTTGCGTGATCAGGAGCTTCCGGCACAAGGGCGTCCAGCGGTTCTTCGAGACCGGCTCGAAGGCAGGCATTCAGACGAAGCACGCGGCACGGCTTGCCATTCAACTCGACGTTCTGGATGATGCAGTCGGAGTTGAGGATATGCAGTGGCCTGGCTGGAAATGTCATGCTTTGCGTGGCGAGTTGGAGGGGCATTGGGCCGTGAGCGTGAGCGGCAATTGGCGTCTGACGTTTACGTTCGAAGGCAAGAACGCGGTGCTTGTCGATTATCAGGATTACCACTAGGAGATCGCTATGGGAATGTTTAATCCACCACATCCGGGTGCGTTGCTTGCCGACATTCTGGAGAACGGCAATCTGAGCGTAGGCAAGTCGGTGACTGCGTTGGCGAAGCATCTCAGAGTTACGCGAGCGACCCTTTCCAGAGTCATCAACGGGAGGTCTGCGGTGTCGGTCGATATGGCGCTGAAGCTTCAGGATGCTTTCGGCGTGCGGGCAGATCTATGGCTCAGCCTTCAGTTCAAGCGGGATCTATGGGTCGCGTCGCGTAAGAAGCGGAGGAAGGTGGCGAATGTGGTCACACCGGAACATCAGCACCAGAAGGCGGCCTGACCGGCTGCAATGCCCGGTGCCGGGACTCCCGCCGGTGATGATGGTCACAAACGGCCCCAGGCCCCGCCTGAGACAATAGGGAGAACTGCGCGAGGTTCAGATCTATGGCTACGGCTGCGGCACCAGAGGTGAAGACCATGCACACGCTCCCCGGGGATGCGGTGCGCCAGATTCAGTGGCGTTTTGCGGACCGCTTCGACCTGCAGATGCTGGTGCAGTCGTCGCGCGCGGTGGCGCGCACTACGGTGGCGCAGATGGTCGCGGCTGGCGAGCGCAATACCCACGAGTGGACCCCCGCCAAGGCCGAGATGATGGAGGCCTTCGATCGCGCCGGAATCACCGCTGCCTTCATGGAACCCGAGGAGGGCGGGTTTATCGCCGGTCCGAAGAACCTGGCGCTGTCTCTGGCTGCGTTTGAACTGGCGTGGGTGGATGGCGGCGCGGCGACGGGCAGCCTGGCGAGCTTTCTGGCGCTGGCCCCGATCCACGAGTGCGGCACCGCCGAGCAGGTCAGCCACTATAAGACGCTGGCCGCGCCTCCGCAGGCGGGCGAGGACCGCAAACCCTGGCGCGGAGCCTTCGCGCTGACCGAGCCGCTGCCCTACGTCGGCATCGACACCGGTATCCTGAGCGGCAAGCTGCGCATCGTCGAGTGGAAGGACGGCGCGGAGCCTCTGCTACAGGTCGACAAGCGCGGCCGCTTCATCACCAACATCGCCTTCGCCAACTTCGTCACCGCCGCTGTGACCTCCGACGATCCGCGCATCAAGGGCAGTTGCATGGTGATTCTGGAGGAGGGCGACGAGGGCATCTTCGACCGCGGAACGCCGACCAAGAAGCTGGTGCATCAGCTCTCGTCCACCGGCGACCCGATCTTCAACCTGAAGGTTCCGGCCAGCCGCATTGTGGGCGGATACACCGTGCAGGATGGCGTGATTGTGCCGAACTTCAGCCACGGCGAGGTGATCGAGGCGGTCTTCCGCCGCACGCGCGTCACTGTCGGCCTGATGACGGCAGCCAAGCTGCTGTCGGCGGTTGAGCCGGTGATCCGCTACCAGAGGGAGCGCTTCCACGGAGCGGCTGGCGTGAAGCCCGGCTCCATGCGCTACGAGCTTGGCATCCAGCAGCGCGAGGACGCGCTGCATCGGCTGGTCGACGTGTGGGCCATGGGCGAGGCCGCCGCGTCGCTGGGATTTGCCGCGGCAAGGATCTTCGACGTTCTGGAGCCGCTGGAGAAGCAGAAGAAAGCACTGATGAAGGAGCTTGGAGTCAGCGGCAAGCGGGCTGAGCACAAGGCTCTACAGGAGAGCGAGCAGCGGGCCATCGAACTGCTTGCGATCGACGCGAACGATCCTCGGCGCGAGGTGCTGGCCGCCGATCCCATGGTCGATTTTGTACTGAAGGACTCCGAGGCCGACGTACTCTGCCCCGCCACCAAGCTGTGGAACACCGGCGTCGGCGCCAACATGATGCGCGAGGCCGTCAGCCTGATGGGCGGCTATGGCATCACCGAGGACTGTCCCGGTTTCCTCGCCAACAAGTGGATGGACGCGCAGTTGGAAGCAACCTATGAAGGTCCCGAGGCGGTGCAGCGGCGACAGTTGACGCTGACCATGACGCGCGATGTCTTCCTGGCGCAGTTCCGCACCTGGATCGCCGAGATGCGCAGGATCGCCGGCGAGCATCCGGGGACCGGAGCATGCACACTGGCGTCGGCGATGGAGATGTGGCAATGGACGCTGGCGCATCTGCAGAACGCCACCGATCCTGCGGGCAACAAGCTCTATCACGGGCAGCGGCAGGGCGTGACCTTTGCGCTGGCCGATGCGCTCTGCTGGCTGCTGGCTTCGCGCTGCCAGATCCTTGACGTGCTGGAGTTGCAGGCCCGCGGCCCGGACGATGCGGTCGCCGCCGAGGGGCTGGAGGGGACCGTGCAGTTCCTCAGCGACCTCTGCCATGTACAGGCGGCGCGCGCGGCCGGCGAGGTCTCGCGCATCTCGGCCGATCTGGTCTTCGGCTACAACCTGCACCCGGCCTGGGATACGGAGGGCTGTAGTCACTGCTTTACGGCCCAGGAGCTGGAGGAGTTGGAGGAGACGATGCCGGGAATCTCCGCCTTCGCCACGGACGTGGTTGGCGCGGATGGCAGTCATCCCTCGAAAGCCGGGCCGTGCGCGGGCTGTGCCGGGTCAGGCGAGTTCCAGCGGATGCAGAACAAGCTCTGCACCTGCCTCAGCGGCTCGCGGCTGGCCAAGGACCGCGCCGCCGATACGGTGAGCAAGGTGATGATCCCCGCAGCCCTGGACTATCCCGCATGAGTGGCGAAGCCTCTGCCGAAAACGCAACGGCTGCCGAGGACGCCACGGCTCCAGAAAGCGCCGCGGCTCCATATGTAGATCGCGCAACGATGGAGGTGGACATCGCCTGCGTCGGCTTCGGCCCCGCGATGGGCGGCTTCCTCACCACGCTGACGCGCGAGTGGACCGCGCATCCCGACGATCCTGCGTTTGCCAGCCGGGTTGCGCCGGGAATGCCGCTGCAGGTTCTCTGCTACGAACGCGCGGACGATATTGCCGCCGGAGTCAGCGGCATCGTCACCAGCGCGCGGGGGATTCGCGCCAGCTTTCCCGAACTGAACCCGGCGGAGATTCCCATGGCCGCGCCGGTTGCCGAAGAGCGAGTGATGTATCTGCTCGACCCCATCGGAGCCAGTCGGCGGTCGTTCGCATTGCGCGCGGGCGATGCGGTACTGCGCGGATTGGGCGGGCTGCTGGGCGTCAAAGACAGTGCCTGCGAACTGCCGTGGACGCCCGCCTTCCTGCACAAGCACGGCGGGCTGCTGCTCTCGATGGGCCAGTTCAACCAGTGGGT
>PLOT01000195.1 GCA_003142215.1 Granulicella sp. | reverse complement strand
ATAATTATCTAGGACAGCCCCAATAATTATCTAGGACAGCCACTTTAATTATACGCCTTGGAGAGAAACTAGTATGCCAACTATTTTTCTGGGTGAAGTGGTTTGTTTGGTGTTGGTTAGGGGGAATTTTAGGGTTCGAGGGGCTTGACACAGGGATTTGCTGGGGTTTTTGCGGGAGCCGAATCCCACCCATCGCAAAGTACGCGATGGATGGGGCACCCGCAAGGCCCCACCTTAGCCGCGATGAGACTGCGGCGAAGATGGGGCACCCGGCGATTTTTCCGGTACGAGCTATGGGCTATGAGCTGTGTGGTATGAGGATGGAGCGGCCGGTGGGAGCAAAGGCAACGGCCAATACGGAGATTCTGGCTGCGCCAGAATGACGACCTGGGTGGCTGCGCCAGAATGACGACGGGGGCAGGCGGAGTGAGGGGAGGAGAAAAGCACGAAAATAATCGTTGACATACGATAAATGTCGTACTAGGCTGTCTGCATGATGAGGCGAAGAGATCCAAACCGCGATGCGATGCAGCTACCGACCGAGGCTGAGTTGGAGATCCTTAACATTCTTTGGGCGCTGGGGCCGAGCACGGTGCGCGATGTGCATACGGCGAGCGAAAAAGACACCGGCTATACGACGATTCTGAAACAGATGCAGGTGATGGCGGAGAAGGGTCTGCTGGCGCGCAGCGAGCAGTTCCGGTCGCATGTGTACGAGGCGCGCATTGCGAAGGAGCAGACGCAACGGCAGTTGACGCGGAACCTGGTGCGGCGGGCGTTCGATGGGTCGGCGAAGAATCTGGTGCTGGGGGCGCTGTCGTCGCAGAAGGTGTCGGCGAAGGACCTGGCGGAGATTCGCAGCATTCTGGACGAGTACGAGAAGAGGTCGCTATGACAACTCTGATTGAGATCTGCGGGCAGCCGCTGGTCCATGCGCTGGGCTGGACGCTGCTGCATCTGTGCTGGCAGGGGATGGGGGTCGCGGTGGTGCTGTGGTGCGTGCTTGGAGTGCTCAGCGGGCGGTCGTCGCGGGCGCGCTATGCGGCTTCGTGCCTTGCACTGGGGCTGATGGTTGCGCTGCCGCTGGCGACGTTTGCGCACCTGGCATCGGCCGAGTACCGGCAGCGGGCCGCGTTCGATGGACCGGCGGTGGCGATCGATCCGGGGACGGTGCTGCGGGTTGGAGCGGGGGAGTTGGCCGCGCCGTTGTCGGAGCGGATTGCCGTGGCGCTGGACCACGCGCTGCCGTGGGCTCTGCTGGCGTGGTTCGCGGGAGTGATCTTCTTTGTAGCGCGGCTGAATGTGGGACTGCTGGTTGCGCGCAGGATGCGGCTGGTTGCGACAACGGCTGTGCCGGCGGACTTGCAGCAGGTGTTCGAGACGCTGCGGCGGAGGCTTGGAGTGAGTCGCGCGGTGCGGCTGATGCACTCCGCGCTGGTGCAAGTGCCGACGGTGATTGGATGGCTGCGGCCTGTGGTGCTGGTGCCGGCAAGCTGCCTGACCGGACTCTCGACGATGCAGATCGAGGCGATCCTGGCTCACGAGCTGGCGCACATCCGGAGGCACGACTACCTGGTGAGCGTGCTGCAATCGGTGATCGAGACACTGCTGTTCTACCACCCCGCGGTGTGGTGGGTGTCGAAGCAGGTGCGGCGAGAGCGGGAGTGCTGCTGCGACGAGATGGCGGTTGCGGTGGGCGGCGACCGGCTGGCGTATGCGCGGGCGCTGTCGGCGCTGGAGGAACGGCGGTCGTATAGCCCTGAGTTTGTGCTGGGAGCGAATGGCGGGGTGCTGACAATGCGAATTAAACGGCTACTTGGATGCAGGGAAGATTCGGTGGTCTCACAGATGGCGGCGTTCATGGTTCTGGCTTTGATCGTGATTGCTGCTGGATCGTATGTGGTGACGGTGGCGCGGGCTGAGGTCAGCGCTTTGAGCCATGCGGCGCGCGCGGCGTCGCCGATGGAGCTGGATGCGGTGAGTCCGTTGAATACGCTGATTGCCGAACCAAAGGTGCGTGAGTTCCAACTGAAGGAGCCAGTCCTGATGGCGCAGGCAGAGGCTCCGGCGGCTGCTCCGCTTGCCGGAATGTTAGACGGGACACCCCCGGCGGTGCCAGCGGCTCCGGGCGGGCCAGAGCGGATATCCAGTGGGTCGTTGGCGGGGATGATCCTTTCGAAGGTCAACCCTGTCTATCCGGAGGTTGCCAAGGCGGCGCATGTGCAGGGGGCGGTGATCCTGCACGCAATTATTTCGAAGACAGGGGCAGTGGAGAGGCTAGATGTTATCAGCGGGCCATCGATGCTGGTGTCAAGTGCGCAGGATGCGGTGAAGCAGTGGACATACAGGCCGTATCTGCTGAATGGCGAGCCGGTCGAGGTGGAGACGTCGATTACGGTGAACTACACGTTGGCCGATTCGACGACGGCGATGGGACCGATGCCGCCGGTCGATGAGGCGGGTAACGGAGTGAAGCAGATTGGCGGTGGCGTTACTGGGCCGAAAATAATCTATGAGCCATGGCCGGAGTACACGGAGCTGGCGAAACAGGACAAGGTGCAGGGCATAGTGCTCGTTAGCCTGGTGGTGGATGAACATGGTCTGCCGCAGCATGTGCAACTGTTGCGTGGGCTTGGCGACGGGTTGAACGAGAATGCGGTTGAATCGGTGAAGAAGTATGTATTCAAGCCCGCGACGGAGAATGGCAAGCCGGTCGCCGTGTGGTTAAACGTCGAGGTCAACTTCCAGTTAGCTGATGGCACGGCGCAGACGCAGGGGCCGATTCTGGTGGCCGGCGAGGCAGCCAACGGAGTGAAGCCGATTGGCGGCGACGTTAAGGGGCCGATTCTGAGCTATGCGCCGGAGCCGGGGTACTCGCCAGAGGCAAAAGCGGCGAAGTTCGAGGGCGTGGTGATGGTCAGCATCATCGTGGACAAGAATGGGATACCGCAGAATGTGCATGTGACACGGGGAGTGGGGTTGGGACTGGACGAGAAGGCGGTCGATGCGGTGAAGCAGTACAAGTTCAAGCCGGCGACGGAGAACGGAAAGCCGGTGGCGGTGTATCTGAACGTCGAGGTGAACTTCGAGATATTCTAGGGCTGCGGCGGGGTTTTGAGCAGGGGCTGTGACTGGGTTTGTGGTTGGGGCTGCGGCTTGGTTGGGGGTTGCGGGACGGGAGCTGGGGCGGGAGCTGGGGCGGCGTCCTGGGTGGGTTCGGGGAGGAAGGCGGTGTCTGGGTAGGCGGCCTGGGTGGAGATGTTGACCAGGATGGGGAGTTCGGCCTGCATGCGGGCGAACATTTTTGGGTTGCGCTGGAGGTAGATGGCCTTCTCCGGGTCGTCGAAGTAGGCGAGGAGGTCGCGCTTGATGCCGAAGGGGATGGGCGTGGCGGGGTTGCGGGCGATCTCATGCAGCAGGTTCGCGTACGTCTCGTCGCAGAGGCGGTAGGTACCGGGGTGGATGATGTCGCCGGTGTCGAGGTCCTTGTTGGGGATGTTGGCGGCGGTGGTGGCGTGGGCGAGCGTCTGGCGGAGGACGTCGACGGTGTGAACGAGGGAGTTGACGTAGTCCTGTTCGGTGGCGGGAGTGGGGCCGCGCAGCGAGAGGACGGAGAGCGTGCCGACCTTGGGTAGGATGAAGATGAAGCCGGCGAGCAGGTGGGTCCCGATGCCAGCGTGGCGGCGATAGCTGTCCCAGTTGTCCTGGGCGGCGAGGGTCGCGATCTGCTGGTTGAGGTTGTCGAGCGCGGGGCTGGGGGCGTCGGGCGGGAGGCGCTTGCGGTAGAGGAGGGTTTCGGCGTACGCGACGCGCGGCAGCAGTGTGCGAACGGAGTATCGGTAGCCCTGGAGCGTGGGGCGGGGATGTCCGAGGACGACTGCGATGTCGAGGCCGTAGGTGTCGTAGAAGGCGCGGGTCAGCAGCGGAACTGGGATGGCGAAGCCGATGTGGTTGAGGTATTTCTCGGGAGCGAGGCGGTGCTTGGCGATCTCGTTGACGTCGAAGGCAAACTCGGCGCGGACGTGCTGATGCGGGCCATCGGCATAGTTGACGTTGGGGCCGTACTTGGCGGCGAGGGCGGGGAACTCTGTGCCGACGGCGAGGTTGATGGACTCGGCGTGGCCGATGGTGTCTCCCATGTAGTGGGAGAGCGCGCCAATGGCGAAGGCGACGTCGTCAGGGGATTTGGCGTCGCGGAAGAGAGCGCGGATGAAGTCTCCGGTGCGGACGTAGTGCAGCAGGTCGGAGAAGAGCGGTTTGCCGAGGGGATAGTAGCCAAGATCCTGGATGACGCATCCGCCATAGGCGTAGGCGCGGGCTTCGCGGAGTTGGGCGGGAGTGAGATTGGGATAGCGCTTTAGCAGCAGCGGCTGGATGGAGTCGGCCCAGGTGAGGTCGATGAGCTGCTCGTGGGTGAGGACGGAGTAGGCGCGAGTGGGCTGCGGAGCCGCGACGAGAACGAGCAGGAGAGTGGCCAGCGAGAGGCGGAACGAATGGAACCAGCGCATATATATTGCATTGGATGCGCTTTAATCGTTACGGGTTGGGGATGAGGGCCTTGGCGAGGCTTCCGTTGGCGCGGGCGAGGCGTGCTTCCGCGGCGGCGCGGGGAAGCGAGAGCAGGTGCATGGCGATGGCGACCTTGACCGAGCCCGCCTCAATGAGCAGATGCGTCGCGGTGGGGCGGTTGCATCCAGTGGCGGCCATGAGGATGCGCTGGGCGCGGTCGATGAGCTTGTCGTTGGTGGGTTTGACGTTGACCATGAGGTTGCCGTAGACCGCGCCGGTGCGGACCATGACGCCGGTGGAGATCATGTTGAGGACGAGCTTGGTGGCGGTTCCCGCCTTCATGCGCGTGGAGCCGGTGATGACTTCGGGGCCGGTGACCGGGGTGATGGCGATGTCGGAGTTGCGGGCGGCGGGCGAATCGGCGACGCAGGAGAGGCCGATGGTAAGCGCGCCGAGCGAGTGAGCGTGGAGCAGCGCGCCGAGGACGTAGGGCGTACGTCCGCTGGCGGCGATTCCGACTAATGTGTCCTGTTCAGCGAATCCGGCGGCGGCGAGGTCGCTGGCACCCTCATCGGGCGAGTCTTCGGAGTGCTCGGAGGAGAGGCGCAGGGCAGCGTCTCCGCCGGCGATGAGTCCCTGCACCAGCGTGGGCGGGACGGAGAAGGTGGGCGGGCACTCGGAGGCGTCGAGCACGCCGAGGCGGCCGCTGGTGCCCGCGCCGATGTAGAAGAGGCGACCGCCCTGGGCGAAGCGCTCGGCGATGGCGTCGACGGCGCGTGCGATGGCGGGCAACTGCGACTCGACCGCCGTGGCGACAGCCGCGTCCTCCTGATGGATGAGGGTGAGCATCTCCAGCGTGGAGAGCTCATCGATGTGCGTGGTGCGCGGGTTGCGCGTTTCGGTGGTGAGAAATGCGAGGTCGGGCATGAATGTGTACCTCCATTGTCCATCATTCGGTTGGGCGGGAGAGTTATGGTACTGGAGGAACGCCTAATTTGGAGGAGAAGGAGGACTCGCGGCAGGGGTGGACGGAGCCACGGAGGGACGCGCTGCTGCGATGGGATGCCAAAGGTACATGCTATTGGAAGAAGGAGTTTCATCCGGGGCATAGTGCGAATGGATGAAATCGCAGAGCGGAAATACGACCTGCATCTGGCGCTTTGGATCAGCCCAGCGGAGACCATACCAGGTACGGAAGATCGGGTCGTCGCCCTCATTGTAGGAGTAGCAACGTTGCGACGAAACAGGCCATTGCATCGGATTGGGCGGGAGAATGAGCTTTCGTTCGGGATGAGCCTGAAGCCAACGGATGATGGAATCGACCTGGGACGGCAAGATCACATTCTCCAGGCCGGAAAAATAGCCGTAGTCAACCTTCCCGGATTGGTCAACGAAGCCGTTCCTCGACAAGCCCCAGGGTGCATTGACGATGGTTCCATCTGGCAATTCAGGGACGGTCGTTCGACTGTTGAAATAATGGGCCACGCTGGCTTCGAGGGCCTTTCTCTCTGGATCGCGATGCAGTCGATGCAGGATGTGTACGGAGTACCGGTAGGGGAGCCCTGAGCGCTGCGATGGATCGAAGATCCGACGCATACCCTGAATGCAGACCGGAGTGAGTTGGCCGCTGAATTGTATAGTGGCGTCCCAA
Source organism: Granulicella sp. (assembly GCA_003142215.1). Classification (GTDB taxonomy): domain Bacteria; phylum Acidobacteriota; class Terriglobia; order Terriglobales; family Acidobacteriaceae; genus Edaphobacter. The sequence goes on along the minus strand of PLOT01000195.1, from coordinate 12,320 downwards.
TAGAGGAAGGCTACCGCTGCCAGGAACGCGACCCTGGGATATCGGCTCAGTGCGAGGGCAGCAATGATCAGCGCAGAAAATGCACCCATCTGCATGTGGCCCGAGTCGGCGCGTCCAAAGCTGGACGGCATGCCGAACAGACAGATGCAAAGAAGATAGATTGAGAGCGAGTCTGTCTGCTTGTGCTGGAAGGCCAGGTAAGCCACACACGCGGCGATCAGAAAAAGCGCTATCACGCAGAGGACGCCGGGATAAGGCAGGATGGGATAGTTGTTGCCGCCTAAGCTGAAAGCATGAAGAGTAATGAATATTCCCACCCGCTCTGAGATAGCGAGGATAGCCAGGAAGCAGAAACCCATAACAACGATGGCGGGCCAGAAACCGACTGGCCGCGTCTTGACACAGAGAACGAAGAAAAAGCCGGTGCCAAGCATGAAGGCGATGCCAAACTCTGGCGATACGCCGATTGCGATAGCAGCACAGACAACGGTCGCACAGACAACAACTGCCAGCGGAACCCGGCGCTTATGCAGCGTAAAGACCAGCATGGCCAAACCGCCGGTCAGGAGCTCGCGAACGGGGGCATAGTTGATGCCTTGAGACCAGAGCGGTTGCGCAATGTCCAACACAAAGAGGATGAAGATGGCTGTCCGGTAGGGAGACGGGATCTCGATCGCGTTGACGAGGCGAAAGAGTATCCAGATGCCGGCGGCCCATGTTAAAAGCCAAAAGAGGATGTAGCCATGAATCAGGCTAAGGTGGAACAGTTTGCTGGTCCAAAAGGGCAAGTAGAGCCAGAGTGGCCCATAGGCGAATTCAAAGTTGCGATAGATGGTCTTGCCAGTCGCGAGTTGGCTGAGCCTGGAGTAAAAGTACGCAGACTCGCCCGTCAGACCGTCGGGGATGGAAATCCAGTAGAACAACAGCCCAAACGCAACGCAGAAGGCAACTGCGACCAGAGCAGTGATGCGCGAAACACGGGAGTCCTTCATCGCCGGCTTAAGCGAGAGCCCGCGAAAGAGGACTGCAAATGCGGCTGCGCCTGCAAGAAAGATAAGGACCGCAACCCGATTGTTGTACTGAAATACATAGGACGCGGAGACTGAAGGCGAAACTGTGAAGTAATAGGGGAGGCGAAAGAATGCCACCGCGAATACACCCACAAATGCAGCCAACGCGAAGGCTCTGGGCCATGAGTTGCGTGAAGAAGCCATTTGCCCTCCTAAATGGAATGGCTTCATCATAATAAAAGCCGCATACTGAACGAAACAGGTTACCGACTCGCTCGGTGCTGCTCGAGTCGGCAACCTGCGACCTCAGTCTGGATATTATTTACCGACGACGACGATCTCGAACGAGCCGGGGATCATTGGCCCACCGCGTCCGCCACGGTATCCGCCGGGGCCGCCGGGGCCACCAGGACGGCCACCCTCGGCTGGAGCTGCGCCGGGTGCGGCTGCGGGTGGAGGCGTTGCAGGTGCGGCCGCTGGCGCTGGCGCTGGGCCGTACTCAGCGGTGATGAGCAGCAGGTGGCCGGTCTTGGTGTCGAGGGTGATGGTCTTGGCGCGGACTGGCGTCTTGACGGTCTGCTCGACGACGAAGTCGGTTGGCGAGTTCTCCTTGATGACGGTGAGGGTGCCGTCGCCCTGGGAGCTGAAGGCCTCGTTGGTGGCGGGGTTGAAGGTGGCCCCGTCGCAGCCCACGCCGATGGGCAGATCGGTGATGATGTGGCCGTCGGTGGCGGAGAGGATGACCATGTCGTTATGATCGCGGCAGGCGGCGAAGAGGATGTTGTTCTTGGCGTCGATGGCGAGGCCAGCGCAGCCGCTGCTCTTGCTGGAGAGGTCATACTTGCCGATCATCTTCATGGTGGTGGCGTCGATGACGGCGATGGCGGCCTTGTCTTCGATGTCGACGTAGATGCGGTTTTTGCCGTCGAACTGGCCCTGCTCTGGCGCGCCGCCGATGTCGATGGTGGTGAGGATGGCGCCGTCCTTATCGTCGATGACGGTGATGTTTGGCGCGGAGTGGGAGAGATCGTAGAAGCGGTGGTTCACCGTATCGTTGAGGTATCCGTCGGGATTGCCCTGGACGGGGATGGTCTTGATGATGGCGAATGTTTTGGCGTCGAACATGGTGATGGCGCGGGATGTGGCGAAGCCGTGGCCGGTCGCGTTGTCGACGACCGCACCGTGCGCGCTGGTGTTGGGGATGTCGCCGACCTGGGCGAAGGTGTCGAGCGAGAAGACGCCGATGTGGCCGGCAGCGCCGGAGCGCGCGACGTAGAGGGTGCGGTTGGCGGAGTCGGCGCCGACGTAGTCCATCCCGCCGTCGCCACCGACCTTGACGGTCTGAAGGACCTTGTATGGGCCGGACTGGCTTGGGGTTTGGGCGTGGGCAAGAGCGGCGAGTGGAAGCAGAACGGCGAAGCTGGCGAGTACGAGCAGTTTGCGTGACATGTGGGTGCGTCTCCTGGTGAGTCTGTGAACTTTGCGGCAACGCCGGTCCGGCGCTGGGATTGGAACCTGCGCGATGCTGGAAAGCAAGTATAGGCTCGCCAACCTTAAGCATGTGTGAAGCTGCTTGCAACCCACTCATCTCGGTGAGACTGCGATGAAAAGGGCACGCGACATCTGGAGTTTAGAGAGGGATGACGATGATATTTGTTCGTCATTTATTCGTTAGTTGTTCTCCCCCACCCCCCTTCCCCCTCCCGGGGGTATCTTGCACGGAACTTGTTTCGTATCAATCGTCTGGAGGAAGTCAGTGCCGCCAAAGTAGTCATTGCAAATAATTTACATCTAAAACATCTATTATGAATAGCTTACGACGTATTGACGGAGCGGAGAGTGCGAGCTCGCGGGGTTTGCTGAATTCGATACATATATTAATTGTACCAAGCGGAGCATAACTAGTATGCCAACTATTTTTCGGAGGTATGTGGTTGATGGAGTGGGAGTTAGGGGGATTTTTTTGCGTCGAGGGGCTTGACAAGAGGATTTGCTGGGGTTTTTGAGGGAAAGAAAATGCGGGGGTCCCTCCACTCCGCTTCGCTCCGGTCGGGATGACGGCGGGTTAGAGGTGGGTCGGGATGACGGTTGTATTTGGCGCTGCGGTCGGGATGACGGAGGGGGGGCTTCGCACTGCGGTTGGGATGACGGAGGTTTGGGGGGGAAGGTGAGGGCTAGGGGAGGGGTTGGAGGTTTTCGTAGCGGACGTGCCAGGATTCGGGGAAGCCGGGGGCGTTGGTGGGCTTGCCGTCCTTGTCCACGGCGCCATCCCAGCCGGCGGCCATTAGGGCCACGGCGGAGAGCCAGCCACCGTTGGCGGGCATGTACATGGGGGTCTGTTCGGGGCGGCGCACCGTATATCCCGAAGCCCGGAAGGGATTCTGGTCGTACTTGCCCACGAGGAGCTGGATGGCGAGATCGGGCTCGTTGAGGCGCGCGGCGCACATGGCCATCATGGCGGTGCCCCAGGTGACGGAGTTCTGGACGCTGCTTTGGGGCGCGTCGGTGTGGGCGACGCGGTGGAGGGTGTTGCGCATGGCGTCCTTGTCGATGCCGCGGCCGGGCAGGACGCCGTACATGAAGGTCGTCATGGTGGAGGGCGTGGTTTCGACGGGGAGTTCCATTGCGGGGTAGATGCCGTTGCGGACGGTGGGAGTGGCGATGTGGTCGATGACCTTGGCCCAGAGCGGGTCTGGAGGGAGGCCGAGGCGGATGCGCCACTGCTGAGCGGTCTCGAGCGCCCACTTCCAGTAGGCGAGTTCCATGGTGGGGTTGAGGTTGTGGGCGAGGTCGGTGTGCTTCTCGTCGGCGGAGTTGATGCCGGGGCCGAGGACGTATTCTTTGCGCGCGGGGTCGTAATCGACGAAGGTGGCCATGTAGTCGGCGGTGGCGAAGACGATGTCTTTGTAGCGGTCGAGGGTGGCGCGTTCGGCTTGATCGGTGTGGGCGCGCGCGTCTTCGGCTTTTCGGGCGCGGTAGACGAGTTCGGCGAGATAGATGGGATGGGGCTGCTGCCAGACCAGCGCGGGGCCGACTCCGCTGGGGCTCTCGACGCCGGAGGGATCGGTCATCTTGGACCACTTGACGCCCTTGGCTCCTTCGAGCGCGGCCATGTTGCGGCCGGGCGGCATCATCTGGGTGAGGCTGTCGAGCGAGCGTTCCAGGATTTCAGGATGACCCCAGAGCGCCCAATGCGCGGCGTGCCACCAGTACATCTCCATGTGGAACTTGCCGTACCAGGAGTTGACGCCGAGGCCGGTCTCCTGCGGGGGCAGCGGGCCGGAGTCGTGGACGGCCATGAGGTACTGCGAGAGGACGATGCGGCGCTCGAGTTCGGCGGCGCGTGGGTCGGAGTTGCCGGAGAGGTCGATGACTCCGCCGGTGGTCCAGTAATGCAGCCAGTAGGCGCTGGAGGCGGATTCGACGGCGGATTCGCTGTCTGCCGGGGAGGCGATTTTGTTGGGGGAGAAGCAGGCGGTCAGCTCGATGGAATCGGAGTTGCTGCTTAGGAGGAACTGGTGCGGTGCGGTTTCTGCGAGGGTTGCGCCGGGCGACCAGAGGACGCGGGCGGTGTAGTGCGTGGAGTCGAGGGTGCGGTCGAAGTCGGCGGATGTGGGGCTGAGGCGGGTGAGGAGAGTGGTGTGGAGGCCGGGGTGCGTCCAGTCCTGATAGTCGGGGCCGAAGGAGTCCGACGCGTAGGGGAAACCGATGCGTATTTTGAGCCGGCCCGAGGCGATCAGCGGCGAGGTGATGTGTGTGGCGACCTCATCGCGCGTGGGATGGGCCGAGGTGGTGACGCGGACGGGCGTGCCATCGACGGTGAAGGAGCTGGTTAGAAGGCCGGCCCAGAGGTCGAGCGTCTGGGTGATGTCGTTGAGGTCTGTGATGAGGACCGGCGAGCCGTCTGGGTGAGTCATCTCCAGGCCGATGCGGGCGAGGCCGAAGCGGTGCGGGTTGGCGCGGAGGTAGGCGGCGTCAGGCGTGGGATGGCTGGTGCTGGCCGAGGGAAAGATGAACTGGCGACCGTACTTCGGGACCACGGTCATGGGGTAGTCGTCGAGGGTGTATTCGTCGGGATTGGGAAAGCTGTGCCAGCCCCAATCGCTGAGGATTCCGATGGGCATGGTCTTGGCGTAGTACTCGGGGAAGCTCTGGAGGCCGGTGACATCGAAGTTGAAGGCGAAGTCTCCGTTGCCGACGGCCATCGCGCCGTTGGGGTCGATCTGGTGGACGACTACGTTGTGGCGAGTGACGAGGGCGCGGCGATCGATGGGGGCGTTGGCGGTTTTCTGCGCGAGGCTGCCGACGGCGCACAACGCTGCACAGAAAAACAGGATGGCTGAAACTCGGATCGCTCTGGTGGATTGCATTGCCTGCATCGCTGCTCCCTCGTCTTCGTTGCGTGCGCTCGCGCGTCGCAGTGCGATTGCAATGCTACTTGGTGCGGAGTTGGGTTGTCATGGGGCGATGGAGGACTATCAAGATCGACGGCATCCGAATGCGGGTTGGGGTCATCTATTGAGGAGGAGTTTCCTCCATGCCAATCGCCATTGGATTCTTCGTCGGCCATGCCTACGCGATCCTGTTTGTGTGGGTGCTGGTGGAGCAGCTTGGGCTGCCGGTGCCGAGCATTCCGCTGCTATTGGCCGCGGGGACATTGAGCGCGACCCACCGGGTGAGCGCGTCTTCGGCTGTGCTGGCGGTGCTGGCCGCGTGCCTGATCTCCGACTCGACGTGGTTCGCGCTGGGGCGGCGGTTCGGCAACCGCGTGATCCGGTTGCTATGCAGGATGTCGATGGAAGCGACGACCTGCGTGGCCAGGACGGAGGGATACTTTTCGCGACGGGGGCCTGAGACGCTGCTGTTCGCCAAGTTTGTTCCGGGGCTCTCGACGGTGGCTGCGCCGATTGCAGGGCAGACCGGCATGAGCTATCCGCGGTTTCTGCTCTACGACCTATCGGGCTCGCTGGTGTGGTCGCTCACGTTCCTGCTTGCGGGGCGGTTCTTCGGCGATGTGGCCAAGCGCAGCCAGGGGTTCTTCGGATTTCTCAGCCACTTTGCGGTGGTCTTCTTCGTGCTGATGGTGGCGGGCTTCTTCGTGTGGCGCGTGGTGAAACATCGCCGCTTCCTGGCGCGGGTGCGCGAGATGCGCCTGGAACCCGGAGAGCTGAAGGCAATGATGGACGAGGCCGCGCTGGACGGCAGCCCGCAGCCGTACATCGTCGACCTGCGGCATCCGCTGGACTACCAGCCCGATCCGCGCGTTCTGCCGGGAGCGGTGCGCATCGGGCCGGACGAGGTTGCGCGCCACGCGGAACGCATCCCGCGCGACCGCGATGTGGTTCTGTACTGTAGCTGCCCGTCGGAGGAGTCGAGCGCGAAGGTTGCGCTGCAACTGCATCGGTTGGGGATTACGCGCGTGCGCCCGCTGCGCGGAGGATTTGATGGATGGAAGGCTGCGGGCTACCCGCTGTTCGAGTACGTGGAAGAACCCGGGATTGCTGTGCCGGACGCGATTGGGACAGAGACTTTGCTCGGGTCGGCGTGAAGTTGAAGTGTTGTGGCACTGCAAACAAATACTGAGATTCTGGCTTCGCCAGAATGACGATTCTTACCTCGCATCTACAGGTTCTTCGACTGCGTGACTCACGATGATACTGTGAGTCACTCCGCTCAGAATGACAGCGTGAATTTCAGACAATTACAACCTATCAACCAATCATCAGTTTTCGGCTAGCGGGCGGCGGCGAGGGTGATGCGGGATGAGGTGACGGGGTCGTAGCTGCGGTAGACGCTGATGTGGAAGCAGGCCTGCTGGAACTCCTCCTCGACGTCGATCTTTCCCTGGTCGATGAGTGGCTGTAGGTAGGCGCGCATCCATGCGATCTCGGTGATGGTGAGACCGCGCTTGGCGATGTCGACTGCCTGGCCGGTGAGATGCGGCGAGGCGGTGTCTCCGGTGGAGGGCGCGGCGTTGCCGTTGCTGTGCGTGAGGCGCTGCTGGAACTGAACGGTGCGGACGGCGGAATCGACCTGCAGGGGCTGGTGGAAGGCGGCGTAGTGGTCGCTTGCCAATACGCTGAGGAAGGCGGCGGTCCAGGGACGCGAGAAGCGGCGGTCCTCCGGCAGGCGCACGTCGACGCGCAGAGCTTCGTTCTCCGGCAGGGCGACCAGCTTCTTCTGGCGGCGCAGATCGAGCAGATCGGCGTCGTCACGCACGCGGTCGAGACCGTCGAGGTCAGCCATCTGGTTCTGGTGCAGCAGGTTCTCATGTGACCCGTAGAGCGGCGGCGGGACCATCAGGTGGCCGTGGCTGTCGTAGAGCGAAGAGACGTGCAGCTCGGGCAGAAGGACGGGCGTGGCTGCCTCTTCTTCGATGGAACGCAGGCGCGATGGATCGGGCGCGCTTCCGCTTGCAAAGTTGGTGGGCATGCCGGCGGCGGCGGCAAACGGTTCGTTGCCGGTTGCCCGGCTGCCAGCGGGCAGATGCGACAGGGCGGGCTTGCGCTGCTCGGCGAGAATGGAACGCGTGGCGGGTCCAGCGGACCGTGCGTTGCGAGCTTCCATGCGCTCCTCTCGCTGGGTGTGGGGCGTGCGAATGCCGCGGTCGGCGGCGGAGATGGCGTTGTGTGCGGCCAGTGAGCGCTGCTGCTCTTCGCGCGTGCGGAACCGGGCGGGGACGCGGTTTGCCTCCGGCTTCGAGGCGAGAGGGAGTGCGGACGCGTGGCGGCGGACGGCAATAATGTGCGGTGCTGTTGGGCCTGCGTGGCGCGAAGCAGTGGCGTCGACGCGCGGCTTGCTCGCGGTTGCCCGCGCAGCGGCGTGCGTTTGCACAGGCGCGCCGGAACGCACGTCTGCGGACCCACGCGGATTCCGTTGGCGGGCGAGACGTTGCGTAGGCGGGGTGAAGATCAGGCGGCCGACGCTGGGGCGGCTGAGCGAGCGCGTCGGCTTGGCCAGCATCGGTACACCGCAGAGTTGCAGGCAGACCAGCGCCGTCATTGCAGCCACGGGGGCTTTATTGAGCATTAGAATTTTTGGAGGTGCGGAGGCACCAGAGCAACTTCTACCCTACTTGGAACGTAGACTTGCAGTAAGTGACCATGCAGGTTCCGTGTACTGATCGGTTAATAGGCGGCGCGGTTACCAAATGCGTGGGGCAAGATTGTCATTGGGCCACGGTTTTCAAATTCGTGATAACAAGTTTCGAGGAGGATGGATGCGGAGAGTTCTTGCAGGGGTTGGTGTGATGGCTGCGGCGCTGGCTGCGGTGGTGCTGGCTGGCTCGGGGTTGCGAACGGTGGCGGCGCAGGATGCGGCGAACAAGCCGGCGTTCTACACGGAGAAGGTGAGACCGCTGCTGGTGACGAACTGCGGCAAGTGCCACTTCGACATGAACCACAAGGGCGGGTTGAGCCTGGCGACCAAGGCGACCACGATGAAGGGCGGACGCGACGGCGTGGTGATTGTGCCGGGCGATGCGGCGGACAGCCTGCTGGTGAAGCTGATCCGGCACGAGGGGCCGGCGAACGATCCGATGCCGATGCCCTCCAAGGCGCCGAAGATGAGCGACGAGGATATTGCGACCATCGAGCAATGGGTGAAGGCCGGCGCGGTGATGCCGAACGATCCAGCAACCGCGCCGTAATATCGCGCATCCGAAATGTCAGGTCAAGCGGCAGGTATCGGCGGGGATTCGCGGGCTGGATTGTCGCTGTCCTGTAACATTCGGAGGCTAGCGTGACAGTATGCGGCTGAGCTTTGTGGTTCCGGCGTACAACGAAGAGGCGTATCTCCCGGCGTGCCTGGAGTCGATATTGGCGCAGACCGGCGAGCTGGGCGATGCGGTTGAGATCATCGTGGTGAACAACGCAAGCAGCGACCGCACACTCCAGGTTGCGATGGGCTTCAAGGGCGTGCGCGTGGTGGACGAGCCGCGCAAAGGGCTGACGTTTGCGAGGCAGGCGGGATTTGCGGCAAGCACGGGCGAGCTGATCGCCAATGTGGATTCCGACTCGCGGCTGACGCCGGGCTGGGTGCAGACGGTGCTGAAGGAGTTTGCCTCCGAGCCAAAGCTGGTGGCGCTGAGCGGGCCGTTCATCTATTACGATATGTCGCCGAGCCAGCGCTTCAGCGTGCAGATCTTCTACCTGATTGCGTATCTGGTGTACGCGGTGAACCGCTGGGTGCTGCGCGCGGGATCGATGGTGCAGGGCGGGAACTTCGTGCTGCGGCGGACGGCGCTGGAGAAGATCGGCGGGTTCGACACTTCGATCTCGTTCTACGGGGAAGACACCGACATCGCGCGGCGAATGAACCAGGTTGGCAAGGTGAAGTTCACGTTCAAGCTGAAGATGCTCTCGTCGGCGCGGCGGCTGAAGAAGGAAGGGACGTTGAGGATCGCGTTGCGATACACGATCAACTACTTCTGGACGATCTTCGGCAAGACGCCGTACACGAAGGAGTACACAGACATCCGGGACCAGGCGGCCGGGGAGCACAAGGGATAGCTCGCTTCGGTCAGGCGGAGTGGTGGGCCAGAGCGGCGCGGAGCTTGTCGGTGTGGGTGCCGTGGGCGCGGATGGCTTCGTGCAGCGCGTCGCCGGAGACGTTGAACTCTTTGGCCCAGTAGGCGATGTCGGAGGCCATCTTGGGATTGATCTCCCTGGGGTTGTGGGGGCCCTTGGCGGCGTGATCCTCGTGCTGGGTGTGGAACTCGTGTGCCTTGGGTGCATCGTGGTGTTCAGACATTCCGGGTCTCCTCTTTGCGGGTTCTTCCAGTTAAGTGGATGAGGATTGGGGGAGTGGGGATGTCCTCTGGGTGCGCTTTTCTGCGTGGGGGGGGGTACCCCCCCCTACCCGGTAAAATAGCCCGAATCAACGTTTTATGCGTTTCTGGCGGCAAAATAGTCCATTGAAACGGGTTATAGCTATCGATTTGATTCTGCTGGACTTATTCGCGGCGGATTGGGCTGGATTTGTGTGCCTCCTGAATCGATCTCTACTTAAATTATAGCTGGTTGGACATAACTACTATGCCAACTATTTTTAACTATTTAGTGGTTTGGATTGAGTAGGTTGGGGGATTTTTGGGGTGCTGAGGGTCTTGACAGGAAAACAGGGGTCCAGGGGTAAGGGGTAAGGGGTAAGAAAGGGACGGGGAACGATGAAGCAGGCGGTGAGCCTGCGGCTGGATGCGGATGTGATTGCGTGGCTGAAGAAGGATGGGCAGGGGGTTCAGACGCGCGCCAACCAGATGCTGCGGGAACGGATGCTGAAGGATTTAGAGGGGCGGTAGGAAGGCGGGAGCCGATCACCGGATGATAGCTTTGATGCGGCTGAATCCTATTCGGTCATTTACAGTGGGTTTTATCGTGTAAAGTTGGTATGCTTGACTGAGGGCAGGCGTAGAAATGACGAAAGTAAAAAACGAACGGAACACTGAGAATCTTGTGCGCGATGCTCTTCGGTCGCTCGGTTATTACGACCAGGAGAGGACAACTGTCGTTGCTGAGCAGAAGACCAATGTGGAAGCTGCCCGAAAGGCACTGGCAGCGGCAAGTAAGACCGGTGGAGGAGGAATTGGGGCACCGGAATTTATTGTTAATGACCCTGCAAATCCAGATTTCTTAATAGTTGTTGAGTGTAAAGCTAGCAAAAAGGATCACGCGAGTTCGGCTATCCCTCAGATCGTGTCGGGAATCAAAGTCGACGAAGATATTCCTGCGTGCATCGCCCGTGTGAAGCGATTTGCCGCTGATGGGGCGCTCCACTATGCGCGCTTCCTATCTAAAGACTTCAATGTGATAGCGGTCGCTGTAAGCGGCGAGACCAAAGGGACACTCCAATTCTCTGCTTACCTGCACACCAAGGGTTCACCTCATCCTAAGCTCCTAGTTTCTAAAGACAAGATTCCGATCGAGAAATTTGTCTCCTGGAAAGATTTCATCGAGCACGCCACGTTTGATCCTGATCTACAGAAACTGCGACTTAGCGAACTCATGGCATTTTCACGGCAGCTCCACGATTTCATGAGAGATCATGCCAAATTGACGGAAAGCGAGAAGCCTCTATTGGTGAGTGGAACGCTTATAGCGTTGCAAAATCACGCGTTTGCCTTGTCTTATGGCGCATATGACCCCAGTGCTCTACAAAAACAATGGTTTGCTGTTATCAAGTCGGAGATCGAGGCTGCGAAGATTCCTTCCGCAAAGAAAGGCGATATGGCGCAACCATACTCTAGCATCGCCGTGCATCCTCAACTTTCCGAAGGGACCAAGGAATATCCAAAGGGTATTCTTCATGAGTTGATTCGACTGCTCGATGAAAAAGTGAGGCCATTCATCAGTGTCTATCATGATTTCGACGTAGTAGGTCAGTTTTACGGGGAATTTTTGAAATATACCGGAGGCGATAAAAAGGCGCTCGGCATTGTACTTACTCCGCGCCATATTACTGAGCTTTTTGCTTTATTAGCAAACGTTGGTAAAGATAGCAAGGTATTGGATATCTGCTGTGGAACGGGTGGATTCTTGGTGTCCGCGATGCATCAGATGATGCGAAAGGCGGTCACAGAGGGCGAGAAGGCCAAGATCAAGGAATGCGGCCTCGTCGGTGTCGAACATCTTCCTAATATGTTTGCTCTCGCCGCCAGTAATATGATCTTACGAGGTGACGGGAAAGCTAACTTGCATCAAGGCTCGTGCTTCGACAAGGGAATTGAAAAGGGAGCGGCGGCGTTTAATTGTGACGTCGGGATGATTAATCCGCCATATTCTCAAGCAACTGAAGACCTACATGAGCTTGAGTTTGTTAGGCAGATGTTGACCTGCTTGAAAAAGGGATCCATAGGAATAGCGATTGTCCCCATGTCATGTGCAATCTCGCCTCATTCGACTAAAGCTATTCTCTTACAAGAGCACACTCTGGAAGCTGTGATGTCGATGCCAGATGACCTTTTCTATCCGGTAGGAACGGTCACATGCATCATGGTCTTTACAGCGAAAGTTCCTCATGCTACTAGCAAGAAAAAAACATGGTTTGGTTATTGGAAGACGGACGGTTATGTCAGGACTAAACATCTTGGCAGGATAGATCAGAATGGGCGTTGGGCTGCAATTAGGGATGGATGGGTAGTGTCTTTTAGAAACCGTGATGACGTTACGGGCCTCAGCGTCAAGCGTGAAGTGAACGCCGACGACGAGTGGTGTGCTGAAGCGTATATGGAAACCGACTATTCCGATCTCAGCCCCAGCTTATTCGAGAGAGAGGTAAAGAAATATCTTTTGTCACTGGTGTCCGGTTAGATGT
>PLOT01000253.1 GCA_003142215.1 Granulicella sp. | reverse complement strand
CACCTGGAAGAGCTGCGCAAGCGTATCCTGCGCTCCCTGGGCTTCCTCGCGGCAGGCTTTGCCCTGGCCTATGGCTTCCACAACACCCTGGTCGCCATCATCCAGAAGCCGCTCGTCGACGTTGGCCTGCGTATGACCATGACGCACCCCACCGACGCGCTGAACCTGATCCTGAAAACCTCCGCCGTCGCCGGAGCCATCCTGGCCAGCCCCTTCATCCTCTATCAGGTCTGGCTCTTTATCTCGCCCGGCATGTACGCCAACGAGAGGAAGTACGTCACCCCCTTCATGGGCGCCACGGTCGGCCTCTTCCTTGCCGGCACATGGTTCGGCTATCGCTGGGTGCTTCCTGGGGCCATCAAGATCCTGGTCATGGACTTCGGCAAGAACTTCAGCCACATGATTACGATCGACGACTACACCGGCTTCTTCCTCGCCGTCATCATCGGCCTGGGAATCTGCTTCGAGCTGCCCATCCTGATCTTCTTCCTCGCGCTCTTCGGCATCGTCGACGCCAAATTTCTGCTGCGCCACTTTCGCTACGCCGTCCTCGCCATCTTTATTGTCGCCGCCATCATCTGCCCCATGCCGGACCCCTTCAGCATGTGCCTCTTCGCCAGCCCCATGCTGGTTCTCTACTTCCTCGGCGTAGGGGTTGCCTACTTCGTCCATCCCGACCACCGCAAGCGCAAGGAAAAGACCGCCGCATGACGAGCATTTTGATCCCTTCTCAACCTTCGTCATCCCGACCGGAGCAACGGACAGCACCATCGTCCGTTGCGCAGTGGAGGGACCCCCGCATTTCGCTTTTGCTGTTGCTCGTTCTCCTCTGCCTGCCACTCCGTGCCCAGCAGCCCACCGGCCAATCCATCTACGCCCTCACCCAGCAGTTCCTCAACGTCGCGCCCAAGCGATTCAATGGCTCTCCCGGCCACCTGGCCGCGGAGAAATTCATCAAGGACCACTTCAAGCCCGAAGCCGCCAAGGGAAACTTCGAGACCGACCAGTTCACCGCCAACACTCCGGCCGGCCCACAGACCATGCGCAACTTCATCGTCCGCTTCCCCGGCAAAAAAGACGGCATAATCGTTCTCGCCAGCCACTACGAGACCAACTACCCGCTGAAGGACATCGCCTTCGTGGGAGCCAACGACGGGGCCTGCACCACCGCCCTGCTCATCGAACTCGGCCAGTACTTCCGCACGCACCCGCCCGAGGGCTACTCCATCTGGCTGGTCTTCGACGACGGAGAAGAGGCGGTCCGCTCCTGGTCCGACTCCGACTCCCTCTACGGCACGCGCCACCTCGCCGCCAAGTGGTTCGCCGACGGCACAGCCCGCCGCATCAAGGCCCTGCTCGTCGCAGACATGATCGGCGACCGCGACCTCAACATCCTCGATGAGACGCAATCCACCCCCTGGCTGCGCGCCATCCTCCGCCAGGCCGCCGTCAACACGCACCACTCCGCCAACGTCTTCAAGACCGAGGGCAGCGAGGAAGACGACCACCTGCCATTCCTCCAGCGGGGCATTCCCTCGCTCGATGTCATCGACGTGGACTACGGCCCGCACACCTTCTCCACTCCCGACGGCTACCACCACACCGCCGAGGACACCATCGACAAAATCAGTCCGCAGTCTCTGCAAATTTCCGCCGACCTCTTCATGGAATCCATCCGCCTTATCAACCAGCGCTGACCCTTCATCCTCTTGAGCGAGTTCATACTCTCTCTGAAGTCGTCATTCTGGCGTAGNNCCCATGAAGTCGTCATTCTGGCGAAGCCAGAATCTCCGTATTTGTCTTTCGGCCCGCAATCCGCGATAGCATCAATTCGTGCCCTCTACGCCCACCTCCTACTGGATCGGCTTTCACCTCGCCCTCCTGCTCCTCCTTGCCGCCGAGCTTCTCTACGCCCGCCGCCAATCTCTCCTCGCCCGCTCGCCCCACCGCACCGCTCTGGCCACCACCGCGCTCTGGATCGCCGCCGCCCTCACCTTCGCCGCCTTCATCCATCACTCGCTTGGCCCCGCCGCCAGCGTGCAGTACCTCGCCGGATACGCCATCGAGGAGTCGCTCTCCATCGACAATCTCTTCGTCTTCCTTCTCCTCTTCCGCCTCTTCCAGATCACTCCCGCCCATCAGCCCAAAGTCCTCTTCTGGGGAGTTGCGGGCGCAATCCTCCTGCGCGGCCTCTTCATCGCCGGAGGTCTCACCCTCCTCGCCCACTTCCAGGCAGTAACCTACCTCTTCGCCGCAATCCTGCTCATGGCCGCCGTCCGTCTTCTCATCCCCGAAGATAAATCCCAGCCCGCGCGAGCCCCACGCTGGCTCACCTGGATCACGCGCCTGCACCCCGTCAGCCCGCGCCAGGACCACTTCGTCGTCCGCCAGAATGGCCGTCCCACCGCGACCCTCCTCCTGCTCGCCCTCATCGCCATCGAGCTCTGCGACGTAGTCTTCGCGCTCGACTCGATCCCCGCCGTCCTCTCCATCACCCGCCACCCCTTCCTCGCCTACACCTCAAACATCATGGCCGTCATAGGCCTGCGCTCACTCTACTTCGTTCTGATCGGCGCGCTCGCCCGCCTGCGCTTTCTGCACTACGGCCTGGCCGCTGTGCTCGCCTTCGCCGCCTACAAGATGCTCGCCTCCCGCTGGATCGAGATCGGCCCCGTCGCGTCTCTGAGCGTCATCTTGACCCTCCTGGCCGTCACCCTGGCCGCATCGCTCTGCGCCCAAGTCAGCAATCACGAATAGCGAACTGTGCCCCATTCATCGCGTTCTTTGCGATGAGTGGGATAGGGCCAATCCATCTACTCTTCAAACCGCAACTCGCCCCGCCGCACAACCGAGTGCCGGGCCACCGCATCGTGCTCCGGGAAATCCACCCGAAAGTGCGCTCCGCGGCTTTCTTCCCTGCCCAACGCCGCCTGCACCAACGCCTCCGCCACCGCCAGCAGGTTGCGCGCCTCCAGAGCCCGCCGAGTCAACCCGCGAGGCCCCTTAGCCCGCAGTGCCGCCAATCCCGCCCGCGCCCGCCACAGCCCCGCCTCATCCCGCAGCAGACCAGCGTCCCGCCACATCAACGCCTGTAGCTCTGCAATGCACCCCTCCACATCGCCAGCCGCCCAACCCTCCACCGCCGCTGTCCCTCGAACCTCGAACCCCGAACCTTGAACCTCGTCCCCAGCCATCGCCTCCGCCGCCAGCGCGCCAAAGACCAGCCCCTCCAGCAGCGAGTTGCTGGCCAGCCGGTTCGCACCATGCACTCCGGTACAAGCCGCCTCGCCCGCCGCATACAAACCCGCCAGCGAACTCCGCGCATGCGCGTCTGTCCTGATCCCGCCCATCAAATAGTGCGCAGCCGGCCGCACCGGAATCCGGTCCCGCCCCAACTCCAGCCCATACCCAGCCAGGAACTCCGAAATCCCCGGAAACCGCGCCTTGAGATCGAAGTTCTTCCCCGCCTCGCGCATGTCGAGATACACCCCCCCCTCCATCCCCTCGCGCCCGATCGCCCGCGCCACCACATCCCTCGGGGCCAGCTCCAGCCCCTTGTGGTAGCGCTGCATGAACCGCTCTCCGCGCTCGTTCACCAGCCATGCGCCCTCGCCGCGCAGCGACTCGCTCATCAAAAAGTGTGGCGCGCCCTCCAACGCAAATGCCGTCGGATGGAACTGAAAGAACTCCATATCCATCAGCTCCGCCCCTGCCCGGTACGCCATCGCGATGCCGTCGCCAGTCGTCACCGCCGGGTTGGTCGTCTCGCTGTAGAGCTGCCCCGCGCCGCCGCTGGCCAGCAGAACTGCCCGTGCCCGCACCTCGATCAATTCTCCAGCCGAATCCAGCAGCGTCGCCCCCACCACGCGCCCGTCTGCCAAAATCAGATCCACCGTCGTCGCCCACTCCATCAACTCCACGCGCTGCAACCCACGCACATGACGCAGCAGCGACTCCATAATCTCCCGCCCCGTCGCATCCCCATTGGCATGAAGAATCCGCGGAAGGCTGTGCGCGCCCTCCCGCGTTCTCATCAACTCGCCCGCCCCAGCCGCACCCTCCCCCGCCGGATGCCGGTCGAACCCAGTGCCCCACCGCAGCAGCTCCTCCACGCGCACCGGCCCCTGCTCCACCAGCACCGCCGCCGCCGCCGCCTTCACCAGCCCATCGCCGGCTGCAACCGTGTCTGCCAGATGCAGCGCCACGTCCTCCGCGCCGCCCATCGCCACGGCGATCCCGCCCTGCGCATACGCCGTGTTCGACTCGGTCAGGCTCTCCTTCGTCACCAACAGAACACTGCCCGCCTCAGCCAGTCCCACCGCCGCGCGCAACCCGGCAATCCCTCCGCCAACAACCAGAAAATCCACACCACGCATACCTCAAGGCTACCACCGCATCTCTTCGATCCATGCATAAACTCCGTCATCCCGACCGGACCCTGAGCTTGTCGAAGGGGAAGTGGAGGGACCCCCGCATTTAGCCTTTGCCGTTGCCTGTTCTCATCCCACCCATACAAACTTCGGGTGCCCCATCCATCGCGCACTTGCGATCGGGGTCCCCGGCGAGCTTGCTCGCTGGGGTGAGGATGGGTGGGATGCATACAGCCTGCGCCACGATGTTCTCTGTGCGATACCATAACCTCACCGTGTCCTCCATTCGCGTCACCACCGCCTCCGCCGCCTACTCCGTCACCATCGCGCCCGGTCTCCTGCGCAGACTCTATCCGCGCCTGCGCAAGCTGACGCCGGGAAAAACTCCGCGCCTCTTCGTCGTCACCTCGCCCGCCATCTGGGCGCTCTGGCACGATCGCTTCCTCGCGTCCTTTCCCAGCAACCAGCAACCAACAACCTTGTTTCTCCCCTCCGGCGAATCCCACAAGCGCCTCGCCACAGTTGAGTCCCTCGCCCAGCAGCTAGCCCTCGCCGGGGCCGACCGCGATTCCATCCTGCTCGCCTTCGGCGGCGGCATCGTCGGCGACGTCACCGGCTTCCTCGCCGCCATCTACATGCGCGGCATCCGCTACGTTGGCCTGCCCACCACCGTGCTCGCGCAGGTCGATTCCTCCCTCGGCGGCAAGACCGGCGTCAACCTCCTCGCCGGCAAGAACCTCATCGGCGCCTTCCACCACCCCCTTGCCGTCTTCAGCGACATCGACCTCCTCCGTACCCTCCCCGCCGCCGAACTCCGCGCCGGCCTACAGGAAGCGATCAAGTCCGGCATCATCCGCGACCCAGCCCTCTTCCGCTTCATGGAGAAGAATGCTGATGAAATTCTCGGACAAGGAGCGTCCGCCAAGACCGGTTCCGATCAAGGTGGGATAGAGCACCAGCCTTCTAAGCTGGTGTTCGCAGATGCAAAAACCATGGCCCGCATCGTCACCGCCAGCGTAAAGGTCAAAGCCGAGGTCGTCAGCCAGGACGAAAAAGAATCCGGCCTGCGCATGGTCCTCAACTTCGGCCACACCATCGGCCACGCCATCGAGGCCGCCACGCACTACCGCAAGCTCCTCCACGGCGAAGCGGTCGCTTGGGGCAGCATCGCCGCGCTGCACCTCTCGCTCAACCGCAGCCTCATCACGCCGGAAGACTTCGCCCGCAGCGCCAATCTCATCCTGCGCTACGGCCCCATCCCGCCGTTCAAGGTCGCCGCCACGCCTCAAGCCTCCGCCGCCAGGCTCGTCGCCCTCACCTCCGCCGACAAGAAGAAGCGCAGTGGCCGCCGCGCCTTCGTCCTCGCCACCGGCATCGGCCGCACCAAAGTAGCCTACGACGTCACCGACCCCGAACTCCTCGCCGCCGCCCACTCCATGTTTAAAACCATGCAGCAGGTGTAATTGTTTATATGCTAGTATGGGCCGAAATCAATGAGGTGACATCCAAATGGCGGGAACTCTTAGTCTTTCCTCGACGGTTCATGTATTTCCTTGCCCAAACTGCAAAGAAACGATCAACACCTCGATGCTTGAATGCCCGTTTTGCTCTGCACCCATCGACCACGCCGCCGCAGAAGATTCAGCCGCTGCAACCAGTAGGATCAGTCAGGCGTGTAGCGACGCCAGCTACCTGAAGATCATGGCATGGTCCTTGCTAACGTTCTTCCTTGTAATGTTCATTCCATTTGTAGGTTTGGCTGGTGTTGTCGGACTGTGGTTTCTCAGAGTTGCAATCCCCGTCATGGTTGTCCGCTGGTGGATTAAGTTCGGCTCGATCAAGACAGACGATCCTGACTTTGTCCGTGCAAAACGGGCAGCCATTATCGTCGGCATTGTCGCAGTGCTGGCGTTAGTCAGTGCAATCCCCATGCACAGGAGTACTTAGTAAGAGCTAGACGGGACTAGGCCGCGGTAACCATCTAACATATATATAGTGACAACCGAACAAACATCTGAACCCGACCCCAACCCCGGAGCGCGCCCCACCGGCGTCTCCGACCCCGCCGCTGCCGCCCAGAGCATCCAGCAGATGTTCGACGCCATAGCCCCGCGCTACGACCTGCTGAACCACCTGCTCTCCGCCGGAATCGACCGCCTCTGGTGGCGACGCACCGCCCGCGCCGTGCGCCCCATCCTCGCACGCCCCGAAGCCGTCATCCTCGACCTATGCTGCGGCACCGGCGACATGACCCTCGCCCTCGACCACCTCCGCCCACAACTCACAACTCACAACTTACAACTTACAACTGCGCCGATTCTGGCGCTGGACTTCTCCCGCAACATGCTCTCTCTCGCCCAGCCCAAGTTTGCCGGGCGCAACATCCGCGCCATCGAGGCCGACGCTCTCCATCTCCCTTTCGCCGACGCCTCCATCGACCTCATCACCTGCGCCTTCGGCTTCCGCAACCTGGCCAGCTACACGGACGGCCTCGCCGAGCTATACCGCGTCCTCCGCCCCTCCGGCCAGATCGCAATTCTGGATTTCAACCAGCCCACCGGCCTCATGGGCACGCTCTACAATCTCTACTTCAAGCGCGTCCTCCCGCTCCTTGGCCGCCTCATCTCCCGCGACGCCAGCGCCTACACTTACCTCCCCGAATCCGTCGCCCGCTTCCCCGCCACGCCGCGCATGATAGAACTCATCTCCGCCGCAGGATTCACCGCGCCCACCTGGACGCCCTACACCTTCGGCATCGCCGGCCTCTACCGGGCGATCAAACCCTGAAGCCGCGTGCGGGCAAACCCTGTAGCCCGTGCAACAAACCCAGCATGTAGCCCATCGAACCCTGTAGCATCTCTCCCATGCCCATTCCGGTCAGCCCGACGAACGCCGCTTCCGCTCCCAGACCGGAATCTCACACCGCCAAGCGCGCCGCCGCGGTTTTTTCCGTCGTCGCAGCGGCCATCGTCGCGCTGCTCAAGCTCATCACCGGCCTGCTCACCGGCTCCCTCGGAATGCTCTCCGAGGCGGCCCACTCCGGCATTGATCTGATCGCCTCGACCATCACTCTCTTCTCCGTTCAGGTCTCCGACCGCCCCGCCGACGACGACCACAACTACGGCCATGGCAAGGTCGAATCCCTCGCCGCCTTCGTCGAAACGGGC
Organism: Granulicella sp.; assembly: GCA_003142215.1. Lineage (GTDB taxonomy): Bacteria > Acidobacteriota > Terriglobia > Terriglobales > Acidobacteriaceae > Edaphobacter. The sequence continues at coordinate 440 of PLOT01000253.1, read as the reverse complement.
ATCATGCTCGCCTCCTGCGCGTGGATCGTCCGCGAGGCCATTGGCCGCATCGTCAGCCACAACCATCTCGCGCTGAAGCCCTCGCTCTGGCCCTTCGCCGTGCTGCTCATCTCCATCGCGGTCGATTTCACCCGTTCGCGCACTCTCGCCCGCGTCGCGCGCCAGCATCACTCCGACGCGCTAGCCGCCGACTCGGTCCACTTCGCCACGGACATGTGGGCCTCGTTCGCAGTCCTCATCGGCATCGCGGCCACCTACGCCGGCGAGCGCCTCGCGCGTCCCTGGCTCGAATTTGCCGACCCCATCGCCGCTCTTGTCGTCGCCTGCGTCATTCTGCGTGTCAGTTGGACGCTCGCCCACCAGACCATCGACGCCCTGCTCGACGCCACTCCCACCACCGATCCCACCAACGGCCAACTCCAGTCCTCCGCTCAGGCAAA
>PLOT01000058.1 GCA_003142215.1 Granulicella sp. | reverse complement strand
ATCGTCTGCATCTCCATCCTCGTTCTGCGCCGCACCGATCCGGGCAAGGCGCGCCCCTTCCGCACCCCGTGGGTCCCCGTGGTGCCCATCCTCGGCGTCCTCTTCAACGGCTACATGATGGTCAAACTCGGATGGATGAACTGGACGCGGCTGATCGTCTGGCTCATCATTGGCCTCTTCGTCTACTTCTTTTATGGCCGCAAGCACAGCCGCGTGCAGCGCGCTCTCCTCCCCAAAGGTCCGTCAGACTAGCCCGCTGCAAAGCGCGCGATTACAGCGCCCCGCCCAGCAATCGCTTCAGCGCCGCCACATACTTCGCCAGCGCCTTGCGTCCCGCCGGCGTCATGCGATAGAGCGTCTGCGGCTTGCGTCCTGCGAACCGCTTCTGCATCGCGACGTAGCCCGCCTCCTCCAGCTTCATCATCTGCGCGCCCAGGTTGCCATCGGTCGATCCGGTCTTATCGCGCAGCCATGTGAAGTCGGCATCCTCCACGCCCACCAGCAGCGACAGCACCGCCAACCGCAGCTTTCCGTGCACCACGGGATCGAGTTCCGGCAGCTCAGGCATTCGTCTGCCCCTCTGCCGCTGCGTTCCGTCTCTCCAGCCACATCGCATACAGGCCGAATCCGATCATGCCGAAGCACATCTCGCCGACAAAGATCTGTAGCCAGTAGCGATCCGACAAGTAGAACAGCGCGATGCCTCCGATCCACCACACACAGGCCACCAGCCCCTGCGCCCTCCAGCGCAGAATCAGTGCGCTGGTTCCGTGCGCCATGCCAACGAACATCAACATCGCAGCGATAAACGAGATCTGCCATGTCTTGTGCGAAATCATCGCACCCGCAAAGTAGAGCATCGCCGTCAGCCCCATCATGGCCCAGACCGCCGAGATGCTTCGTCCACGCATATTGCTGCTGCAGACGACACCGCTCCTGCGACGCAGAATCGCCATTACGATGAACTGAATCGCAACTCCACAGGCAATGGCAATCGGCCAGCACCACATCTTGACCCAGTGCGAATGCGGCGCAACCAACTGCCAGCCAATCGGCGCCAGATCGATCAGCCCCCATAGAACGAAGATCCATCCAAAGCGAATCGTCGATCGTCGTCCCTCCGCAATCATCTCCTCCATCAGCGCAACACGCTGCACCAGATCGTCGCGCGTCGTCCCGCTTTCTGCCTCGAAGTTCGCCATAATCACTTCCCTCCATGAACTACTCTGCATTATAGAGTTCTCTATGTCAAGAGGTTTTTTCCACATAACTTCACCCTTCGTGCGAATCAGTTCCAATCCGCCGCTCAAACAAATCTGCTCTATGCGGAATCTCCACCCACGCCAACCACCCTACAACCCCGGCTTGTCCGCAATGCTGCCTTTGAGCACATAGATGCGATAAGCCATGGGGTTTCCGTAGAGGTCGAACGGGCCTTCGGTTGCCTGCAGGCGGTACGCAGAGTTGAGGTAGTCGCGGAACTCCGGCCAGGTGTTGAGCTTGTTGAAGCTGTAGTTCGACTCCTGGTACCACTCATTGCTCAGCAGGATGACCTCCGGCGGGTCCTTGTGGATCTCATCCCAGAAGAGATTGCGGTAGTAAGGCACAACCTTGCCATCGTCTGGCCCAAAAAACTGGAGGTCGCCCGTAAATCCTGTGCTTTGCACCAGGCCGAGGCGATAGAGCGCGCTGTAGCATCCTCCCACCAGATCGAGACACTGTACCTTGCCCTGTAGTTGGTCGCCGCCAAGGCGGACGAGATCCTGCTCAAGCACCGGAACCGCCGCATTGACCACATGCTGTCCATGCACCTTGCGCGCGTTGAATGGCACCATGAACAGCACGCCAAACGCCATCCCGGCCACGCCCGCGTTCCTGCGCCAACCGCGGTCTTTCATCGCCGCGGTAAACTCCAGCCCGATCCACAGCAGTCCGAAGCATACCAATGCGATGCGGTGGTAGTCGTAGCCCTTGCGCTGGATGAAGTACGAGATGCCTCCGAAGAGGACGCCCGCGCGCACGGCCCACATCTCCCAGTTCAGGGTCCAGTCCGCGTCCTTGCATCGGCTCTCACGGCTTCTGCCGGCAATGGCGAGCAGCAGTGCAAGCGGAAAATACACCCGAAAGGCCTGCGGAATGCTGCGGCGAATCAGCACCCACAGCGTAGGATGCGCCAGTGACGAGTAGTACGGAACCAGTTTGCTCAGAATGAACAAGAATGGCCCGAAGGCGTGCTGTGGCAACAGAAAATCAAGCAGAATTCCGAGCGCAATCGCAAAGCCTGCCAGCGCGAACAGAATGTATGCCGTAGGCGACTTGCTTTGCCTGCGCAACACAAAGAATGGGAAGAGCAGCACGCAGAGAGCGAACGGAACTACTGTCGGCTTGATGAGAATCGCGAGGCCCATCGCAAGACCAAACAGCAGCATCAATGCCGGTCGAGCCTTGCGCACCGCAATCATCAGGAACGCGTAGCCGATGAAGATCAGCACGGTCATCACTTCATCGCGCTCTGCGGCCTGCCATGGTCCCATCGACCCAACTTGCAGGCTGAACAATACTCCGGCAAAGAGCCCGGCGAGCCAGTCGTAAGGCAGCGCAATGACGATCATGGCCAGCGTCATCGAACCAAGCAGGGCGAACTCGTAGAGCCGCCAGCCCAGGTCGCCACCGCCGAAGATGCCGATTGCCCAGCGCTCGGTCAGGTAGGCACCGGGCATGTTGATGTCGTAGATGTCCTTGTATGGGACCTTGCCGTGTTTCAGCAGCAGAACGATGTAGTGCATTACCTGCGTGTCCCACATCCATTGCCAGTGGATTGTGAAGACAACATAGCAGGCCGCGCCGGCCAGCAGAACCGTCATGCAGAGAACGCGAAAGTAGTAGATCTGGCGGTCCGTCAGGGTTGTCTGCATTGCTTTGCGCAAATTATACCGTTGCAGCGCAAGAGATTCCGAGGAATCGAGCTTGGGCCAATTGCACTCCAACTATAAGCCCGCCGCAGCGCAGCGATCATCGAGCTTCACAATTTTGCACCCACTTTCTCCTTCACAGCCGGGTGCTAAACTCGATGCATCGTGCGCTTCGCCGCCGGAGAGGAGACCACCCATCCCATGCAGGATCGGCCTTGTACTCTGCTCGCCTGGCGCTGGGTTCTGCCTGTAGCAGCCACCTACCTCATCGGCCTCGCTTCGCTGGCCGTTGCGTTGCGCCACAACCTCGGCTTCCCGCTCGACGATTCCTGGATTCACCAGGAGATCGCGCGCAATTTAGTCCAGCACCACAGCTTCGGATTCACCCCCGGCGTCACTTCGTCAGGCTCGTCAAGCACTCTTTGGACGTTCATCCTCGCTCTCGACTACCTCCTGTTTCCAACTCACTCGCCAGTACTTTTTCCCCTCATTCTCAACTCCATCCTGCTTATTCTGTCCGGCATTCTGCTCTGGCGCATGGCCGTCCTCGATGGCCTCCCGCTACTCTACGTCCTTGCCCTTGCTCTGCTTCCAGCGCTCTCCGGCAACTACGTCTGGCTGGCCTTTATCGGTATGGAGCACGTCCTCTTCGTCACGCTCTCGCTGACTGCGATTCTGCTCTGGTTCCGTTCCAGCGATGCTGCAAGCCGAGTGGTTCCGCGCAACCCGGTGGGTACATCCATATTCGCTGGCCTCACACTCGGCGCACTCGGCATGACTCGTCCCGAGGGCCTCGCGCTCAGCATACTTCTCTTCGCTCTCTACCGATGGTGCGGACGCACCTTTGACGACGTGCTCCGCTCCGCCACCGTCGCTGTCCTCTTTCTGCTCCCATCGTTCCTAATCAATTTGAAGACCTCGGGCGCTCTGCTGCCCATGACCCTGCGCGGACGCCGCTACCTCTTCAACGGCACAGACAAGCTGCACGTCGGACGTTCCACCGTCCGCAGCCTCACCATCGAGACCTATCAAAAAGTCATCCAGCACAACTTCTTCCACACCACGCGTGGATGGGCGATGATCTTTGTCGTGCTGGCCTTCTACGGATGCTTCGTGCTGCTGCGCCGCTTCCCCAACCGCACCGCCGTCCTCGTTCTCTGGGCAATCCTGCACTACGCCAGCTACTGCTTCACCCTGCCTGCCACAGGCCACGGCGGGCGTTATCAACCCTTCGTGTTGCTACTCTTCCCTGCTCTGCTCGCCATCGCACTCTTCGATCTGATCGCGCTTGCATTCCTCCTCTTCAGATCGCGCGGCAGCGCGTTGCTACGCCCCATGCAGACGTTCGCTCTGGTCGCGGTCGCTGCCCTCACCAGTGTCACTCTGCCGCGCTGGAGCGTTGCCCTCGGCGACAGCATCTACAACATCGACAACTGCCACCTCAAGATGGCCGAGTACCTCAACGCGAATTACCCGCCGGGCACAAAGATGGGCGTCTTCGACATCGGCGCCATCGGCTACTTCAGTCACATCGACCTGATCGACCTCGGCGGTCTGGTGGATCGCAACTACATGCCCTACCTGCTCTCCGGCCGCGTTCCCCAGTACCTCCAGGAAAAGGGTGCCGACTACGTCATTCTCGCCCACAACGGCCCCGAAGGCGATGTTGACGGCACAGGATCGCCAACCCGTTTCGGCGACGCGCTGCACTTCTTCCACAACCCCGCGCTGCGCCTGGAAGAGGTCCACACCGAAGGCATCGACTACCCCACATGGCACTCCAGCTATCTCTACACCCAGCACGCCTACCGTTACCAGACACTCTACCGCATCGTCCGCCTCAACCCCGACGGCACAGCCGCTCCCGCATTCGGCGCACCCCTCACGAGTAAAGCCTTTTGATCGTCTTACGCAAATTGACCTATGTAGAATGAGTTAGCCAACGGAGACCCCCTCTTGATCGCACCCATGAAAAATCGAAGTGTGCCTTCCATCCTTGTCGTGCTTGTTCTCGGGCTGTCTGCTGTGTATCTGATTCCGTTCCATTTTCCAGTGCATGACGGGCTGTCGGATTCCTATCTCTTCGGCTTCAGCAATCCCGCAGCCACCGTTTTACTACTGGCCTTCATTCTAGGATTTGCGCTTTGGACCCGTGGCCTGGGGCTTCACCTGCCCGATCCGGCGGGCGCAACCAGCGATCGCTTCTGGCGTACCGGTGTTGTTGCAATTGTGTGCTCCGTCTTCGGATGCGCTCTTTTCTGGCTGGTTGCACAAACGATCGATCCTCTGCTCGAATCGGGATATTTCCTCGACCGCTATGCGATGTTCAGCATGGGCGGGCGTCTCTTCCGGGACTTCGAGTTCGATTACGGCCCACTGATGTTCTATGCGCCCGTCTGGATCGCGCGCCTCTGCCACCTTTCTCTCGCAAATGGGTACTTCCTGGGATGGATCATTCAATGGGCGCTTGGTACATGGGTCTTATGGAAGGTCGTTGAGGTTGCGGCGCGGGGCACCAGCCATGGGCGCGCCATATTTCTGCTCCTCTGGGCCTTCTTCCTGACCGCAATCCCCGATAGTGGTACAAACTATACGCCGCTTCGTTTTTGCGCAACACTCGCACTTGCGCTGGCGGTTCACTCTCTCTATGCCCACGGTGCTTCCAACCTGGCAACCTTCGGACTGGCCTCGGTTGGCGCAACTGCTTTACTTCTTTACTCGCCCGAGCAGGGCATCGCTTTCACCATTGGAACCATTTTTTTCTTTGTCGTCTGCGTTCGGCCCGCTCGCCCCAGGTTGCTTGCAGGTCTTGCTTGCTTCGTCCTCGCCATGTCCATGGTCTTCTGGCTGGCGCTCAGGCTTGGAGTACTGGGCAACATCGCAACCGTCGGTGGCGGCGCACTCGATTTCCCGCTCCTGTTCAGCTTTCAATCGCTCGTCCTGCTTCTTCTACTCCTGGTCGCCGGGTGCGCGTTCATCGCCAGTTTCCGCGCGCACACGTCGCAGGGACCGCTGCTTTACCTCATCTGCCTGTCGGTCGTATCCGCGCCAGCTGCCTTCTCGCGTGCCGACATCGGCCACATCATAGTCAACACCCTGGGCGCACTGATCGCAGCCCTGGTGGTCCTCAGCCAGTACCGCAAGATCTGGCGCTGGACCTGGCCAGCCTTTGCAATCATAATTCTCCTGTCCACCTACGGTAAGTTCAATCTGGTCAAAGGCACGATTCAGACCCAGGTTCATGAGGCGGTCTTTGGCACGCAGTACTACTCGCCAGCGGTGGACAAGGTCTACACGGCGATCTACAAACTAACCCGCCGAAATGCCCAGGCACGACTCAACCAGCTTAGAACGTCCTTGTCCAGAAATTCGAACCCGAACGCACCGCACCTCCCATCGCAGACGCATCTGCTTGCTCCTTTCGGCGTCCAGCGCAGGCTCACGCCGCCCCCGGACGGCATCGAAATTGTCACTGGACGTTATCCTTGGCTCTTTCCCATGGCCAGCACCGCCCCCATCCAGGAGAAGATCGCCGAGATTGAGGCCCATCCAGACTGGCCGCTCCTGCTTTGGTCGCGAAGTACCCAAGTCTGCGTATCCGATCCTGACGAAGAAAGGAAGTCACTGAGGAGGTTTCTTCTCGCGCCTTATCTCCCTCCACCGCGGCATACAGTCGATGCAGGCAAGCCCCTCTGCGACTACTTGAACGCGCACTATATTCCCAGCTCCTATGCCTCGCCCGTGCCGCATTCCTTCGTATGGATGCGCAAAGGCAACGCCACAGTGCAGGCCTACACCCCGTAAGGATTCAGATTCTGGCGCCTCTGGCGCATCCTTTGAAGACACGAAGACCACCGCAACCGTGGATTTGCACGGTTCAGGAACAGGAGCAACTTGCCTGGTTCGATCTCGACCACCTACCCCGTCTCGATCCGCCATATCCGTGTTGCGCAGTCTTACCTGTGCCTATCCGCGGCGATGCGTGACGAAGGCGTTTGTTATGGCTGCCAATGCTCTCAATCCTGACTACGCGGCAGGCTTCGGCGTCCACGGCACCCGCATCTTCTGCGCAGCCGCCAGCACGATCAGCCCCGCGATCGCGCTCGCCACAGCCGCCACCTGCGCGTTGCTCATCGTCTGGTGGAAGTAGAGCTTGGGATTGATGCGCACAAACTCCACCAGAAACCGCCCAATCCCGCTCAACAGCAGATAAAGTCCGGTAAGCCAGCCCACCGGCCGCGCCCGCTCCCCCAGCTTCCACAGCAGCCAGAAGACCCCAATCGAGAACAGTAGCTCATAGATCGGCGTCGGCTGCACCAGCGCGGTCGCGGGGATCGGCGGTACCAGCGCGTTCTTCGCCATATGCACGCCCCAGGGCAGCGTGGTGTCGATGCCGTAGTCGCCATCGCCCGCCAGCAGGCACCCGATGCGCCCTACGCCGTAGCTGATCGCCGCCGCCGGTGCAGCCAGGTCGAGCATCCGCATCGCTCCCAGGCGCGTGCCCGGTACGGGTCCAGGATCTACGATGGACTTCCAGCCCGGCCCCTTGAAGCGCGTCCCGTGACCCAGCCACATCAGCGCCGCAATCCCAGCCAGCATTCCGCCGAACCACGCAAACCCGTCGCGGAACCAGCCCAGGAACCCCACCGCAACCTGCATCGGGCGCTGCCATCCCGGCGCGCCGATGATATGCAATGCATAACGCAGCTCGCGCACGTCCTCCAGCTCGTGCCACGCCTTTGCGCCAATCACGCCCGCCACCACCACCAGCGCCACCACGTTCAGTGCGTCCGCGTCCACGCCCTTGCGCGCGTAGTTCTTGTACAGCACAATCGTCGCCACCACCGCAGCCAGCCACAACAGCAGCCCGAAGGTGCCAGCTTGCCACGGTCCGATGATTAAATGAAACAGGTGGTACGGTCCAATCGCAGGCAGATAGGGGTACATAATCCTCGCTTCCTCTCAAAGTATATCTGCCAAAGCGATTTGCCCCGAATCGCGCCGGGCTCGACCATTCACCCGCGCATACGCTACCCTAGTCCGTATGCCTCCCAGCCTGGTTCCCCCCGTCGCTCCCGCCGTCTTTCCGCCCGCCTCCGGGATGGACATCCTCTTCTCCGCCGCCCAGATCGCCGACCGTGTCGCCGCCATGGGCCGCCAGATCACCGCCGACTACGAGGACCAGAAGACCGGCCTGCCCATCGTTCTGGTCGGCGTGCTCAAGGGCGCGGCCATCTTCCTCTCCGATCTCGCCCGCGCCATCTCCCTGGACAACACATTCGACTTCGTCGCCGTCTCCAGCTACGGCCGCGCCCGCGTCTCCTCCGGCGCAGTCAAGCTCATCAAGGACATCGACAACCCCATCGAGGGCCGCCACGTCATCCTGGTCGAGGACATCCTCGACACCGGCCTCACCCTCAGCTATCTGCGCGGCCTCATGCTGCAGCACAAGCCCGCCTCGCTCAAAATCGCCACCTGCCTCGACAAGCCCAGCCGCCGCCTCGTCCCCATCGAAGCGGACTACGTCGGCTTCCAGATCCCCAACGAGTTCGTCATCGGCTACGGCATGGACTTCGCCGAAATCTACCGCAACGTCCCCGACATCCGCCTCTACCCCGCCAACCCCGCCCACTAAACTCGTTTAGCTGCGATCTTTGCCCGCGCCCCCAACTTCGCAGCCAATGGCTTAGTCCGCCGCACTGGCGACGCCGAAGTTCGCAAACGCGGCGTTCGCAGATGCCGCGTCGCATCCGCTGGCTTCACCGTCAATCGCACCCTCAGGCCCAGTCTCTCTGCAAGTTGCATCAGCTTCATCACGCTGAACTTCGACAGCCTGCCGCGCAGCAGCAGGCTCGCGTCCGGCTGATGGATCTGCAACCTGCCGGCAACCTCCGCCTGAGTCAACCCGCGCGCCTCGATCTCCGCGCGCAACGGTCGCCAGATCGCCAGCTTCATCTCCGTCTCGCGAATCTCCTCCGGCGTAAAGCCCAGGTCTTCGAGAACATCGCCCTTCGTAATATGTCCTGCCTTATTTTCCGCGCCCACCTTTGACCTCCTTCTTCCTCTCCTGAATCCGCAACCGCACCTGCGACAGTCTCGCCCGGGCCTTGTTCAACGTATTGCTCTCCGTCTTCCGTGTGTTCTTGGTAAAACAATCCAGAACGTAGATCGCATCGTCGATGCGGGCCAGATACAGCATCCGGTACCACGTTGCATCGTCTGCATCCTTCAGTTCAAACACGCCCTTGCCCACGGACTGCATCGGGCGCGCGTTCATCGTAGGCCGGCGGCCTTCCTGCAACTCGCGCAGCGCAACCCCAAAATCATGCCGCATGTCGCTCGGCCAACTCCTCAGCGTCTCCCAGGAATCTCCCTCCCACGAGACAGAAGCGACCGTCACCGTTGTCATACTCAATTTCGCTCCCACATCGAATATAGCATATTTTCTATAAAGCGCTCGCCCGTCTCAGAAGAACATCTCCGGCGACACCCGGAATCGCTCGCTCAACCGCCGAATCTGCGCCTTGTTCAACTCCCGCTTGCCGTTCATCACCTCCGAAACAATGCTCGGGGTCCCGAAGACATCCACCAGATCCTTCTGCTTTAGCCCATGCTGGTCCATCAGGAACGCGATCACCTCCAGCGGCGACGCCTTCGGCAGCCGGTAGTTCTTCTCCTCGTAGTCCTCAATCAGCAGCGTCAACAAATCGGCCATCTCAGCCTCGGCCTTGTTCCATCGCTTGTGGCGCTTTTCCAGTTCATACAGCGCGGCGATAAAATACTCGTTCTGCTCCTCCGACCGAATCACGCGCGGAGGCACCCGCGCCAGCAGTGCCGTGTACGCCGGACTCACCGTCAGTGCGCTCATCTCTTCGACCCCCCTCTGTCGTATGCTGCATGGGTCAACACATGCCGGATGTATAGCCGTCCCGTCCTGTAATTGATCTCCACAATCAGGCGAAACGCATTCCCCTTGATGTTGAACACCGTATACTTCCCGACCCCATCGGCCGATGGACACACATTGCGCACGTCATTCAGGGATAGCCACTCCGCGTTCTTCGCAATGCGATACCACGCATCCAGCGGAGCGTAGAGATCGCCATGCTCCAGCGCCGCCTCCAGCAATCTCTTTCTGCTTATGACGTGCAAATGCAGGCCTCTCTATCGTTATAATTCGCATTTTGCGAATTTGTCAAGCCATTAGTTGATCGAACAATTGACAGGCATCCCCCAGCGCCGCATCTCGTGTCGCACTCACCCTTGCAGCCCGGCAATCCCCCTATTGACTCCCGCCAGCCGTCCCGCTCTCATGGTTCAGAATCGCGTCCACATTGCTCTTGTCCACCAGCGTCACCCCGGTATCGATGAACGCCGGAAACGGAGCATCCGGGTCCAGCGCGTAGTCTTGTACCAGCGGCTTCACCGGATAGTGATACACATCGTCCAGCTCCTTCAGCCCCAGCAACCCCATGGTGAACGGCTTCTGCGCGATGGTTGAGTCGATCGTCCCATCCTTCACCAGGTTCAACGTGGCCGCAGCCACATCCATTGCCACCAGCAGGGTCCCCGTGGCTCCTGCCCGCTTGAAGGCCTCGCCAACGTCACTTCCCGACGTCGACTCCAGGCAGACCACCGCATCCACCTTCGCCGCCCCCGTCCTCGCCAGATACTCCCTCGCCTGGTCCATGGCCAGGCCGGAGTCGCCCTTCATGTCGAACACGTCCGCCACCTTGATCCCAGGAAACTCCGCAAACGCATCCTTATAGCCCTTCAGCCGCTCCTCCAGGTTCGGCTGCCCCGCGATCGTAAAGAAGACCACGTTGCCTTTACCCTTCAACTGCGCGGCCACACGCGCTCCTCCCAGCCGCCCCGCCTGAAGGTTGTTCGTCCCGATAAAGAACAACCGGTGGCTCTGCGGCGCGTCCGAGTCGATCGTAATCACGGGAATCCCCGCCGCCGCTGCCGCATCGATCTCCGGCCGCATCAACGCCTCATTGCCCACCTGCACCAGGATCCCCGATGGCTTCAGCGCCACCGTCTCCCGGAATGCACTCACCTCGGCCTGCGGATCGAACCCATCGGGCCCACGCATATCCACCGTCACTCCATACTCATCCGCGGCCTTCTGAAACCCAGCCCACGCCGACTGCCAGTACGGATGCTTGACGCTTGTCGTAACCAGGTAAAAGCGTTCACTCTTGCTATGCCGCTCACATGCAACCAGCAGTGGCAGCACTCCCATCAACAGTGCGCAACCAATCCGCTTCGTCTGAATTTTCATCGTCACCCTCCAGAAAGTTCTGCCGTCCGGCCCATCGTACCAACGCCAAGCCTGGCAGCAACGCAGAATATCATTCCCGCGAAGGCCAGATTTTACTCTTGCCGCAACCACCCTGGCATAACATTTCAACTCAATTGAGACGGTTCCCTGCGGCGCCTGCATCGCAGGGTGAGTGGCCAACCGGGAACGGTGCATCCAGGTTAAGCCAGTCGCAACCGGCCTATGATAGAACAGTGCGGGCGAGAACCATCCGCCCCAAGGAGCTTCATGAGCAGCGTCGCCACCTCCACCCCCCCCAGCCTCAAGATCGCCGTCCCCGCACCCTTCGACGCCGCCGCCTTCGCCGCGCGCGCTCTCTCTTCCCCTGCCGCGCTGGCCGCCGTCCTCGATCACACCCTGCTCAAGCCCGAAGCCACACGCGCCCAGGTCATCCGCCTCTGCCACGAGGCCGCCGAGCACCGCTTCGCCTGCGCCATGGTCAACCCCGCATGGGTCCCCTGCGCCGTCGAAACCCTCGCCGGAACCGGTATCCCGGTCGGAGTCGTCCTCGCCTTTCCTCTCGGCGCATCGCTCGCCGCCTCCAAGCGCGACGAGGCCGCCCGCGTCCTCAAGCTCGGAGCGCACGACCTCGACATGGTGCTCAACATCGGCCTGCTCAAGTCCGCCACCAAACCGGACTACGACGCCATCAAGCAGGAGATTCGCGCCATCGTCGATCTCGCCCACGCCAGTGGGGCCATCGTCAAAGTCATCCTGGAGACCTGCCTGCTCACCTTCGAGGAGAAGCTCCGCGCCTCCGAGCTCGCCCTCGCCGCCGGCGCCGACTTCATCAAGACCTCCACCGGCTTCTCCACCGGCGGCGCTATCGTCGACGACATCACCTTGATGCGCGGCGTAGTCGGCGCCCGCGCCGGAGTCAAGGCCTCCGGCGGCATCCGTTCGCTGGCCGATGCCAGCGCCATGCTGCACGCTGGTGCCTCCCGCATCGGCGCCTCCGCCAGCGTCAAAATCCTCGCCGAGTTCGCCGCCAAATCCCCCGCCGCCCCCACCCCCAACGCCTCCTGAAGAATCCACCAGCCTCTCTTGTTTGTCATTCCGCACCCTGAGCGAAGTCGAAGAGGAAGGAATCTGCTTCTGTTCTCGCCGTGCGCCCAACCCTCGCCGCGTTACACTGATACACGAATGTCCACGCAACTCATCCGCCCCGCCCGCTCCCTGCAAGGCTCCCTCACCGTCCCCGGCGACAAGTCCATCTCGCATCGCTACGCCATGCTCGCCGGCCTCGCCGAAGGCACCTCGCGCCTCTCCAACTTCTCCACCGGGGCCGACCCCCACTCCTCGCTCGCCTGCATGGAAGCCCTCGGCGCTCGCGTCCTCCACAATCCAGACGGCACCATCGAGATCACCGGCGTCTCCGGCTCCTTCCGCCAGCCCGCCGCGCTCCTCGACTGCGGCAACTCCGGCTCGACGATGCGCATGTTGACGGGCCTCATCGCGTCCCATCCTCACACCTTCACCCTCACCGGCGACCCCTCCCTCACCCTCCGCCCAATGGAGCGCATCCGTAATCCTCTCATCACAGATGGGAGCGAAAACTTTATCTAACCCTTCGCGAAGGAGACCAGCAGGGACACGCGCCCATCACCATCCACGGCACTACCACTCCGCGCCATCGACTTCACCACCCCCATCCCCTCCGCCCAGGTCAAGACCGCCGTCCTCTTCGCCGGCCTGCAAGCCGAAGGCACCACCAGCCTCTCCGAATCCATCCTCACCCGCGACCACACCGAGCACGCACTGCTTGCCTTCGGTGCCACCCTCACCCGAACCTACGCCCGCGTCCCCGACCAACCCGCCCGCCTCTCCATCCCCGGCGGCCAGCGCCTCCACGCCATCGACGCCACCGTCCCCGGAGACATCTCCTCCGCCGCATTCTTCCTCTGCGCCGCCCTTCTCTTCCCAGACTCCAACCTCGTCCTCGATTCGCTCGGCATGAACCCCACCCGCGCCGCTCTGCTCGACGTCATCGCCGCCCTCGGCGGCAAGATCAAAGTCCTCGCCGTCGAAGAGCGCCATGGCGAGCTCATCGGCACCATCCAAATGAACTCCGCGCCAGCCAACCGCGCTCCCGCCGCCGCTACCACTCCCTTCCTCATCGACGGCCCCCTCACCGCGCAGCTCATCGACGAGCTTCCCGTCCTCGCCGCCATCGCTCCGTTCACCGCCAATGGCCTCATCCTCCGCGACGCGCAGGAACTTCGCGTCAAGGAGTCCGACCGCATCGCTCTCGTCGCCAAAAATCTCCGCGCCATGGGAGCCAACTTCACCGAGAACCCCGACGGCCTCGAGATCCCCGGCAACCAAACCCTCCACGGCGCATCCATCGACTCAGGCTCCGACCACCGCATCGCCATGGCATTCGCCATCGCCGCCCTGCGCGCCACAGGCGACAGCGAAATCCACGGCGCGGAAGCCGCCGCCATCTCCTTCCCCGAGTTCTTCACCTCGCTGGACGCGCTCGCGCAACGATGAGGCAAGCCGCGTAGAACGGCCCCTCAAACTTTGATTGGCCCACTATCTGTAGATCGACTTCTCTGACGATCTACCAATCAAGTCGCCGATCTATCGTGCAGCCAGGTGGTCGATCTCCGACAGCCCGGCCTGCAACCGCCGCGCCCGCGCCTCTTCCGTTGCCGGATAGATCGCCATCAACTCTTCCAGCGCCGCAATCACGCCCTCGGCCGATACCTCATCCAGCCGGTACCCCTCCGGCGCGCCCACACGGTCCTCTCCGCGCAGAAGTCTGACGTTCTCCACCCCCAGCGGCATCCACTCCAGCGGCTTCTGCCACGAAGGCCCCAGCACCACCATCGGCACGCCCACCGCTCGCCCGACGTGCATTGTCCCGGTATCCAGCGTCACCGCAAAGTCGCTCACGGCCAGCACCGCAGCCAGTTCGCTCACCGTTGTCTTCCCGGCAATCGACGCACCCAGCCCGCCCGCAGCCTCGAGAATCGCATCGATCGCCGCCGCTTCCGCCGCCGTTCCCACATATACCACGGCAAGCCCACGCTCGTGCGCCGCATGGCGAATCACCTCGACGAATCGCTCCGTATGCCAGCCTGTACTCTGTCCGCCGCTCGTCTGGGTCACCATCACCACCACCGGCCTGCTCTCGGGATTCGCCGCGCCAAGCAGAGCCTTCGCCGTTGTCGCGTCACTCTCCGAGAAGAAGACGCGCGGCTCAATCCGGTCCGCAACATCGCACCCAACCAGGTTCGCCAGCCGCAGATTATTTCCGATCAAACTAAGCTGGAAGTCATTCGCCAGCGGCCTCTGATAGAGCGCCGGCGTCTGTGTGAACCCACCGCGCCACCCACTCGCCCCCAGCAGCCCCATCAGCGCGATCTTCGTTCGCTGGTCGGACGCGCCCGTCAGCACGCAATCCGGTCGAACCCCGCGCCTCCGCAGCTTCTTGCGCAGGTCACGCACCGCGCCAATCAGATTCGTCGTCGGATCCGCCGTCTCGATCAGGTGGTCGACAAACCGCGAGTGACGCAGCACATGCAAGCCCAACCCACGCGTCGCCACCGCAATCTCTATCTCTGGCCGCGCGCGCTTCATCGCCTCGAAGACCGGCGTCAGATGCACCACGCATCCCAGCGGAAGCATGTATTCGAGCAGTAGCACCTGCCTCACATGCTGCGGAACAATCTCCCTTGTCCTTCGCAGCGCCCTCTCGGCAGTCAGCAACACACGAGCCAGCATTCTCATCCTTCCGCGATTGCGATCGCCCCACGATTGTACCGATACGCCTTCCGCCTCGATAGAGCATTTCCTGAATTGCTATAGACCGATTTTTTTGTCATTCCGCAGCGATGCGGAGGAATCTGCTTTTGCTTGTTGCGCGACGATCTACACCATTACGGGAAATGCTCTGGCGCACTCAATCCCGTCTGCTAGTATTGCCTCAGATTTCCATGCAGATCACACAGGCCGTCTTTGGCGTCTTCCACCATTTTGAGCTTGCGCACCAGCTCCATCGGCGCAACCATCTGCGCCGCATCTACTCCACCTGGCCCTGGGCGCGGCTCAAGCGCGAGGGCCTGCCCCGCGAGTTCGTCCGCACCTTTCCTCTCATCCACACCACCGATTACCTGCTCCGCCAAACCGGCTTCTACCCCGCCGCGCTGGAAGGCCGCTTCAACCAGTGGGGCTCCGACACCTTCGACGCATGGCTCCGCCGCCGCATCGAACCCTGCGACGCTCTCATCGCCATCTCCGGCGCCGGCCTCACCACCGGCCCGCTGGTCCAGTCGCGCGGCGGCAAGTTCATCTGCGACCGCGGCTCAACCCACCAGCGGTTCCAGTTCGAAGTCATGGCCGAGGAGCATCGCCGCTGGCGTCTCCCCTACACCGCGCCGCCCGCCCACATCGTCCGCCGCGAAGAGGCCATCTACGCCCTCGCCGACGCCATCACCGTCCCCTCCAACGTAGCCCGCCGCTCCTTTATCGCCATGGGCATCGCTCCAGAAAAAGTCCACGTCATCCCCTACGGCGTCCGCCTCGACAAGTTCACTCCAACCGAACCACCCCCCACCGACTCCTTCCAGGTCCTCTTCGCCGGCCAGATCAGCCTGCGCAAAGGAATCCCTTACCTCCTCGAAGCCTTTGCCCGCCTGCGCCATCCGCGCAAACACCTCACCCTCGCCGGCAGCGTGCAGAACGACCTCCGCCCGCTCCTCGCCACCCTCCCCACCGAGAATGTAACCTTTACCGGATCAATTTCCCAGCCCGAGCTCGCCCGCCTCATGTCCCGCAGCCACGTCCTCGTCCTTCCCAGCGTCGAGGAGGGCCTCGCCCTCGTCCAGGGCCAGGCCATGGCCTGCGGATGCCCGGTCGTCGCCACCGCCGCCACCGGCGCCGAAGACCTCTTCACCGACGGAGTCGAAGGCTTCATTATTCCCGACCGCGACACCGGCGCCCTCGCCCTCCGCCTCCAGCAGCTAGCCGACAATCCCGACCTCCAGCAGCAACTCTCCGCCGCTGCCCTCGCCCGCGTCCAGCAGATCGGCGGATGGGACCGCTACGGCGACCAGTGGGACCGCCTCCTCCACTCCCTCACCGGCATTCCCCCAGACCCCACCGAACTGGTCTAGAATGCGTTGAGGAGTTTTTAGGTATGAAGAAACTATTGGTATTGCTCGTAATTGCGATTCCTGCATTCGCAGCCACTCCCAAATGCAAAGAGAATCCCAAGGTTGTTGCTGCATGCTTCTCTATTCATGGGAGGGTAAGCATAGGAGCCGATACAGTGACTATGTACCTCTGGCCGGTAGGAACGAAGCGGATGCTCGGCGTAACGGGTGGCCCGATGCTCTATGACGATCCAATTTTTCCTCAAAACCTGAAATTCGATTCTAACCTTGATGATATTTTTGGAGATTTTGTGGTATGCCCATTCACGCCGGAGAGGAAAGGCCATTTGCAGTTGGTCTGTATTGAATCTGCCACTCATCTGGTGGAGAAGCGGTAATAACTAACAACCTGCAACCTGTAACCCGCAACTGAGCACTACATCTTGTACCGCCCCATGTCGTCGTCGTTCAGGTTTTCCAGCCAGCGCCGCATCTCTTCTCCGCTCGCATTCTGCGGCCCTTCGGCCACCTGCTTGGCGTTCTCCAGCACCGTCCGGCTGACGTAGACCGGGCAGTCCCAGCGCAACGCCAGCGCGATCGCATCCGACGGTCGCGCGTCGATCGCCACCATCTCCCCCTCCTGCTCCATCCAGATCACCGCCAGATACGTATCGTCTCGCAGCTCGCTCACCACCACCTTCTGCACCACCGCATTCAGCCCGCGCGCCAGGTTGCGCAGCAGGTCATGCGTCATCGGTCTTGGCCGCGCAATCTTTTCCAACTCTTCCTGAATCGCATTGGCCTCGAAGATCCCCACCCAGATCGGCAGCACCAGGTCGCTCGCCACGTCCTTCAGCACCACCACCGGCATGTTCGTCAGCGGATCGATCATCAGCCCGCGGATCTGCATCTCCACCTCGGCCATCGCCACCGCTTGCTCCCTGCGTTCACTCGCCGTCTTCATCGCCCCACCTCCCTCAACCATCCACAGCCTCGCCCACCAGGCTATTGGGAAACGTCTCCGTAATTCGTACCATTCTGTAGCTCCCCACCGCCGGAAGTATAAGCTGCCCCACCGTAAAGTTCACCGTCTTGTTCTGCGAGCTGCGTCCCACCACCTGTCCGCGCGCCGCGTTGTGCCCCTCCACCATCACCTCCATCGCCTGCCCCAGGTGCCGCGCATAGTTCTTGCGCTGAATCTCCCGCTGCCGCTCCATCAGCATCTGCAGCCGCCGCGACTTCTCTTCCTCCGCAATCGAGTCCGCCATCGCAATCGCCGGCGTATTCGGCCGCGGCGAGTACTTGAAGCAGAACACCGCGTCGTACCCAACCTCCTCCAGCAGCGTCGCCGTCTCCTCCAGCTCCGCCTCCGTCTCGCCCGGGAACCCGACAATAATGTCGCTCGTCATGCTGATCTCACGCCTTGCAGCCTTGATCCACGCAATCCGTTCCAGATACCACTCCCGCGTATACTCGCGGTTCATCGCCGCCAGCACCCGCGTCGACCCCGACTGCACCGGCAGATGCACATGATCGCACAGCGTAGGCACCGCGTCGATGGCCGCCACAATCTCCCGCGTAAAGTCCCTCGGATGCGAGGTCATGAACCGCACCCGCCGAATCCCCCCCACGCCGCCCACCGCCGCCAGCAGTTCCGCAAACGTCAGCTTCCCCGTCGGGTCGCAGTACGAGTTCACATTCTGCCCCAGCAGTTGAATCTCCGTATATCCCGCATCCACCATCCGCCGCGCCTCCGCCATCACCGAGTCCGACGCGCGCGAACGCTCCCTGCCCCGCGTATACGGCACCACGCAGTAGGCGCAGAACTTGTCGCATCCCTCCACAATCGTGATGTACCCGCGATGCGGGTTCGTCCGCGCGGTAAACTCCGTGTCGAACGTCTCCTCGGTCTCGCGGTCGTCGAGCCCCGTAATCCGCCGCTCGCCCGCCTCCAGCCGCGCCAGCATCTCGGGCAGCCGTCGGTAGCTCGCCGACCCCGACACAATCGACACATACGGCGCCTTCTCAAATATCTTTTCGCCCTCCTGCTGCGCCACGCANNTTCCCCTCGCCCTGCAGCCGCTTGTACTCATTCAGCCGGTGGAAGACCTTCTGCTCCGCCTTGTCGCGGATCGAGCAGGTGTTGTACAGGATCAGCCCCGCGTCGGCCTCATCCCGCACCCGCATGTACCCCTCATGCTCCAGCGTCCCAATGACCTTCTCCGAGTCATGGGCATTCATCTGGCATCCAAACGTCTCGATATAAAAAGTCTTCTCCACACCCCAAGTATATCGTTCTGCGAACAGGCACGCCGACGCACAACCGCCCTCATCAATCGTAATCATTGCAATCCAGAGTTTGGGCAGACGTTACACTAATGGGGGATGTCAGAGCTAAATACTCTCTGGAATTTCATAGGACCCGAGTAGAGCCATGAATCTCGCTTGTATTTCTTGAACGTGAGGGTTCTCCCCGTACGTACCGTAGAAGAGCAACGCCAAGATGAGCAATACATGGTCGGCGTGGCCTAAGCAAATCAACACGTCCTGCTCGAAGCAACTGGACTTTTTGTGAACCATCTGAAAGCGCCGGACAATCTGAATGCTGCCAGTATGGGTGAAATCATTCAAGAGGCTAAGGTTAGGGAGGTGAGTTCTAAATTCGTGTATACCGCTTTTGTTCACTAGGTCGGTAATGATGCGGGAGATGTCTGGAAATCCATCACCTGTCGTTTCAGTGATTTTCTTGACAGTCTTTTCGGGCGCGCAGGTTTGTAGCCAGATGGCACGATAACTGGTCTCGATGAAAGTGCGTAACAGTGCAAAGGCACTGCTAGACATCCCATACATCAGCAATAGACAGAGCGCACGGTGTTGTTCAAATGCAATGTCCAATAGACCTGCAAGAAAGAAACTTTTACTGTTAGGACTCGGTACCATGAACTTTCCCTGAGCAATAAAGGCGCGAAATGCCATGCTGCGCATGATGTTCCGCCTCGGCTTACCGTCACCTATCATGGCTTTCTCGCAATCCGGTCATGGCGTCAACGTGAAACTCTTGCGGCGCTCATGACGACGATCTTATTACACAGTGCCGAGTGCCCCAGGTCTCGTTTCATTGGCGGAAAGTTGGGCAGTGGTCAATTTTGAGGGATCTAGGCCGTATCGACATATAGT
>PLOT01000328.1:16150-32342 GCA_003142215.1 Granulicella sp. | reverse complement strand
ATCAGGCCGGGAACCAGCCCCATGAGATTGCTGATCAGAATGAAGACGCCCAGCATGGTAAGAAAGCTGAGGAATGGCTCGTATCCGTGGCCGATGATCGCTTCGCTCTGTTCGATGACAAACTCGTGGGTCATCTCGGCGAAGTGCTGGGGCGGCGCTGGCCTTTCCACGCTGAGCGTGAGGCGCACGGTCACGAAATATGCCAGCAGCCCGAAGAAGACCAGCAGCTCCATTGCAAATGCATCGCTGATGGGCTGGCTGGGGTAGGCGGGATGGACATGCAGGGCACCCAGCAAGGCGTTCACGGGCGCGGCAAAGTGGGCATTCAGGATTCGCGTGAAAAGTAACTGAGTAGGCATAGAGTTCGCAGATCGGAGGTGCTAAATCGAAGTTTGGCGGGACGGTCAGGCGGTCCAACTCTTGATGAGCCGCAGACCTTCAATCGAAAGCGCGGCCACTCCCAGCGCAAGTCCGCCAATCAGAGCGTAAACCGATCCGTCCAGCAACTTAAGGCTACCATAAAGCAGCGCCAAAGCGAGCCCCAGGCGCAGAAAGAACCCGATCAGCACGGGTGTGAGCGGGCGCACAGGCACTGGCGTTGCGCCGCCGGAGTCCATCCGCTGCATCAGCGCGGTCATCAGGCGCAGCCACTCGAAGAGGCCGGAGCCGGAGATTGACGCGCCCACCACAAGCAGCATGGCGGACTGCCAGCCCAGCTTCCACCACAGCAGTGGGACGGAGAGTGCGACCGCGATCGCAATCATGCGCAGCGCACTCCAGATGGAGCGCTTGAAGTCCGCGTCGCTGTAGGTGTCGAAGCTCTTCATCGGTTGTTCTTGAGGTAGCGCGCGGCGATGGTGATGATCTGCAGAAAGCCTCCGGCGGCGCCGACCACAATGCCTACGATGGCGATCCAGCTGGTGTGGAAGTGACGATCCAGCAACCCGCCAAAGAACCAGCCGATAACGCATCCGAGGGGGATTGCGAGGGCGAGCTGCACCATCTGCTCCGCCTTCACGTAGTCCCTGAGACCGCTGTACTTTTTCGGCGGGATGTTGGATTCATCGGCCATCGCTTCCTCATTACACCACGCGTTGCGGGCCGCGTCGATATACTGAATTGTCAGAGTCATCACAGCGAAGGGCAAACAAGTGTACGAATCGCAGTTTGAAGAGAAGCTGTACAACGAGCGGCGCGAGAAGCTGCGACAGATCGGCGAGTTGGGCCAGAAGTCTGGCCTGAGCTTCGCTGCGGCGACGTATCCAAACAGCTACGCCGCGACGATCACGATTCCCGAGCTGCGCGCGACGTATGACCCGATGACTGCCGAACAGTTCACCGCCGATCTCGCGGCGGGCAAGAAGATCGAGGTCTCGATTGCCGGACGCATCATGGCGATCCGCGTGCAGGGCAAAGCGGGCTTCGCGCAGTTGCAGCAGGCGGGCCAGCGGATGCAGCTCTATGTGCGCAAGGACGATGTCGGCGAGGACGGCTTCGCGCTGTACAAGCTGCTCGACCTGGGCGATCACGTCGGCGCAAGCGGCTATCTGATGCGGACGCGAACCGGTGAATTAACGGTTCATGTTACGACTCTGACCTTTCTCTCCAAGGCGATGCTAGCTCTGCCGGACAAGTTCCACGGCCTCGAAGACACCGAGCTGCGCTATCGCCAGCGGTATGTGGACCTCTTCGTCAACCCTGACGTGCGCGAGGTCTTCGTCAAGCGGGCGGCGATTCTGCGCGCGATGCGTAAGTTCTTCGACTCGCGCGGCTATCTCGAAGTCGAGACGCCGATGATGCAGGCCATCGCTGGCGGCGCAGCGGCGAAGCCCTTCAAGACCCACCACAATGCGCTCGATCTCGACCTCTCGCTGAGGATTGCGCCGGAGCTTTACCTGAAGCGGCTGGTCGTCGGCGGCATGGATCGGGTGTATGAGATCAACCGCAACTTTCGCAACGAGGGCATCGACACCAGCCACAATCCAGAGTTCACCATGCTGGAGTTCTATCAGGCCTACAGCAACTATCTCGACCTGATGGATCTGACCGAAGAACTGGTGAAATACGTTGCGATGGAAGTCAACGGCACTACACTGACTACCTTCGACGGCGTCGAAATCGACCTCGGCAAATGGACCAAGCTGTCCATGCGCGAAGCGATTATCAAGTTCTGGTTCGAAGGTATGATCAGAAATCCTGTAGCGGAAGATTTCAGAGACAAGGACGCCATAAAGAGCTTACTTGCGGAGAATGCACCGCTGGCTAATACATACAACGTCGCTACGACACCCATTCAGAATCGCGCCTTCTTTCTCGGAGCATGGTGCGCGGAAGCTGTTAAAAGGATGGATTGTGGAGAATCATATGGAAAGCTGATCGCTGAGCTATTTGAGATTATCGCTGAGGAACATCTCATTCATCCCACCATCATCTACGACTTCCCACTTGCCGTATCTCCCTTATCAAAAGTTAAGTCTGATGAACCAGATTGGGTTGAACGTTTCGAGTTTTATATTGGTGGGTTCGAACTTGGAAACGCCTTCTCAGAGCTCAACGACACTGACGATCAACACAAAAGGTTTGAGCAACAACTAACGGATCGGAAGCTCGGGGATCAGGAGGCACATGAAATGGACGATGACTATGTTCGAGCACTCGGATTTGGCATGCCGCCAACTGCCGGCGAGGGCCTTGGCATCGACCGCCTCACGATGATCCTCACTGGAAGCAGGTCTATCCGCGACGTAATCCTTTTTCCTCTCATGCGTCCAAGAGCAAAACAAGTCGGCGAAGCGTAGTTATTTCGCTGTCAAATACAGCTAATTCACAATCTCAGATTGATTTATTGAAAGGATTGAAAATGACTTTCAAAAATATCTTGCTGTTTTGCTATTTGGTCGGCTTAGGTATCTGTCTAGTCTGGGTTCCAGAAACTAGGGCTATGGGAGGCGTGCGATGGACAATCTATTATTTTGTCTGGGTTGCGGACTCCTCATGGGTCAATTATCTCAAAATCTTCTATGAATTCCTTTTATGGACATGGATCATAGCAATCTTATGGTTTTCTAAGTTGGCTCTAGATATATCAAGATCAAGAGGCACCAAGTAGAGCTGAACGATGCGGACGACCAGCGGCGGCGCTTCGAGGCGCAGATCGAAGAGCGCAAACGCGGCGATGAAGAAGCCATGGCCGAGGTCGACGAGGACTACGTCCGCGCGCTGGGCTACGGACTGCCTCCGACGGCAGGCGAGGGCGTCGGCATCGACCGGCTGACCATGGTGCTGACCGGGTCGAAGTCCATCCGCGACGTGATCCTGTTCCCGCTGCTGCGGCCGCAGGTCAGCAAGCCAGCCAACGCAGAATAGACGCATCCAACGAAAGACCCCACCCATCGCGATAAAGCTGCGATGGATGGGGCACCCGACTTACTAGTTGTTACTCCAGTCCTACTGGAAGTTGAGGGACTCGATGCCGAGGAACTCGGCGGATTCGCCGAGTTCTTCCTCGATGCGGAGGAGCTGGTTGTACTTGCAGATGCGGTCGGTGCGGCTGGCGGAGCCGGTCTTGATCTGGCCGGCGCCGGTGGCGACGGCGAAGTCCGCGATGAAGGGGTCCTCGGTCTCGCCGGAGCGGTGGCTGATGACGCTGGTGTAGCCGTAGCGGCGGCCCAGCTCGATGGCTTCGATGGTCTCGGAGACGGTGCCGATCTGGTTGAGCTTGATGAGGATGGAGTTGGCAACCTTCTGCTCGATGCCCTGCTGGAGGCGGTCGGTGTTGGTGACGAAGATGTCGTCGCCGACGAGCTGGATGTGGCCNNTCGGACTTCTTGAAGACGTAGAGCTTGCGTTCCTTGTCGTAGAACTCGCTGGATGCGGGGTCGAGGGCGATGGAGATCTGCTCACCGGGAGTGTAACCGGCCTTTGTGATGGCTTCGAGGATGAGCTCGACGGCCTCTTCGTTGGACTTGAGGGAGGGAGCGAAGCCGCCTTCGTCGCCGACGGCGGTGTTGTATCCCTTCTTCTTGAGCACGCCCTTGAGGGTGTGGAAGGTCTCGACGCCCCAGCGGAGGGCTTCGGAGAAGCTGTCTGCGCCGACGGGCATGACCATGAACTCCTGGAAATCGACGTTGGAGTCTGCGTGAGAGCCACCGTTGAGGATGTTCATCATGGGAGTGGGGAGGATGCAGGCGTTGACACCGCCGAGATAGCGGTAGAGGGGGAGCTTGAGGGCGTTGGCCGAGGCGCGGGCGGCGGCCATGGAGACTGCGAGGATGGCGTTGGCGCCGAGCTTGGACTTGTTCTCCGTGCCGTCGATGGCGATCATGGTGGAGTCGAGCAGGCGCTGGTTGGATGCGTCGAGGCCGGCCAGTTCCGGGGCGAGGATGGTTTCGACGTTCTGGACGGCGTTGAGGACGCCCTTGCCCATGTAGTGGTCCTTGTCGCCGTCGCGGAGTTCGACGGCCTCATGCTCGCCGGTGCTGGCGCCGGAGGGAACGGCGGCGCGGCCCTTGGCCCCGCCAGAGAGGGTGACGTCGGCTTCGACGGTGGGGTTTCCGCGGGAATCGAGGATTTCGCGGGCTGTAATAGAGACGATCTCGGTCATATTGCTCCTATGGGGTAACAGCCTATTTGGTGTTGCATTGGAAAAACTTTGCGGTGCGGGATTGACACCGCCCTGTTGCGCGACGACGCGGTGGTGCAGGCGGTCGTTGAGTTTGGCGCGACGGTCTACGGCGATGGCCGGTCCGGCGGCGGAATGGATGGTTGCGATGAGTTCGTCGGCGGTTTGCTTCACTTTCTCGATTCTAGCAAAGTGGGGTTTCTGGGAAGGAAGAGATGGAGGGATAGCACAAAAGTTGTAGCGATGGACGGGTATTCCGCTCAACAATCCATTGATATTGCCTTTGGCCGGGCCTATATTCCGGGACAGAGAACGGTATCGAAGTTGTATGTTGCTTGAAATGGACAGATCCATCGCAGCATTTTGGGAGGGAATGGATCGGCCCATTCGTTGGCTCCAGTTTCTGATTTGGGGCTAAAACCCTTGATGATGCTGTACCTACAGACGGGATGAAGCTGTACCCGATGAAAACCCCGGGGCGTATCAAGAGATCCTCTTCTACAGGGGTCCTATCGAAACGCCGCTCGTGGAGTCCTTATGCAAATGAAGCATTGCCTGTACCTCTCCCTGTTTGTTATTGCGTGCATGAGCTTTTCGATCTTCGCCCGTGCCGACTCGCTGGTGCTTGGACTGGACGAGACATCGCATGTCGTGCTGGACGCCAATACAGTGTTGAGCCAGGATGTGCAGGCGAGCGCGAACACCGCGATCGATGGATTTGCGTTCTTCATGAGCGATCCGGGCGGCGCACCGGTGACGTATTCGATCAGCGATCTGACGACGGGCTCGACGCTGTTTTCAGAGACATTCGACGACATGACGCTGGATCCGACGCTGACCAGCATTGCGATTCCGGGGGACTCGAAGAGGGCTTGGGTGGAATTGTATCTGTCGTCGCCGCTTACGCTCGATGCGGGCAGCGATGTTTACGCGTTTAGCATCAGCGGAGAAGGCGCGCTGGATGTTGGCGAGAACCCAACGACATCCACGGGAGACGGCCTGGAGACCGTCGGCAGCCCTGAGGCTGGACTGCGGGTGTGGGGCTTACCCGCCGTGGCACCCGAACCGACCCCGCTGATCCTGCTGGGCAGCGGGATTCTGGCGCTGTTTGGAGTGATGGGCGTCCGGGTCAATCCGTAGGGGCAACGGTGAATCCGCAATAGAAAAAGATGGAAGGATGGGCAGCCGGCGGAGGGGCTGCCCAATTCTTGTGCGCGCGAGTAATTCTTGTGTGCGCGAGAGGCCGCGGCAGGCGGAGTTGCGGGCGATTGCGCGGTTGTTAGCTGTCTGGATTCCCTGCCGGCGATTTCGGCGCAGCGCGGAGGCAGGAGACTCTACCCTGAGCATGGAGAGGCGCGCGCAGGATGCGCTTCGACGCGTCCGGCAGATGGGTGCGCGGACGCGAGAGCTGCCCGGGCGCGAAGACTGTTCGCGTTGCAATGAGGGGGAGATGCGATGAAAACCGTCGATCGAGTGGAGAGAATCAGCCGGGTGAGAGGGACCAAGGGCGCGGGAGCCGTCTGCATGGCAGCGGCGTGGGTTCTGTTTGCGACGCCAGCGCCGGCGCAGGACGCAAAGGGAATGGCGCAGAACGGGGCTTCGACGGCCAGCACGGCGCAGGAGGAACGGACGGGCGTCTCTCGGCCCGATCCGGCGGTGATTCAGGCGGACGCATATAACGACTCCGACGATGCGGCCAGCAGCGCGCCCGCCGTGGAGATAGTACTGCCGGCGAAGCCCTCGGCGGCGATTCCCGTGGCAGCACCCGCAACAACTCCTTCGACGGCTTTGAATCATAGAGCGACGGCGGCGAAGTTCGTCACGCCGGCGGTTGGCAGCGAAGGGGTTGCGGCAAGCGGCAAAGATGCGGCGGCCTTCGATCCCGATGCCAACATTGTGACCGAGGAGACGGCGGGACAAGCCGACCGGCTACTGCTGAGCGGGACGGGAGATGAGGCTGCGAAGGAGAATTCGGACGCGGGGATTGTGACGCGCGTGGCGTCGCGGCCAGGCGAGGTTCCCGATGGGACGCTGGTGAAGGTGAAGCTGATGGAGGAGCTGTCCACGCTGACCACCAAGGCTGGGACGAGCTTCAGCGCCGAGGTGAGCGAACCTGTGATGCGCGATGGGCAGGTGGTGGTTCCGGCGGGAGCGCTGCTGGAGGGGCGCGTGACGTTTGTGCGCGGAGGCAAGCGAGTGGGCGCGTCGGCGGCGATCCATCTGGAGGCGCGCACGATTACCCTGCCCGACGGCTCACAGTATGGGCTGAGGGCGCGCGTGATCGACACCAATAGCTGGGGCGATACCAAGGTGGACAGCGAAGGGACGATCCTGCGCAAGGACCATTCTAAGGCGACGGCGACGACGGTCGGTATTTCGACCGGCGGAGGAATGGCCGCAGGCGCGGTGGTGGGCGGACTGCCGGGAGCGGTGATCGGCGCAGGCGTGGGCGCGGGCGTGAGCACGGCGGTGTGGATGAGGCAGGACCGGCAGGCCGACCTGCCCAAAGACCTGGGCGTTGTCTTCTGCCTGACCGAGCCGATGCGGGTGACGCCGATGAGCGCGCGGCTGACAGGGCCGGGCGCGGGAAGCGGCGGCGCGGAGTAGATCGTTGTAGCGGAGCACCCCTACGGCGCGTAATACCGGTAGAAAATAAACCGGTGAAAATAACTTGACTTCAAATGTGTTCGCCTCTATCCTCCGGGGAACACAGCAAGAAAACGTGTCCAGGCCTCTGATGTAACGCTGCGCCAAGTCGTCCCGGCGCCGCTAGTGCGTTCGCTCTTCGGCAGTTCATCCTCAATTGGTGAAGGATACGTTCCTTATGCGATTTCGTGTATGCATTGCGCTTGCGCTTCTTGCCGCTTCACTTCCGTGTGCTGCGTTTGCGAACCCGTTCTCTCCTGCCCTATCGATCGACTCGGTCGATCCCGGATACATTACCTCGGGCAA
This sequence comes from Granulicella sp., assembly GCA_003142215.1. GTDB lineage: Bacteria > Acidobacteriota > Terriglobia > Terriglobales > Acidobacteriaceae > Edaphobacter. Next base: position 24,769 of record PLOT01000328.1, on the reverse strand, counting down.
GAACAGCATTCTTTTGCTTTCGGGACACCATCTGAACCGATATCAGGGCAATCTAACGTGCGACTTTGCGCCAGTATCTGGTGCTGCGCCATCATCAGTATCCACGTGTTCCGTGAACTACATCAAGGGGAGCAAGCAACTTGAGGTAACGCTGAAAAATGTCCCTTCCACGACGGATCAGGCGGATTATCTGCTCAGACTGTGCACACATGGAGATACGACGAAAGGATGTGTGGCGCCGGATACCCCTAGGGTCCCGACGGCGACGGTGCAGGCGGCGACGGTGGTTCGCGTAATGCCGGCCTCGAACACTCCGGCCAATGGGCCGACTCCTCCGGCAAAGAGTCCGACACCGGGCACAACCACACCATATTCAGATTGTATCAACGCCAACGCCACGGCGAACATTCAGCTCACCTCACGCGGCAGCGCGGATTCGACCAATGTGAATTGCGCGTCTTCTCTGTTGACGGAGTCCGAGGTGATCGACAACTTCGGACGGCATGTGGACAAGACATACTTTGCTATCCAGGTGCGTGTGTCGAACCAGAACTCGAACTACGACTTTCTTCTGCGTGACATTCTGCTTTCGCTGCCCGACGGACGGGTGGTGTCGAGCCGCATACGCCGGTTTGCGCAAGGGGTGGCGGTGAAGGGCAAGACGCTGGATCGGAGGGCAGTTGTTTACAACACTATGCAGGCCACGAGCAGCTTGTATGGGGGACTTGCGATCTTCGCGTCGGCGGGTTTCTCGGCAGCGGGCAATGCACTGCAGGGGCCGCTGCTCGCAGGGTTCAGCCAGATATTCCCCGACACAACAACGGACAATGTGAACCGGTTCAATACGGCGGTCTTCGACGACCAGAACCCGTCGATTGTACCCAAGGACAGCATCGGACAACCACCGCTCTATGTGGTTGCGCTGGTTCCAAAGAGCGGCAACGCTATCGCTGATAAGCGATTCGGGGAGAGGATTGCAGTCTCACTGGAAGGGACTTTTATCAAGCAGGTCTCACTGGTGTCGATCACGCCTTCGACCATTCAGTTTGGGTCGCAGTTCATCAATACTCCCGGCCCCATGAAGACAGACACCTTGATTACGTCCATTGTGGGAGCACAGGACCCACAGAAGATCACGATCAGTAATAACAACTCGACCACGATGAACGTGAGCAGCATTGACGTCGTCTCGACAAGCGGGGCAGCGGGATCGTCGCCGGATTTCACCATCGATGTGAACAAGAGCACCTGCGGAGACCACTCGAACCCGAAGATTCCCTGGGATCCAAAATCAAAGTTCACGATCGCACCGCAGAGCTTCTGTGATCTGTGGGTGCGTCTAACGCCTCAGGGGCCGGGGGCCACATCGGCAAATGTCGTGGTGCAGGGGGATAATCTGGATGGGTCTAAAACGGTGTATCTACAGGGTCAAGGGGTTGGGTTTATGTTCGATTTCGCTCAAACAACCGACGGTACTAAGCCCATCCTAAGTCTTCCCGACTTGAAATGTTCCTATGCCGATGCCGGGTTGGTTCCGACCACAACTACGGGATGCTCAATCAACTTGCCGGATATTGGTGCCGGCACTACACAACTCAACATTCCCTTCTACTTCTATACGGCCGCGAAGTCACAGACCGAAACCTTGACTGTCACGCAGGACACAAGCAATACGGTCGTGTCGACCTGCACAAGTCAGCCAGCGCCGTCTACTCGCACAGCGGGCGGTAATTGCAGTACAAAACTCGATCTCACAGGTAAGGGCGGAGTAACCATCCTGAATGTCTCAAGCACCAACAACTGGACTTCCAAGATCAGGATCACCTATTCGACCATCAAAACTCAGATAAACGTGACAGCTCCGGCGGCTGTGATCACAGGTCAAAATGCAAACTACACTGTCGCCCTTGAAGCTGCGAGTGGCTATCCTGCGATTCCCGTGGGCACGGCTAATGCTCAACTTGCATATACATTGAGTGGCGGCACTCTTGCAGCCCCGGTTACAGGCATAGTCCCGCTAACCAACGAACAGGCTGTTGTCAGCCTCAAAGCGCCTCCTTCGGGGACATACACCTTGATAGTTAGCTTTCCTGGAAAAGGTATCTATGATCCAGTAGATTCCTCGAAGATTTCCGTGACTGTTTCGCTGCCGATGCCCACAATCACGTCGAGCCAAGACTTGACCGCTATTGCTGCTGCCAACGATTTTCCGTTCACATTGGCTGTGTCTTCTGGCATCACCGGTGTAACCTGCGTCGGAACCGTAACCCCTAAACAGTCTCAGCCCAGTGGCCTCACCTTCAAAGGGGGCACCTCGGGGATGATAAATGGTGGAACTACGAGCTTTACAGTCGCCGCGGGCTCTACTCCAGCGTCGTATCAGGTCGAGTTCGATTATCCAGGGGACGGCAACAACTGCGCGGCCACGAGTAAGACTTTGACCTTGACTACCAAATAGGGACGGGGCTACCCGTATTTGCCAAGCTTGATGCGGGATTCTTACTAGTCGTGGAGTTGGGCGAGGAGGCGCTTCCAGTTTGCGCGGTTGCGGCGGTAGGATTTTTTGAGGTCTTCGAGGATGCGCTCGAAGTCGTCGTGGCCACTCAATTTGCGCCAGGCGGGATTCTTGGAGAACCAGGGATAGTTCTCGTTGCCGAGATAGATGGCGCGGCGGAGCCAGTGGAGGGCCTCGGACTCGTCTCCATCGACGGCAAAATATGTCGCCAGGCGGTAGGCCATCTCGCCGTCGGCCTCGGCGGCGGCGAGGGTCTCTTCGAGGATGAAGCTGGCGGCCTTGGCGCGGTCGCCGAGCTGGACGTAGCACATGGCGATGGTGGGAAAGACGATGCGCAGGCTGCGCTCGTCGGCGACGACCTGCTCGAGGGTCTGGACGGCGCTTTTCAGATCGCCGAGGCGCATCTGCTGGTAGCCGAGGGAGATGCGCAGCAGCGGCTGGCGCGGCTCCAAGGTGAGGCCCTTCTGGATCTCTTCTCCGGCCAGCTCCATCTGATTTTGATACTGGTAGACGCGGGCGCGGTGGTTATAGATGATGGCGGCGTTCGACGGGTTGAGGCGCAGCGAGGTGTTGAACTGGTCGAGCGCCTCTTCATACAGGCCGTCGATGCGCAGGGTCATGCCGGCGACGAGGTGGACGTTCCAGTCGTTGGCGGCGGACTGGAGGAGGTGTTCGATGCCGTGGCGGGCGGACTCTTTTTCCCCGCGCGAGAGCAGCATGTAGACGCGGTAGAGATTTGCCTCGACCGAGCCGGGATCGAGTTGGAGTGCTCGGTCGAAGGCGCGGCGGGCCTCGAGGACGTGCATCTGTCCTCCCAGGCCGTGGCGCGCGTACTGGAGGTGGGTGATGCCCAGGCCGGACCAGGCGGGCGCGTAGTCGGCGTCCTGCTTGACGACGCTCTCAAACATCTCGCGGGCGCGGTTGAGGTCGTCGAGCGAGCCGGTGCGCGAGATGAAGGAGGAGAGGACGGCGCGGGCCTGTAGATACTCCTCCGAGAGGTTCTGATTGAGAGAGAGACGGGAGAGCGAGGGCGAGGCGTCGCGCGCGGCGTCTGTGGTTGCGGCGGGGTTCTCCAGATCGCCGAAGCCCTGTAGCGTGGAGAAGACTTCGTTGCATATCTCGGTCTGCACGCTGATGAGGTCGAAGGAGGCGACGTTGATGGAGCCTCCGGCGCGGACGGATTGGGTGGGAATGTCGAGCAGTTGCCAGTTGAGGTCGAAGCCGGTGCCGGAACGCAGGAAGTTGCCGGCGAGGACGAAGCGAACCAGCAGTTTTTTTCCGATGGCGAGCGGGTCGAGCTGCTGGGCGGGAATGGCCATCAAGGAGCTGGAGGGGCGGACGACCAGCGATGTCATGCGGGCGAGGCGTGCGGCGATGGCGTCGGCCAGGGCGTAGCCGTAGAGCGGGGAGGGGGGCTTTTCCGTGTCTGTCGCGGACGTGGCTCCGAAGTTGACGAAGGGCAGCACGACGATGGAGTTGTGCTTGGCGGTGGCGGCGGCGCCGGACTCGCGGAAGCGCTCGGCGAGCATGGAGAGGATGCCGGTGGCTCGCTTCTCGACCTCGGGGGTTTCGAGTTCGAGGCGGCCCTGCGCGGGGAGTTGCGAGATGGAGTCTCCGGGCATTCCGAGCGAGTCGAGCTGGAGGGCCTTCATGATGGTGCGCAGGCCCTCGCGCACATCGGCGGCGGAGGAGAAGCGGGCCGAGGGCTGTTTTTCCAGGCAGCGCAGGATGAGCGATTCGAGCTCGACGGGAAGATCGGGGACGGCCTCGCGCAGGCTGGGCGGGTCGTTGAACTGGGTGGCGCGGATGGTCTGGAACTCGGGCTGGTCGGCGTGGTGGAAGGGATGGCGTCCGGCGACCAGTTCGAAGAGGATGAGGCCGAGGGCGAAGACGTCGGACTGCACACTGGAGCGGCCGGTGACGAACTGCTCCGGTGCCATGTATGCGATGGTGCCGCCGCGGGCAGTATAGGTGGCCCCGGCGGGCGGAAGAGTGCGAGGGCCCGAGCTGGCGGGATCGAAGTCGGCCTCGTCGAGATTGAGGCGGCGGGCGAGGCCGAAGTCGAGGATCTTGATGAGGCCGCCGTCGGTGAGCATGACGTTGGCTGGCTTGAGGTCGCGATGGAAGATGCCGAGCTGGTGCGCGGCGGAGAGGCCGTCGGCGATCTGGATTCCGGCGGAGAGCGCGAGCTGCAGGCTGGCCCGGCCCTCGGCGATGACCTTGTCGAGGGACTTGCCGGGGATGTACTGCATGACGATGTAGGCCTCGTCCTCTTCCCGATTGCCGCCGGCGCTTCCGCCTGACTCGGAGGGGGCCTCGCCGACGTCGTAGATGGCGGCGACGTTGGGGTGGTCGATGGCCGAGGCAAGGCGCGCCTCGCGCAGTTGGGTGGCGCGGACCTGCTCCAGCGAGAGCGCGCCGCGCTTGAGCAGCTTGAGGACGACGGGACGCTGCAAGAGCGTGTCCGTGGCCAGGTAGACGACGCCCGACCCGCCGGCACCGATTTTGCGCTGAATCTCGTAGTGGCCGATTGTGCGGCGCTTCATGCTTCGATTATCGCAAGGTTGTATGAATGTCCGCTGCACATTGGGCAATGTTCGCACGGTTGTGCGGTATAGGATGGTTGCCATGCAAACGGAGTACCGGCTGGGCGACATTCTGGCCAACGCGATCACGCATGGCGTTGGAGCGGCGTTCGCGCTGGCTGGAGCGGTGGTGCTGATCGTGCGGGCGTCGCGCGGCGGCCCGTGGCTGGGCGGAGCATGGTTGGTAGCCAGTTGCAGCATCTACGCGGCGACGCTGGTGCTGGTGTATGTGTGCTCGACGCTCTACCACTCGCTGGTGCGGACGCGGGCGCGGCATGTCTTCCACGTGCTGGACCACTCAGCGATTTATCTGTTGATTGCGGGGACGTATACGCCGTTCATGCTGGTGTCCATGCGCGGGCGGCTGGGGTGGACGCTGCTGGGCGTGGTGTGGGGGCTGGCCGTGGCGGGGGTGGTGTTCAAGAGCCTGGCGCTGGGACGGTTTCCGGCGGCGTCGGCGATGGTGTACCTGCTGATGGGGTGGTGCATTATCTTCGGCGTGCGGCCGCTGCTGGCGGCGATCACGTTGCCGGGGATGATGTGGCTGGGCGCGGGCGGACTGGCGTATACGCTGGGGATTGTGTTTTTTGCCAACGACCGGCTGCACTACTTCCACGGGGTGTGGCACCTGTTCGTGCTGGCGGGAAGCGTGGCGCACTACTTCGCGGTGCTGCTGTATGTGGTTCCGGGGCGGCGGTGAGGCGCGGCGCTATGGCTATGGCTTGGCGCGGGCTGTGGTGGTGGGGCGAGTGCGCTTTTCCGGGCCGAGCGTGTCCAGCAGGAACTCGCCATCGGGGAAGACGGCGCGCAGTTCCAGCTTGCCGCCGAGTGCCTCGACGTAGCCGCGCATGGTGCTGAGCAGAAGGTCGGTGCGACGCTCCATGCGAGAGACGGCGGTCTGCGGGATGTCGAGGCGCTCGGCGAGGGCGACCTGCGTCTGCTGCCGCGCCAGACGCAGCTTGCCAAAGCCCATGCGCTCCAGTTCGTCGACGGCCTCTTGCTGAATCCGAACGCGCTCTTCTTCCGAGAACTTGTGCTTGATCTCTCTCCAGGGTGTAGCCATCGTTTTACCTTCGAAATTCGTCGGTGAACTCGACCTCATAGGCCATGGAAGGACTATACCATATAAGTTCTATTTTGTTGGTTTGAGAGAAAAGCGTAGATACGGAGATTCTGCCCTTCGACTTCGCTCAGGGCAGAATGACGATGCGCAATGGATGCCCCTGCGGTAATGGGAAGGAACCCTAGTGGCGGGGTTTGGCGGAGGAGTCGGGGTCGGCGGGGCTGGGGGTGGCGAGGGCGTCGGGTGATTTGTGGCGCTTGCCGAAGAAGAACATGATGGCGCCGAAGGCGAACATGAGGCCGCCCCAGACGAGGTTGATGTTGATGCCGAGGGACTTCTGGTAGAGCGCGGCGTCGCCGTGGGTGTAGAGGCCGAAGATGCCCATGATGCCGCCGATGAGCAGAAAGACGAGGCCGAGAGGGATGCGGATGTCGAGACCCATGGGAACTCCAGGTGTTAGGGATAAGGGGTAAGGGGTAAGGGATAAGGGATAAGACGGACGCCGTTTTTGCTTATCCCTTATCCCTTATCGCTGTCCCCTGTTGTTAGGCGAAGATGATGTTGAGGACGACGGCGAGGGCGAGGACGGCGACGGCCCAGACGGTTGGACGCTGATACCAGACCTTGTCGGCTTCGACGGGCTTGGGAGTGAGCGAGTAGACCAGGCCAACCAACTCCGGCTCCGGACGCGGCGCGGACATGCGCGAGACGACGATTGTAACGACCCAGTTGATGGTGAAGGCGAAGATGGCGGTCCAGAAGTTCTGCGCCATGTCGCTGGGGTAGCGGTGGAGGATGTGAATCCATCCGCCGTGGATGCCGGCCGTGTCTCCCAGCGGCAGGGTGAGGCCGTGGTGGACGAGCGCGCCCGCGGTGCCCGCGACCAGGCCGGTGAAGGCGCCGTGGCCGGTGGTGCGCTTGGAGAACATTCCCAGCAGGAAGGTGGCAAACAGCGGGGCGTTGACCAGCGCGAAGACCAGTTGCAGCGCGTCCATGATGTTGTTGAAGCTGGTGACGGCGTAGGCCGCGCCAATGGAGAGCAGAATGCCCCCGATGGTGGACATTCGTCCCATCCATAGGTAGTGCGCGTCGCTGGCATTCTTGTTGATGTAGGCCTGATAGATGTCGTAGGTCCATACGGTATTGAATGCGGTGACGTTGCCAGCCATTCCGGACATGAAGCTGGCCAGCAGGGCGGTTAAACCCAGTCCCAGAACGCCGGTGGGGAAGAAGGTGAGCAGCATGACGGGGATGGTCTTGTTGTAGTCGTAGACCAGGACGCCGTTGGAGTCGACCACGTCCTTGCCGGTAATGGGGTCGGTTTTGACCGGGATGATGCCGTGGGGATGCGCCTCGTCGAGCGGCAGGGGCTTGCCCTGGGCGTTGACGTAAGAGGAGGCGACGGCGGGGTTTGCCCCGTTTGCCAAGCCGCTGGTGTGGGTGGCAATGGAGACGGCGATCAAGCCGGGCAGGATGACCAGGAAGGGGAGAAACATCTTGGGCATGGCGGCGATGAGCGGGACCTTGCGGGCGGAGTCCTCTGAGTCGGCGGCCATGGCGCGCTGGATGACCAGGAAGTTGGTACACCAGTAGCCGAAGCTGGAGACGAAGCCGAGGCCCATGACCAAGCCGAACCACTCGACGCCGAGCGAGTTGGTGTTGGCGTGGGCCATGCCCTGCCAGGAGTGGGTCATGTTGGCGGGCAGAGTGTGCTTGATTCCCTGCCATCCGCCGACGTTGCGCAGGCCGATCCAGACCAGGGGAAGCAGTCCGGCGACGATGAGGAAGAACTGGAGGACTTCGTTGTAGATGGCGCTGGTGAGGCCGCCGAGGAAGATGTAGCCGAGCACGATCAGCGCCGACAGAATAATGGAGACGTGGAAGATGTAGGCGTCGGGCAGGATGTTGTGGAAGAGGCCCAGCTCCTGGATGAGCAGCGCCATGGCGTACATGGAGATGCCGGAGGAGAAGATGGTCATAAAGGCGAAGGAGAAGGCATTGACGGCGCGGGTCTTCTCGTCGAAGCGCATGCGCAGGAACTCCGGCACGGAGCGGGCCTTGGAGCCGTAGTAGAAGGGCATCATGAAGATGCCGACGAAGCACATGGCTGGGATGGCGCCGATCCAATAGAAGTGGCTCGTGAGGATGCCGTACTTGGCACCCGAGGCGCCCATTCCGATGACCTCCTGCGCGCCCAGGTTGGTGGAGATGAAGGCCAGTCCGCAGACCCAGGCGGGGATGGAACGCCCGGCCAGAAAGAAGTCGCTGGAGGTCTTCATGTAGCGCTTGAGGGCGAATCCGATGCCCAGCACAAAGGCGAAGTAGACCAGCATGATGAGCCAGTCGATGTAGGTGAGGTTGGTGGGGGTCACTTTGGCCTATCCTTGGACGGCGAGTTCGCTGCGCGTGGTTTTGGAGGTTTAAACTTTCCCGGCAACTGTAAATGTTTGGGCCGG
>PLOT01000328.1:0-16087 GCA_003142215.1 Granulicella sp. | reverse complement strand
CCGAACCGAACCGAACCGAACCGGGCTGCCCGCACAGCATATCGCGTGGACTTCAGTGCTGCGAGACGGTTGCATCTCATGATGGAGGACGGACATAAATTGACCCCGCAGAGCGCCATTTCGCAGGATGCAGGCTCCGTGCTGTTGATCGACGACAATGCGATCCAAGCCGCTACCCGCCAGGCCATTCTGCGGCGGGCCGGGTACTTTGTCATTGCAACGATGAATCCCGCGCGCGCGCTGGAGCAGTTTCAGCACGACGAGTTTCCTGTAGCGATCGACGCGGTCATCACGGACCATGTGATGCCCGGGATGAGCGGCGCGGAGTTTGTGCGCGAACTTCGGAAGACGCATTCCGAGCTGCCGGTGATGGTGATCAGCGGCCTGGAAGACGCGGAGGCCGAGTACGCGGGGATGGATGTGCGCTTCCTGTTGAAGCCTCTGCTGCCCGATCTGCTGCTCTCGAACCTGAGCGAACTGCTGATTCAGGAACAAGAGGGCGTGGCGTAAGACGTTCCGATTCAGTGCGCAATTCTGAAAACTTTCTGAACGTGACGCATGTCACTGCCTAGACTACTTTCCTGCGCCGTTATCTGAGACAATGACTGGGCGATGAGCGTTCACCCCATGCCGGAGTTCGGAAGCTTCTGTCTGATTCTGGCGCTCGGGCTTACTGGCTTTAACTTCCTCGTCGGATCGTTTGCTCTTTGGCCCGCTGGAATGCGTTGGCTCGGTCGTGCGCTTGGCATTCCCGAGACCAACTTGAGTCGCCTGGGCGAGTACGCCCGGCGGGCCGGGATTGCCAGCTTCGTGGTGCTGTGCGCGGCGGCGTTTGCGCTGGTGTGGGCAGCGTTTACTAATGATTTTTCGGTGCAGTACATTCGCGCGCACAGCAACATTGCGCTGAACCCGGCGTACAAGTTTGCGGCGCTGTGGAGCGGGCAGGAGGGATCGCTGCTGCTGTGGGCGTGGCTGCTGAGCGCCTACGGATTCGTTTTGCGCGTGCGGCACCGCGTTGACGTTCGGCTGAGCGCCTTCGCGTCGGTGATTCTGTCGGCGATCCAGGTCTTCTTTCTGCTGCTGCTGACCATTGTTGCGACGCCATTCTCGATTGCACCGGGGCCGGTGGCGCTCGACGGGGCGGGACTGAATCCGCTGCTGCAATATCCCGAGATGGTGATCCATCCGCCGATGCTGTACCTGGGCTACGTCGGGTTCGCGGTGCCGTATGCGTTTGCGCTGGGCGCGCTGATGATGCGCTATCCGGGCGAGAAGTGGATCCACATTACGCGGCGCTGGACCATGGTGACGTGGCTGTTTCTGACCTGCGGAATATTTCTGGGCGCGCACTGGGCCTACTCCGTGCTGGGCTGGGGCGGGTATTGGGGATGGGACCCGGTGGAGAACGCATCCTTGATGCCCTGGCTGACGGGAACAGCGTTCCTGCATTCGGTGATGATGCAGGAAAAACGCGGCATGATGAAGAACTGGAATGTGTGGCTGATCTTCTCCACCTTCATGCTGACGATCCTGGGGACGCTGCTGACGCGGTCGGGGATCATCAGCAGCGTGCACGCATTCGCGGAGTCGCCCATCGGCGCGTGGTTCTATACCTTCATCATCCTTGTGTTTCTGGTCTGCCTCGTCACGTTCCTCATGCGGCGCGACCATTTGAAATCGGAGAACAAGCTGGAGTCGCTGGTGAGCCGCGAGTCGAGCTTTCTGTTCAACAACATGATTCTGCTGGCGGCGTGCATCACGGTGCTGTGGGGGACGCTGTTTCCGCTGCTGTCGGAGGCAGTGACCGGCTCGAAGGTGACGATGGGCGCGCCGTACTACAACCGCGTGAACATACCCATCGGGCTGTTTCTTCTCTTCCTCACCGGTATCGGCCCGCTGCTGGCGTGGCGATCGACCACGCTGCGCTCGATACGGCGCAACTTCGTGCTGCCGTCGATTGCGATGGCGGGGACGGCGGTGGTGCTGATGATCGCCGGGCTGCGTCCGTGGAACGATGGCGACGACATGCAGTCGACGTTCTTCTCGCTGATCGCGTTCACGCTCGCGGCGGGCGTGATTACCGCGATTGTGGAGGAGTTCACGCGCGGGGCCAGAGTGGTGCGCACGCAGACGGGCAAGAACCTGCTGTCGTCGATGATGCTGCTGACGCGGCGCAATACGCGGCGCTACGGCGGGTACATTATTCACTTCGGAATTGTGGTGATGTTCATCGGCATCGCGGGCGGCGCGTTCAACCGGGCCGTCGAGATGGAGATGAGCTACGGCGATGCGCTTGCGATTGGGCCGTACCGGCTGGTGTGCGTGGGCATCACGCAGGACAGCAAGCCGGAGTACGACACGGACTACGCGCAGCTGGATGCGTATAAGAATGGCAAGTACATCACGCAGCTCGCGCCGGAGAAGCGGACGTACTTCGCGGGGACGGACCACGAGCAGGCATCGACGATTGTGGCGCTGCACTCGACCGTCGAGGCCGACCTGTACACCGTCTTCGAGGGCAGAAACCCTGACACCGGCATGCCGATCATCAAGGTGTTTTTGAATCCGCTGATCAAGTGGATATGGATTGGCGTGGTGATTGTGGTGCTGGGGACCTTCATTGCGCTGGTGCCGAATCTGGTTCGCGCGCCAGAGCGAGTGCGGCAGCGGGATTCGGTGGGCGTGCCACCCGCCGGGGGGCTGGGCGCGGCGAGCGATGTGGCCAAGGTGCCCCATGCCTAGGCGCACACAATCCGGCAGCGATCTATTTCGAAGCGTGAAGTTCGCGGGCGCCCCGGTGTTCTGGGCGCGGACGGTGCAGCTTGCTTTGCTCTGCGTCGTCACCATCGTGATGCTGGGCGCGGGGCAGTCGCGCTTCGACCGCCTCGGCCACGAGCTGATGTGCTCCTGCCACTGTGGGCAGATCCTGCTGGAGTGCAACCATGTGGACTGCCCGGATTCTGCGCGCAACATCGACGAGCTGAAGGCGCAGATTGACACCGGGAAGAGCGACACCGCGGTGCTCAACTGGTTCGAGGCGAAGTACGGGGCGACGATCCTTGCCGCGCCCCCCCGCGTCGGCTTCGACAACATGGCATGGATCGTTCCTGCCGTGATCTTTCTGCTGGCTACGCTGGGCACCTTTGCGGTGGTGTGGATGTGGAAGCGACGGACGCTGCGGCTGGCCGACGCGGCGGCGGGAATCGGCGGCGGTGTTTCGGCGAATGAGGAATCCAATCCACAAGAGGCGGCGTTGCGCGAGCGCATCCGCCGCGAGACGGAGTACTGAATGGGCCTGATCGCCGCCATCTTCATACTGACGCTGGGCTGCTTCGCGTACATCTTCTGGCCGGAGCGGAACCCGTTTGTGCAGGCCGATAAGACGAGGGTGGACTATCTGCGCGAGCGCAAGGAGGCGATCTACGAGAACCTGCGCGACCTGAACTTCGAGTACCAGGCGGGCAAGTATCCCGAGGCCGACTACAACCAGCAGCGCACGGCGCTGGAAGATGAAGCCGCGAAGGTGATCGCCGAGATGGAGGCGCTGGTGGCGCGCGGCATGAAGAGCACCCGCGCCAGGGCGTAGATTGCAACGTATGCACGTTGCGTATATACTTTCTGCAAGTGGTTCTTGCGAGGAATCGGAAAATGACGATAGCCAAAGTCTTCAAATCGGGAAACAGCCAGGCGATCCGCCTTCCCAAGGAGTTCCGCCTGAAGGTCAGTCAGGTCGAACTGGTTCGGCGAGGGGAAGATATCATCATCCGTCAGCCCAAGAAGCCGACTCTGATGGACGCATTCAACGCCCTCCGTTCCATGCCGGACGATTTCTTCGCGGAAGGTAGACACGATCCTCCGCCTCAGGAACGGAAGGGCCTCTGAAGATGCAGTACATGTTAGACACCGATACCTGTATCTATTATTCAAGAAAGACATCGCCCAGCGTGACTGCCCATGTGCATCGGCGATCTCCTGGCGATCTCGTGATCTCGACCGTAACTTACGGCGAGCTTCGGTTTGGCGCAGAGAACAGCGCAAATCCCTTGATCGCCCTTCAAGTGCTCGACACCTTTATTCAAGCGGTTCCAGCCCTCCCCCTCGATCCACAGGTCGGAGAACATTACGGACGGAACCGTCTTCACTTGCAGAGGAAGGGCCAAATCATCGGCAACAACGACCTCTGGATTGCGTCACACTGCCTTCAACTCGGTCTGACGCTGGTTACCAACAACGAGCGCGAATTCAGCCGCATCCCCAATCTGACGATTGAGAACTGGACCCGATGACCTTGACGAATTCAATGAGAACGAATCGCACTTCGACCAGAACGCCTGGCACTATGACGAGAACGTTGCGCAATCTTCTATCGCTGCTCTGCATGATGCTGTGCGCGGCGACGGCGTTGGCCGGCACGCTGACCGGCGTAGTGACGGACCGCACGACGGGTAAGCCGTCGGCGGGCGATACGATTGCGGTCATCAACACGGCGCAGAGCATGAATGAGCTCGCCAAGACGACCAGCGACGCGCAGGGGCGCTTCCATGTGAACGCGCCAGACGGCGGGCAGACGCTGCTGCATGTGACGCACCGCGGGGCGGAGTACTTCAAGAGCGTGACGCCGGGCGCGAGCAACGTGGAGATCGATGTGTACGACTCGGCGGCGAAGATCGACGGCATCAGCGGCGAGGCCCTGGTGCTGAGCGTGGAGACGGACGCGAGCGGCAAGACGCTGCAGGCGGTCGAGAACTTCGGGGTGATGAACGCCAGCACGCCGCCGCGCACCGAGGTTGGAGGCAATACCTTCGACTTCTACCTGCCGAAGGGCGCGACCATCGTTCAGACTCAGGCCAACTCGCCCGGCGGCATGCCGACCAATACCGAGGTGAAGACGCTGGACGCGGCCAGCGGACACTATGCGTTCACCTTTCCGGTGCGCCCCGGCGAGACGCGCTTCCAGGTGGCCTACAACATGCCGTACAACGGCAAGCAGGCGTTCTCGCTGAAGCTCTCCGTGCCCACCGGCGATGTCGCGGTGATGCTGCCGAAGACGATGCAGTTCCAGGGACCGAGTGAGTTTCAGGCTATCAATCTGGAAGCAAACGCGCAGAGCTACGACGCGCACCAGCATGCGTTTGCGCAGCCGGTGGAGTTCAGCATCGGTGGCACGGGGCAGTTGCCGCAGGCGCAGGAGGACACGCAGGGCGCGGATCAGGGTTCGGCACAAGGCATGGGCGGACAGGCGGCGACCAGCTCGCGACCGGGCGGCGGGCTGGGCGCGCCGGGCGATCCTGAAGGCACAAACGATCCGTGGGCGAGGTACAAGTGGTGGATTCTTGGCTTGCTCGGAGTGGCCCTGGTGGCGGGCGCGGGCGCGATGCTGAAGGGCGGTGCGCCCAGTGCGGCCGGTGCAGTTGCGGGCGCGGATTCGTCGCTTCCCGCAGCGGAAGGCTTCACCCCACTCACGGCTTCCGCCGCGACGGGTGCGGTTGCGGCTACAGGATCGGGTGTGCTGCTGCGCGCGCTGAAGGACGAGCTGTTTGTGCTGGAGACGGACCGCCTGGCTGGCCGGTTGAACGAGGCCGAGTACGCGGAACACAAGGCGGCGTTCGACGTGGTGCTGCGGCGCGCGCTGGCACGCAGCGAAGCCAAGCCTGGCGCGTCTAACGGATGAAGACACTAGCGCGGCTGCATGAGGCAGATGTGCGCGGTCAGAGGAGATTATGAACACCTTTAAATCGACGCTGATGCTGGTTCTGCTGATGGTGGTTCTGGTCCTGATCGGAGAACGCATCGGCGGAGAGAATGGGATGCTGATCGCGTTCGCGATCTCGGTTGCGATGAACTTTACGGCGTATTTTTTCTCCGACAAGATTGCGCTGAAGATGTATCGCGCGCAGCCGGTGACACGCGAGCAGTTGCCGCGCGCCTACGAGGTGGTGGAGCGGCTGGCCGCGAAGGATGGCCTGCCGATGCCGAAGATCTATGTGATTCCGAGCGAATCGCCCAACGCGTTTGCGACGGGCCGGAACCCGCAGCACGCGTCGGTGGCGGTGACGCATGGAATCCTTGGGCTGCTGACGGACGAGGAGCTGGAGGGCGTGCTGGCGCACGAGTTGGGCCATGTGAAGAACCGCGACATTCTAACCAGCTCGATCGCCGCGACGCTGGCCGGGGCGATCACGCTGATCGCGCGCATGGGCTACTGGGCGACGCTCTTCGGCTATGGCGGAGGCGGCGGACGCCGGGAACGCGGCGGCGGCGGGCTGGGTGCGCTGTTGATGCTGATTGTGGCGCCGATTGCGGCGAGCTTGATCCAGCTTGCCATCTCGCGCTCGCGCGAGTACGAAGCGGATGCGACGGGCGCGCATACCACCGGCAATCCCTATGCGCTGGCCAGTGCGTTGCAGAAGCTGGAGAACTACTCGAAGCACATTCCACTGCAGGCGTCGGCCTCGACCGCACACATGTTCATCATTGCGCCGCTGATCGGTGGCGGCGTGGGAAGGCTGTTTTCGACGCATCCGCCGACCAGGGAACGGATCCGGCGGCTGATCGGGCGGGATCTGGTCTAGTTTCGATGACGGCAGATGGCGCAGCGGAACAAGTCGATTGTCGTTGCGAGCAGAAGGCCCGGGGCTAAAGCCCGTTGGATTTTTGGCCTTATTCGTGGGGCTGAAGCCCCACGCTCCCTCCGAAGGACAAGAAGTGGAGTTTTTCCGCAGCGGCAGAGGGCTGAGCGTCGAGACGGGTAGAATCATAGAGAGATGAAAACTGGAATTATCGGCCTGCCGCAGGTGGGCAAGACTTCGCTGTTCAAGATCCTGACCAAGGCGAAGACGGAGAGCTTTGGCCACTCGCGCGAGGCGCACATCGGGATTGCCAAAGTTCCCGACGCGCGGCTGGACAAGCTGGCCGCGCAGGCTAATACGCGCAAGACGGTGTACGCGACGGTGGAGTACGCGGACCTGGCGGCCATCGGCGAGGACGCGCTGAAGGAGACCTCGTTCCTGACCAGCCTGCGCAATGTGGACGCGATCATCCACGTGCTGCGCGCCTTTGAGGACGACACCATCCCCCATGTTGGCCCAATCGATCCGCTGCGCGACATCGGCAACGTGGAGATCGAGCTGATCGTCAGCGACCTGAGCCAGATCGAGAAGCGGCTGGAGCGCGTGGCCAAGGACATGAAGAAGCAGAAGACCGCAGAGCTAGAGCGTGAGCACGCGCTGCTGCTACGCTGCAAGGCGCAGACCGAGGCGGAGAAGCCGTTGCGCGAGATGGAGCTGACAGCGGAGGAGAAGAAGCTGGTGCGCGGGTTCGTTTTCCTCTCGCAGAAGCCGATTCTTTACGTCCTCAATATCTCGGAGAGCACGACGCTGGGCGCGGACGTGGAGGCGGCGGTGGCGAAGTACGGGCTGGCGGAGGCGGCCTCGCGGCCGAACTCCGGGGCGACGGCGATCTGCGGCAAGGTGGAGGCCGAGCTGGCCGAGATGGAGGACGAAGAGGCGGCGGAGTTTCTGGAGGGCTACGGCCTGACCGAGAGCGGGCTGGTGCGGCTGATCCGAAAGAGCTACGAGCTGCTTGGGCTGGCGAGCTTCTTCACGGTGGGCGAGCCGGAGACGCGCGCGTGGACGATTCCCGCGAACTCCCGCGCGCAGGAGGCGGCGGGGGCGATCCACTCGGACCTGGAGAAGTACTTCATCCGCGCCGAAACGATCCACTGGGACACATTGCTGGCGGCGGGCTCCGAGGCGGCGGCGCGGGCGCAGGGGACGCTGCGGCTGGAAGGCAAGGACTATCCCGTGAAGGATGGCGATGTGCTGAACATTCGCCATAGCGGGTGACGCGGCGATGAATATCACTGCGATGCCGTCAACGCGCTTCTGGCTGGCCCTTGCGCTTGGGCTCTTTGCCGGGCTGGCGGACTACCTGGGCGGATTTCTGCTGGTGCTGCGGTCGCCCTCGGCGCGGGCACTGCGGTATTTTGTGGCGCTGGGCGCGGGTTTCATGCTCTCCGCCGCGCTGCTGGAGATGCTGCCCGAGGCCTTCAAGGTGAATGCGCTATGGGCCGCGCCGCTGGTGCTGGCGGGATACTGCGTGGTGCATCTGCTGGAGCATACGCTGGTGCCGCACTTCCACTTCGGCGAGGAGACGCACACGCACGAATTTCTCTCGACGAAGAGCAGCTACTCGGTGGCGCTGGGGCTGGCCACGCATACGTTCTTCGACGGCGTGGCGATTGGGTCTGGGTTTGTGGTGTCGGCGTGGCTGGGATGGGTGCTGTTCATCGCGATCTTCCTGCACAAGATTCCCGAGGGCTTTACGGTGGCCAGCGTGATGCTCGCCGGGGGACAGGGACGGAGGGCCGCGCTGAACTCGGCGTTGTTCCTGGGCGCGACGACGGTGCTGGGAGTGCTCGCCATCAACCTGGAGCCGGGCTGGGTGAAGGCCGGGCTGCCGCTGTCGGCGGGGGTGACGATCTATGTGGCGGCGACCGACCTGGTGCCGGAGGTGAACCGCGAGCCGGGCGTGCGGATGGCTCTGGTCTTCTTCGGCGGCGTGGCGCTGTTCTTCCTGCTGCGAATGCTGGGGCCGGGATAGGGCCAGCGTCACTGAATAACTTGCAGGGTGACGACGGCGGAGTGCTGCAGGGCGGCTCCCGTGGGCCCGGTTGCGGTTCCGGTGACGGTGAGGGTATAGGTGGTGGAGTTGGCGGACTCGGCGTCGGGGCTGATGCGATTGCCGCATCCGGTGGCCAGCGTTGCGAGCAGGATGCAGGATACGGCGGCGAAGAACTCGATGACCGCCTTGCGTCGGCGCGCGAATCCGATCATCGGCAGCAGCAAAAGGGCCAGCAATACTTGCGGGCCGGAGCCGGTGGACTGCGGAGAGCCGGACGCGAATGAGCCTGCGAAGTACGGGCGCGAGGGCTGTTCGAGCGCGGCGAGCGGAGTCTGGATTGTTACGGTGAAGCTGGTGACCGCGCCGCCGGGCGGGATGTAGGAGGGATTGATCGACGAGGTCGCGCCCAGCGGGACTCCCTGGACGGCGAGCGCGATGGGGCTGGACATTGCCGCGCCCAGCATTGCGACGGAGAAGCTGTAGGTGGCCGCGCTACCCGATGGAATGGATTGCGCGGTGGAGTTTGTGGCCGTGAGGGTGAAGTCGGAGGCGGGGCCAACAGCGACGTTGGCTGTCGCCGAGCTGCTGGGAAGGAAGTTCGCGTCGCCGGAGTAGGTCGCGGTCAGGTTGTGCGCGCCGAGCGCGAGCGAGCTGGTGGTGAACGAGGCCGCACCGGCTGTGAGCGAAACGACAGAGAGCGTGGTGCTGCCGTCGGCCAGCGTGATGGAGCCGGTGGGCACGCCGCTGGTGGTGCCGGTGGCCTGCACGGCGAGGATGACGGGAAGGCCCAGGCCGGGCGAGTTGGTGGAGGCGGAGAGCGCGGTCTGCGTGGGCGCCTGCGCGATGCTGAGATAGGCGGCTTGCGTGACGGCGACTGTGTAGTTGCTCGCAGCGCTGCCGGTGAGCGTGGCGGCGATGGGATACGAGCCGACGGGAGAGAGGGCCGTGGCGCTGGTGGTGAAGACGGATGCGACTTTGCCCGCGTCCTGCGCGAGCACGCCCGTGAGCGTGCCACTGAGCGCGGGGATGGGTTGGCCATAGAGGATGGAAGCGGGGTTGGGCGCGGCGGTGATTGCCAGCGGCGACACGGTCAATGCCAGCGCGGAGGACTGCGCGGCGGAGTGGCCCGCGTCGCCTGGGTACGTGGCGACCAGGCTGTGCGCGCCAGCGGCGAGTACGGCGATGCTGAAGGTTGCCGCGTCTGAATTCAGGTTGGCGGTGCCCAGCGTGACCTGCGTTCCGCCGCCGGTATCCAGAAATGTAACGCTGCCGGTGGCAGGAGACGCGGTGGTCAGCGTTGCGGTGATTGAGCCGCTGCCGTAGGCAACCACCGACGGCCCGCTGAGCGCGAGCACGCCCGGAGTGGTGGTTCCAAGTCCGGCGATGGTGTGAATGTCCGGGCCCGGCGCGGGCAGCGCGTCGAGCTGGCGGATGCGCTGGTTGTCGCTGTCGGCGAGCGTGAGCAGGCCGGCGGGCGAGATGGCAACCGAGCGCGGCGAGTCGAGGTTCGCCGCAGCCGCTGGCGCACCGTCACCGGCAAAGTTCTCGGTTCCCTGCCCTGCGACGGTGGTGATGGTGCCGGTGGGCGAGATGCGCCGGATGCGATGGTTGGCGCTGTCGGCAAAGTAGAGATTGCCCGCGGAGTCCATCGTGAGGCCGCGCGGCAGAGCGAGGCCAGCGGCGGTGGCGGGGCCGTTATCGCCACCAAAGGACTGCACATTGCCGCCAACCACTCCCGCGCCGGCGACGGTGAAGATGAGGCCGGTGGACGCTGCAACCTCGCGCAGGCGTCCGTTGTGCGTGTCTGCGATGTAGAGGTTGCCGGAGGAGTCGAGCGCGAGGCCGTTGGGCGAGTCGATGGAGGCGGCGATGGCTGGGCCGTTGTCTCCGGCGAATGCCTCGATGCCGTTGCCTGCGACGGTTGTGATCGCGCCGGTGGTGGCTGCGATTCTACGCACGCGGTGGTTGTTGGTGTCTGCCAGGTACAGGTTGCCGGCGGAGTCGAACGCGAGCGCGGTGGGGCGATCGAGCTGCGCGGCTGTTGCCGGGCCACCATCGCCGGAGAAGCCGGGCATGCCCGTGCCTGCGATGGTCGCGATGGTTCCAGTGGCGGAAGAGACCTCGCGGATGCGGTGGTTGTGGCTGTCGGCGATGTAGAGATCGCCGGCGGAGTCGAGCGCGAGTCCGGCGGGGGAATCGAGCTGGGCCGCGGTGGCGGGACCATTGTCGCCGGAAAATCCCTGCACTCCGCTGCCCGCGACCGTGGTGACGATTCCGGCGGACGAGAACTTGCGCACGACGTGATTGCCCGTCTCGACAAAGAAGAGATTGCCAGCCGCGTCGAAGACGATAGAGGAAGGAAGTAGCAGCGGAAGAGTGGTGGCCTGGGTCTGCGCGCGCGCCGAGGTTGCAAGGCTAATCGTCAGACCCATCGCACAGCAGATCGCCAATGCTATCGAAGCGCCCAGCAACGCGCAGCGGCGCGCAATCCTGCCGTACGTCTCACAAGAGAGACGCGCGGATCTGCGCATTGGGTCGGAATTGCTCTGCTTCCCCATTCGCTTCTTCGTCTGGATTCTTCCGCGTTTCGCGCACGGAATGCTTCCTCGTTATTACACGTTATTCTTACAACTCCAACCGCGCGGTCCTTCCGCGTTTCGGGCGATTCCGCTGCGCCTCTGAGGGTAGCACGAGGCGTTGCTCCGGCATAGCCGTGGCGTGCGGCCTTTGCGAGCGGCCTTCGCGCGATGATAGGCTGCTCAGGGAACAGCGACGGGCCTGCCGGGCAATTCGAATCCGGGAGAGCAGCCGCCGCAACACAACCAAGACCCACGGAGGAGCAATGCCAAGGTACTGTCTTACGTTCGACCTGCAGGACGACCCAAAGAAGATCGCCGAGTACAAGCGCCGCCACGAGAAGATATGGCCGGAGGTGCGCGATAGCCTCTTCGACGCTGGCATCCTGGCCATGGAGATCTACCTCACCGGCACGCGGATGTTCATGATTATGGACGTCGACGACAGCTTCTCGCTGGATAAGAAGGCGGCCATGGATCGCGCCAACCCCAAGGTGCAGGAGTGGGAGGCGTCGATGGCGGAGTTCCAGGACGTGCCGGAGGGCGCGGACCCGGTGCGCCGCTGGACGCTTATGGATAAGGTCTTCGACCTCGCAAAGCAGTAATGGGCTCGCGGACTGCCGAGTGACGCACGATAAAGAGGACCGATGATTCTGACCCCCCTCGACTGGCTGGTGATCGCCGCGTACTTCGCGCTGAACCTGGCCATCGGCTTCTTCTACATGCGGCGCGCGTCGGGCAATATCGGGGAGTTCTTCCTCTCCGGGCGCAACGTCTCGTGGTGGCTGGCGGGCACGTCGATGGTGGCCACCACCTTCGGCGCGGACACGCCGCTGGTGGTCACCGGGCTGATCTACGCGCAGGGGATCGCGGGCAACTGGCTGTGGTGGTCGTTCCTGCTCTCGGGGATGCTGACGGTCTTCTTCTTCGCTCCGCTGTGGCGACGGGCAAAGGTGCTGACGGACATGGAGTTTGCCGAGCTGCGCTACTCGGGGCCGCCCGCGACCTTCCTGCGCGGATTCCGTGCCGTCTACCTCGCGTTTCCGGTGAACACCATCATCATGGGCTGGGTGAATCTGGCGATGGCCAAGATTCTCGCGCTCACGCTGGGGTTGACGACGACGCGCCAACAGCTCACCGGAGTCTTCTGCTGCCTGGCGCTGACGCTGGCCTACAACGCCGTCTCCGGCATGTGGGCCGTGCTGTGGACAGACTTCCTGCAATTCATCCTGAAGATGAGCATGGTCTGCCTGCTGGCGTACTTTGCCGTCCACGCCGTCGGAGGAATGGGGCCGCTGGCCGCGCACGTTCGCGCATTCGACGCGGCGCACGCCGTCAACGGACACGCGCGCGACACGCTGGCCTTCATCCCATCGTCCGCGTCGCCGTTCTTCCTCAGCTTCCTGGTGCTGCTGAGCCTGAACTGGTGGGCGAGCTGGTATCCGGGGGCAGAGCCGGGTGGCGGCGGATACATTGCGCAGCGGATTTTTTCCGCCAAGAACGAGAAGCACTCGCTCGGCGCGACGCTGTGGTTCAACATTGCGCACTACGCGCTGCGGCCGTGGCCGTGGATTCTGACAGCCCTCGTCGCGCTCGTTCTGCTGCCCAACCCAACCGCCGCGCAGGGAGGCATGGAGGGCGCGTACGTCTGGGTGATGGTGCATTACCTGCCGCCCAGCCTGCGCGGGCTGATGCTGGCCGGCTTCGCGGCGGCGTACATGTCCACCATTGGGACGCACCTGAACCTGGGCGCGTCGTACATGATCAACGACATCTACAAGCGATTCTTCGCGCCTCACGAATCAGCACGCCACTACGTCGCGGCATCGCGCATTGCGACGATCCTGGTAGCGCTGCTCTCCGCCTCCGCCACCGGGTACATGCTGGCGCATGGCGCGTCGATTGCGACGGCGTGGAAGTTCCTGCTGGCGCTGGGCGCGGGCGCGGGACTGGTCTTCATCCTGCGCTGGTACTGGTGGCGCATCAACGCGTGGAGCGAGATTGCGGCGATGACCGCGGCGGCGACCATCTCGCTGACGCTGGAGAGCGGCTGGGGAATGCCTGCCGTCCGCGCGCTGCACCGGATCGATCCGGCGCTGGCGCTCGCGCCGCTGAACCAGGACGACCCGCACGCCTTCGCGTGGCTGATGCTGACGACGACCGTGCTGACCACGGCAATCTGGCTGACGGTAACGCTGGCCACGCAGCCCGAGACGGAGGCGACGCTGCAAGCGTTTTACGACCGCGTGCGGCCGGCGGCGCTGGGCTGGCGGCGCTTCGCGCAATCCGGAATCAATACCTCCGATCCCGACTCACTCACCGCCCAGCGCGACCCTACCCTGCGCTACAACTTCTTCCACTGGGTGCTGGGCTTCACGCTGGTGTATGCGATGCTCTTCGGGGTGGGCGACCTGCTCTTCGGGCGCATCGCTCCCGGCTGCGGGCTGCTTGCGCTCAGCGGAAGCTGCCTCGGCGTGCTCTTCTACAGCCTGAACCGAAGAGACTGGAGCGTCTGGCGATAATCCGCGGAATTGAGCGATTCAGACGAATATTGTCGTTTGTTCGCCGTTTATTCTATGTTTATTCGCCCTACCCCCCCCTCCCCCCTCCCCGGGGTATTCTGGGTGTAAGTTGAATGGAATCATGCGATTGCGTGGGGTGGTGGTCGCCAAAGTAGTCATTCCTGACAGGTTACTGCTAGAGTGTTGGAAACATTTGGGTTAGGGGTGGAAATTGGGCTTTTTCGGGTTGTAGCCGGTAAAGTTGTCATTCCATTGCTGTTACCTCTATAATGGTCATTCGCGATGACTTGCAGCGGTGAGTGGTGCGTTAAATGCGAAGGCCCGGCTGATTGGCCGGGTCTATTTGTTTACTACTGCTTTAATTATATGCCTTCGAGCATAACTACTATGCCACTTGCGGGAAAGTTATTTCTCTTTTGTTTTCTGTTGGTTGAGGCGATTTTGGAGGGTCGAGGGGCTTGACAATCGAATTTGCTGAGGTTTTTTGCAGAATTTATTTTGTGCCCGGCGACGGCGGCATCAACCCTACCCATGCTCGATGAGACTGCGCATGAATGGGGCACCCGGCGACCTAATTTGTAAATCTAAACGCCCTTCATGAACTCCGAAATGGTCATTTTGAAGCTCATGGCCAGCACTTCGATGGTTCCAACTGAGGCTAATTTTCGTCCATTCTCAAGTTGGCTGATATAAATCCGACCCAGACCTGACAATTCTGCCAAGTACGGCTGGTTCCAGCCCTCTGCCATTCGCAATACGCGAATCCGGCGTCCAAGCCGCACTTTGACGTCAATCGCCACTCCTTTAGTGTGGCGTTATCCTTCAGGCTAAGTTAGCCTGTAGGCTAACATGACGATGAGGGTATATCTTCGGAAAGCACGGAAGCTCCTATCCCTAGCGAAGCCTAAATCTGAATTCAATGCCGTAGATGCCACGCAGACGTTGGAGTTTTTGAATCATCGTCCGATGCCGCCCAATTCCTTCAAAGTGCTCTTTATGGGGGATAGCCTGATGATGCACGGGAGTTCTAAAGGTCTTTGGGACAACTGCTGCGGGATGGCAGCTTCTTCTCCTGAGAAAGATTTTGTCCATCGGATTGTGCAAGGCGTTCAGTCCAGTATGGATCGACCTGTCGAGGCGCTCTATAACAATGGGGGCAACGGAACCATCGTGCAGATGCTGGCCTATGCCCGACGCATTCCTTTAGAACCCGATCTGGTGATCCTCCAAGGCGGGGAGAATGATGAATTCAACGATGCTTTCAGAAGCACCTATAGGGCTCTACTCGATTTCTATCCAGTTCCCTATGCCGTGATCGGCGATCTGTGGTCGGAAGAGAAGAGTAACTTCAGCCAACAGGAATCTATGGCCAGAAGTTACCCCTTTGTGAATCTCCGCGCCATTAATCAAGATCCTTCCAACTCTGGAGACGGTGGCCCATATGCTCATGCAGGCGTGGCCCAGCACCCCAACGACAAGGGCATGGCCTGTATTGCTAGGAATGTTCTGGAAAAACTCCGGTAGCCGGGTGCCCCAAGTCTCGCTTTTGAGACCTGGGATCATGGCGGCCCCATCTTCCTGCTTCAGTCTCAGGCGAGCATTTGCAGGCCGTACTTCTCAGAGGGTTCAGGGGCAAAATGGCGACTCGCCCATTCGATCAACCTTTGAGAGAGGCCGGGTCTCGTTGCCTGTCCGATTTATGCAACGACTGTCCTAAACGGAACAGACAATTACCAGTTGCGATGCTAGCTTCGGCTTGAAAAGAATTGTGCGCTCTGGAACGGAATGATGGTTCCGTCGCCGCCCCCACGCTGCGCGGATGAAGATTATCCGCGACCAGGTCACACCCAGGAAGAGGCCGTCTAGTGGGTAGAGTAACCGGAAATCCCTTTGATGCCGCTGCTTTTCTCGTGTCCGCAGGGCTAGGACGAAGCAGCAGCAATTACACGCCAAAGCAGATTCTCTTTTCCCAGGAAGGCCCAGCCGACTCTGTGTTTTACCTTCAGACTGGCCGAGCGAAACTCACCGTCCTTTCCAAGAGTGGCAAAGAAGCGACGGCTACGCTGCTCGCCGCCGGGGATTTTTTTGGCGAGGAGTCGATGGCCGGAGCGGGAACGCTGCGAACGGTCACGGCCTCAGCCATTACCGCCTGTACGGTACTCAAAATCGCGACGGCGAAAATACTCCGCGTCCTCCATGCGGAACATAAGTTCTCCACCTTTTTCTTGAAGTTCATCGTGATTCGGGGCATGAGAACCCAGGCGGATCTCATCGATCAGCTATTCAACTCCTGCGAGAAGCGGTTGGCGCGGACGCTCTTGTTGATGGCGGAATATGGTGAGCCGGGTGCGCCGGAGACACTGATCC
>PLOT01000122.1:7710-50102 GCA_003142215.1 Granulicella sp. | reverse complement strand
AGAACCCCGATGAACCCCACCCGACCTGGACCCTCCACCCCTTTCTCCCACAAAAGCTCCGTCTTTGCCTTTTCGGAGGGAGCAGGGGGCTTCAGCCCCTGAATAAAGCCAATCGAATCAAGGGTCTTTAGCCACGGGTCTTTTTTTTGCTCCCGCACCCCTCAAAAACCCCAGCAAATCCGCATGTCAAGCCCCTCGACACCCAAAAATTCCCATAACAATCACAATATAAACCACTTCCCCAAAAAAAATAGTTGGCATAGTAGTTATGCTCCACTTGGTAGAATAGAAGTAGAGATAAAAAAAGAAGGGCCGCAAGCCGTCCACCACACGGGGACGGGTCTTGTGGCCCTTCGCATTTAAAAACCAGGATCGAGGAACCAATGAACTCCCAAGCCGTGAAGCTCGCCATCTGCCGTCACATCAAGACCAACGGCCATCGTTGCCAGTCGCCCGCCATCACCGGCTCCGTCTTCTGCTACTTCCACCGCAACCTCCGCCGAGGCCACGATGCCGCCTCCACAGCCAAAGCCGCGCCCCTGCGCCCGGAAACCGTGCAATATCTAATGGAGAACGGCCAGAATCCGGCCCAACTCGCACCCGCTCCCGCCTACAGCTACCCGCCGCTCGAAGACGCCGAGTCCGTCCAGCTCGCTATCTCCCTGCTCTTCGCCGCCATCGCCGCCGGCCAGATCGATCCCGTACAGGCACGCAGCCTCCTCTACGCCCTCCAGATCGCCAGTTGCAACGCCCGCGCACTCGCTCCCGCACACGCGTCCGGAGACGACCTCACCACCCTGGCCAGCCGAGTCGTCCGCACACGCGACGGCCAAACCCTCGCCGCGCCCGGAGATGGCAACGGCATCCCCGCCCAAGCCGCCCGCCCCAAAACCCTCATGGAAAGAATGATCGAGGAGTTTGGCCCTCCCATGCCCCTCGCACCAGACCCAGAAAACACTACCGAATGAATATTTTATCCATAACCTGTTTGCAATGAATATTTTGCAGTGCAAGTAGACTCGTAACAGATTGATTTCATTCAGCTTGGCAATAAAAGTATCATTATGAGTATTATGACTGTGACCGATTGATAAGCATCAACTTAAGAGCCCATCCCCCACAAAGGGGGGATGGCAGGGGGAGGGGAGAATATAAGACGAAATAAAAGCGGAGATCAATCGTAAGTCAGCCTGCTTCGCCGCTCTCTAAGCCTCGCTCTTGATCTTCTTCAGCAGCCACGCCATGTTCTGGCCCAGAGTCTTCATCGTCTGCATGCCCTCCTCGTCCTTCTCGACATCGCCAATCTCGCGGCCAATGCCGATGTTCCAGTACGACGAGCCGGGCACGATCATCTCGCTGATGAAGAAGAAATGGTTCAAGGAATCGAAGGCATGGATCGCTCCCGCTCGGCGCACCGCAACAACGGCTGCGCCAACCTTGCGGCGGAAGATGCCGCCGTTCGCCTTGGAGACCAGACAGGCGCGGTCCATCAGCGCCTTGATCTCAGGAGAGATGTCCGCCACATACGTCGGCGAGCCGAGCAGGATGCCGTCCGCCTCCTCCATTTTTTCGATGTAGAAATTTCCCATGTCGTTGGTCTGTCCGCAGCGGTGGTCCTTCCGCTTGGAACACTCGCGGCAAGACAGACAGCCGTGAATTTTGGCCCCGCTCAGTTGGATGAGTTCGGTCTCAATCCCCTCGGCCTCCAGTTCCTTCAGAACGGTTCGAAGCAGGAT
The DNA here is from genome assembly GCA_003142215.1 of Granulicella sp. Taxonomy (GTDB): domain Bacteria; phylum Acidobacteriota; class Terriglobia; order Terriglobales; family Acidobacteriaceae; genus Edaphobacter. The sequence continues at coordinate 48,366 of PLOT01000122.1, read as the reverse complement.
GGCCGTGTTTCCGTCTTTTCTTGCGCTGCCGTTGAATGCAACAACCTTCGTCCTGGTTCCGGGCATAATCTGAGTCTCTCCTCTTGTTCCATCCAGATGGATGGCCGCAGTTCCTTAGCTTTCATTCTGCTCCTTCTGCGGTATCGGCTTCAAAGCAGGCGCTCGACAATCTCGTGCAGACCCACCACAAAGAAATAGGGCGGCAGCCGAAGCCGCCGCCCTGGATCTTCAAAACAGGTTAGAAGAGGAACTTGAACGAAATCTCAACTTCGCGCGGTGTATACAGGAACCCGCTCGAGTTCGAGTTGGTAGTCGAGCCGAAGTTCGCAGTCCCCGCAATCCCGTTCTGGAACGTCGCAGTCCCCGTATTCGGAGATGCCTTCGCAGTAGTAAACACATAAGCCGTGTTCTGAACCCCGGTCACGTTCTGGTGGTTGTATATGTTGTACAGATCCAGTCTCGCCTCGGCCTTGTACCGGTCGGTGAACGAGATCTGCTTCTGCAACCGCACGTCCTGCACGATGTCGCGTGGGTACTTGTAGGTATTGCGCCCAATCACCGGAATCCATGACGTACCGCCTGCGCCGTTCCAACTGCTGTTCAGCGCATTGTACGAAGGATAGCCGCTCAGCGTAGCCGAGTAGGGCAGCCCGCTCTGCGCCTGGAACGCCGAGTCGATCGCCCAGTCGTTCACCAGGTACTTCACCCAGTCGCCGCGCTGCGTGTTCGGGAAGTTGTACAGCACATATCCCGTCACGCGGTCGGGAACGTTGTAGTTCGAGTTGCCGTAATCCTTCGCCTGGATTCCGTCCGGGTCATACTGGCCGTTGCTCGCGTCGGTTGTCGTCGCGTTCTGGTTGTAGTCCAGCGCATGCGACCACACATAGTTCACGTCGAACTGGATCGACTTCAGCGAGCGGTTCTGCACCTCGAACGCGACCGCGTTGTAGTTCGAATTGACGTTGCCGATCACCTCTGTGATGTTGGTGAACGNNGGGTCGCTGATCGTAATGGTTGCATTCGACGTCGACGGAGCCAGGTTCGTATTCACGAAGTTGGTCAGTTCCTTGCCCAGCGCGCCCAGGTAGCTCACCGAAGCAACCGTGCCCTTGCCGACCTGTTGCTGTAGGATCAGGTCGAACTCATGCACCATCGGGTTCTGTAGATTGGGTGCCAGGAAGTAGGAACCTGGAGTAGGAGGTGTAGCCGCGGAGATGATATTCGGGAAGACCGGTGCGCCGCTCCCAACGGAAACTCCAGTCGCACAAACCACGATTCCAGGTCCAGGAGTAGTGCCGAACGGAGCATTGCAGAATGTTGCTGGCTTCAGCGACGACGTATACTGCCCGTTCGGGCTGCCCGTGCTCAGCAGCACGTTCAGCAATATGCCGTTCGTAATGCGCCCGTAGAACATGCCGTAGCCGCCACGCACAACCGTCTTGCCGCTGCCCGTCACGTCGTAGGCAAAGCCAAGACGCGGCCCAAGATTGTTCTTGTCGCTCGGCGCGTTGCTGATTCCGGTATACGGAACAAAGGTGCCCGTCGCCGTCGTCAGGTTTGCGTTGGCGGAGGCTCCCGGCAAATGCTCATAGTCGTACCGCAGACCCAGCTCTAAGGTCAGTTGAGGACTAACCTTCCAGTTGTCCTGCGCAAAGAACCCGTAGTCCATGGTCGAGATCGCATACACTGGAGCGCCAAAGCCCTGCGCAAACGAGGTGTAGCACGGATAGTTCCCAACTGCGCTTGCCGTGGCCGACGCATAAGCTGAGGCCCCGCTGTCGCATGTATCCACCGCCTTGCCATCGGACGCCAGATCGGCCAGGAAATTGGTCACATAGCTGTACGAGATGTATCCATTGCTCTCGTACGTATTGTTCTGTAGGTCGTAGTTATGCACCATGTCCACGCCGAACTTGAAGCTGTGGTTGCTGTGGCTCACATACAGCACATCGCCGATCTGCCACTTGTGCTCATCCGGCAGCGCCTTGCGGTACGAGTAGTACGGCGAGCCCAGGTAGAACCCCGTCGAGGTTGCCAGTCCCACCTCGGGAACATTGCCCGCGGATGTGCCCGTTCCCTGTAGATACTGATTGGTAAACGCGCTGTACGGCTGCTGGCTCTCGTCGTTTAGCTCGCGGCCAAACTGATAGAGAACTTCGTTGCTGATGTTCGAATTCAGTTGACTGGACAACTTCGCGACACCATAGTCCAGCTTCACATAGTCCATGCCAAACGTATCGACGGCATAGTTGTTGGTCGCCTGCGTCTGCACGCCGCCCGGTGAATCCCAGCGCAGCCGGTTGTAAAGGAAGCTGGCGTGGTTCTTGTTGTTGACCTGCCAGTCCAGCTTCGGCATGTTCACTTCCTGGTAGCCCGAGCGTGGTACGCTGCCCAGATCGGTAAGCAGCACGCCAAGTCCAGTGGCGTATGTCGCAGCGCCTGCGCCGTAGCTCGCTAGACCTTCGCGCGCCGCCATCGTACAAACCTGCGCGTCCAGTGCCGGAGCCGCAATGTTATAACCAGGAACCGGGGATGCTGGAGGTGTCAGGTAGCCCGTCGCCAGATTGCATGTGTAGGTTGGATAGGTGACTGTCGCGGTGGCCGGAGGCGTCACCGTATTGAGACTTCCTGCGTTTGCCGCATCCGGCTGTGTGAAGAAAGATGATGGCGAGTTTGCCTTGGCCGTTCCCGGGAATATCCGGCGATGCTGGTCGTATGTGTACTCCCAGAACAGCTTGTTCTGGATCAGCGCGCCGCCTGCATTGAAGCCCCAGATTCTGCGCGAATCAGACGGCTTGTAGGGCGAGGTCACAAAGCTCGAGGGAACCGTCCCGCCATTTGCATAGACCGCAGTCGTGTTCGTCGTATACGGGTTGTACGCGCCCCACGCGCTCTCGCGGTCCGAGAAGTAAGCCTGTCCATGCAGCTGATTGCCGCCGCTCTTGGTCACCGAGTTGATCACGCCGCCGGCCGCACGGCCATACTCAGCCTGATACACACCCGTGTTCACGTTGAACTCGCGGATTGCCGCGGGCGGCGTCGAATACGCCTCACGCGTGCGCCCGCGCTCCTCTGCATACATCGCCTGGTTGTCGTCCGCGCCGTCGATCAGCACGTTGTTCAGGAGCGGGCTGATCCCGCGAATACTCACCAGTCCAAATCCGTTCGAGTCCGAGACAACTCCAGGAGTTATCAGCGCAAGGCTCGACCAGCGCAGATTGTTCACCGGTACATTCTCCAGCGCCCGCGTATTCAGGTTCGCCGAAAAATCAGGCGAATCGAAGTTCAGGACTGGAGCCTGCGATGTCACCTCCACCACCGTCGATGCAGAGCCCGTCGTCAGGTGAGGCGTCAACTCCGTCATCTGCCCCAGAGCCACCTGCACATCTGTCTTGTACCCACTGAAGCCCGCAGCCGCAACCGTCACCGTATATGTCCCTGGCTCCAGCAGTGGCGCTTTGAAGTAACCACTCGAATCCGAAGTCAGCGTCTGTTCCGCATTGGTCGCGTCGTTGTGAATCGTCACCGTCGCATTCACAATCGCCGCGTTGGTCGGATCGAACACTGTCCCGCCGATTGCGCCCTGGGTCGTCGATTGCGCCAGCACCGCGGTGGCTGCTATGCACAGAAGCGCGCAACAAAGCGCCAAGGTCACCATCTTGATTTTGCTCATCCACACATTTAACATTGGACCCTCCTGGAAGTTTCGATCGGCATTGTTACTGGAATTGCCGCCGGGTACGCACAAACCCGCGCCCGTCTATCAGCGGATCTAGGTTTCTTTGCCGTCTGGTCTCTCAGCTTTGCATCCAATGCTACCATCTCAAAATCAACGGGAAGTTACAATCAAAGCCAATCCCAACCAATAATCTGTGCAAAATGCAGGCTTATTTCCGCTCTATGCTGTCATCATTCAAGAAGGACGACGGAGACAGGCCGTCCGCTCGCCGCTGTTGTCTGGACCCCAGCGATTTGGCTGAATTGCTGAAAATAAAGATGTGGCCCCGGTTACGCTGGAACCTCGTCATCGAGGGACTGCGCTAGGACCTCGTCGCGGCGGGCAGCACGCCAGGCCATGAGCTTGGCCTGCAACTCTGAGTCGGTGGCCGCGAGGATCTGCACGGCGAAGATGGCAGCGTTGGCAGCGCCGGCGGCTCCGATGGCGAAGGTCGCCACGGGAACTCCCTTCGGCATCTGGACGATGGAGAACAACGAATCGAGGCCCTGAAGCGCTGTGGCCGCGATGGGAACGCCGAGGACTGGAACGGTCGTCTTGGCGGCGAGCATTCCGGCGACGTGGGCGGCGCCCCCCGCGCCGGCAATGATGACGCGCAGGCCGCGGGATGCGGCCGACTCTGCGTAGGCGAACATCTGGTCGGGCGTGCGGTGCGCCGAGACGACTCGGGCCTCATAGGAAACGCCGAACTCGCGCAGGATGTCTACGGCTGCGCGCATCACCGCATAATCGTTGCGGCTGCCCATGAGAACTGCGACGACTGGCTTGGTCTGCGATTTTGTCTTCATGGCACAGATTATACGGTTCAGCCTGCCGGTTTTTTACGAAGTTTCGCCCTCCGCGAAGGAGTCAGATGCGCATGGGCATGAGGATGTAACGGTACTTGACGTCCTCGCTGCCGTCTTCGGGGCGCATCTGGCCGGCGGACTGGGCGTCCTTGAACTCCAATCGCACCTCGCCGGAGTTTCCGATGGCCTTGAGGAAATCGATGAGGTACTGGCTGTTGAAGCCGACGACGAGCGGGTCGTAGTTGTACGGCGTCTCGATGGTGTCTTCAGACTCACCGGAGTCGGTGGAGGAGCTGGAGAGTTTGAGCTCATTCTGCTCGAGGCGGATCTTGATGGCGCCCGAGCGCTCGTCGGCGAACTGGGCGACGCGCTGGATGCAGCCCATGAGGTCCTCGGAGCGCACGATGACGAACTTGTTGTTGTCGCGCGGCAGGACGGCCTCGTAGTTGGGGAACTGGCCGGTGAGCTTGCGCGAGGTGAGCACGCGGCCGCCGACGCGGAAGAAGAGGGTCTGCTCGTCGTCGGCGAAGTCGAGCGTCTCGGCCTCGGTGCTGTTGAGCAGCGAGAGCAACTCGCTGAGCGCCTTGCGTGGGATGAGGGTCTTCTTCTCGCCGGAGACGCCCGCCAGCGACTCGCCGAGTTTTTCAATGTGGGCCAAGCGATGACCGTCCGTCGCGACCATGGCCATCGACTCAGCCTTCAGCACCAGCAGCGCGCCGTTCAGCGTGTAGCGGGACTCTTCATTCGATATTGCGAAGATGGTCTTGGAGATCATATTCTCGAGCGAAGCTACGGAGAGTTTGTACGCGCCGGTGGTGGGGAACTCTGGAACCTGCGGGAAGTTGGCGCGCGCCATGCCGACCATCTTGGTGTTGGAGCGGCCGGCGCGGATCTGCACCCAGTGGTTGTCCATCAGCTTGATGGAGATGTCGCCCTCGGGCAGCAGCTTGATGTAGTCGTAGAGCTTGCGCGCGGGAATGGTGCATGCGCCGGGCTTCTTGACCTTGGCCGCGCAACTGGTGCGCACGCCCTGGTCGAGGTCGGTTGCGGTAATCGTCAGCGTATCGTCCGCCGCCTCGAAGAGAAAGTTCGAGAGGATGGGAATGGTTGTCTTGCGCTCGACGACAGACTGAGCGGCCGTCAGTTCGCGCAGCAACTCGGCGCGGGAGACAGTGATCTCAAGGTTTCCAGCAGGCGCGGCTGTCGTCGTCATCTCGGGCTCCTGAGTAGTTGCGGCGGTTGCATCCTGAATTTCTTTGGGCAAGGCGGTCTCTCCGGGCATTCTATCGTTGCAATGGATGCTGGCCAAACTGTACACCGAATCCGGCGCGGTGTGAACTGTCCAGCCTCGGTCTTCTTGATTCTATTGATTGGCGGCCTTCGGATGCTACAGATTTTTTGTGGAAAGAGCAGCCACTTGTGTGTGATGAGTGCATTCCATCATGGCGAAGGCACTTTGTACTGCTTCTACTAAAAACAAGGATTAAGAAAGAGAAATACTAGTAGCAGCAGTCGTTGTCGTCGGAAAAGTGGATTTCAGGACGATGTATTGATGTGCCGGAGGGTTGCGGTGCCGCCTCGATTTAGAAAATCGCGCGCTGGTTCTCGAAGAAGGAGCAAGAATGGCGGGTCCCCACAGAGAGACAACCCTGTTATCGCATTTCTTCACAGGACGGTGGCCACGCCAGCCGCAGGGACTTGTCCGGTTCGTGGGAATGTTGAACAACACTCGCACGATCAGCAGGATAGACGGTCCTACTTTTGAACAGTATTGATGCCTGCGAAGAGGATAATGAGACAGGCGTATGAAGAGGGCAGAATGAAGATCGCAATCTTCGGAGCAAGCGGGGCAACCGGCACACTGCTCACCGAGCGCAGCCTGGCTGCCGGATATGAGGTTGCGGCGCTGCTGCGGAAGCCTGCGGAGTTTGTGTACGCCGAGCGGGTGCGCGTGGTGGAGGGCAACGCGTTCGATGCCGAGGCGGTGCGGCGTACGGTCGAAGGAGCCGACGTAGTTTTGTCTGCGCTGGGGGCACGGTCTTTACGGAAGGAAGACGTTTTGGAGCGGGCCGTGCCGCTGATTGTGGATGCGATGCGAAAGGCAGGTGTAAGACGAATCATCGCGCTGGGGTCGGCGGGGGCGCTGAGTGATTCGATGAAGAAGCAGCCAGTGTGGCGGCGGTGGTTTGTGCAGAAGATGGTATACAACACGTTTCTGAAGTGGCCGGTGGCGTCGCAGGTGGCGCAGTGGAAGACGCTCTCGGGGTCGGGGTTGGATTGGACGATGGTGATGCCTCCGATGCTGCTGAACAAGCCTGGGCGAGGGACATATCGCGTGGATGGCGAGGCGTTGCCACGAAACGGAGCGCGCATCTCGCGGGAGGACGTTGCGGATTTTATGATGGCGCAGATTGGGAGTGTGGAGTGGGTTGGCAAGGGCGTCTACATCGCGTGGTAGGCGTGAATCGTATGGGAGGAAAGGGTGCAGTGCGAGACTGCGCCGCGCGGGCAGGCTGGAGCATCTGAGTGTAAGGCGCGTCTCAGAGAACGACGCGACGCAGCGTAAAATCGAGCTGTTGCGAATTCAATCTGGATAGGAGCCGACCGTGGCAGAGACGATCTTCGATGTGGTGGTGGTGGGTGGTGGCCCGGCCGGATATACCTGCGCGATTCGCGCCTCGCAGTATGGGTTGAAGGTGGCGCTGGTGGACGCCAACGACCGGCTGGGCGGGACGTGCCTGCTGTGGGGATGCATTCCCACCAAGGCGCTGCTGTTTACGGCGGAACTGTGGGATCAGTTGAAGCGCGCGGAGCGCTACGGCATCGAGGGCGTGGGCGAGGCGAAGCTGAACTGGAAGGGCGTTCTGGCGCGCAAGGACGACATCGTCGCGCGGCACACCAAGGGCCTCGACTTCCTGATGAAAAAGAACAAGATCACGACGTTCAAGGGATTCGGGCGGCTAACCGGCCCAGCGAAGGACGGCGTGCATGCGATCGACGTCAAGCTGGCCGACGGCAAGACCCCAAACAGCGTCCAGACGGTGAAGGCGAAGAAGGTGGTGCTGGCGACTGGATCCGATGCGCGGATGCTGCCCGGCGTCAAGACCGATGAGACGGTCCTGACCAACTACGAAATGCTGAAGATTGCGGAGCTGCCGAAGTCGCTGGTGGTGATTGGCTCAGGCGCGGTGGGCGTCGAGTTCGCCTCGATCTTCAAGAGCTTTGGCGCGGAGGTGACGATCCTGGAGATGATGCCGCGCATGGTTCCGGTGGAGGACGAGGAGATCGGCAAGGAATTGCTGCGACTGTTCAAGAAGCGCGGGTTTGATGTGAATCTCGGGATCAAAGACACCAAGATTGAGAAGAACAAGGACGGCGCGCTGGTCTCCTGGACCGACGCGAACGGCAAGCCGCAGACAAAGCAGGCAGAGAAGGTGCTGGTTGCGGTGGGGCGGTCGCCGCGCACTGCGGATGTGGGGTTAGACAAGACGAAGATTGTGCCAGACCGCGGCTTCATCATGACGAATGAATGGATGGAGACGACCGAGCCAGGCGTGTACGCCATTGGCGACATAGTGGGTGGAATGCCGCAGTTGGCGCATGTGGGCAGCATGGCTGGGCTGATTGTAGCGGCGCGGATCGCGGGCAAGTACGCGAGGCCGATCAATAAGGCGCGCATTCCCGGATGCACCTACTGCGATCCGCAGATCGCCAGCGTGGGACTGACGGAGGCGAAGGCCAAGGAACTGGGGCATACGGTGAAGGTGGGCAAGTTCCCGTTTGTGGGCAACTCCAAGGCGACGATCCTGGACGCGCACGACGGCTTCGTGAAGGTAGTCGCGGACGCGAAGTACGGCGAGATCCTCGGCGTGCATATCATTGGGCCGTACGCGACGGAGATCATCGCGGAGTGTGTGACCGCGTTGGAACTCGAAGCTACGGTCGAGGAGATGATGTTCACCATCCACGCGCATCCGACGGTGGCCGAGGCGCTGCTCGATGGCTTCAGCAGCGTGGAGGGCATGGCGGTGAATGTGTAAGATGGGGGCTTGTGGATGAAGGGAGAGACGATGCGATACAAGGTCGAACTGATCAAGTCGGAAGAGGGTTACGCGGTCGGCTGTCCAGAACTCCCCGGTTGCTGGTCCCAGGGCAACACGGAGGAGGAGGCGCTTGCGAACATCAAGTCTGCGATTACGGAGTATCTGGAAGTGGTTGAAGAGATGAACCGGCGCAAGGAAACCCGCTACGTTGAAGTCCTGGCATCCTGAAGATGGGAAAACTTCCGGGCATCAATCACCTGCACGCGGTCAAAGCCTTCGAGCGCGTTGGCTTCGAGATCATTCGCCAGAGCGGCCACATCGTAATGTCTGATGGGCGCATAACTATCGTCATTCCACGGAATAATCCAGTGAATGCAATCACGATGTTCAGGATCATTCGTGATTCAGGGTTGACCCTGGAGCAATTTCGGAAGCTGCTTTAGTTATTCGTTCACCCGGTCTTCCTCTTGGATATGCGGCCCGAACTCTTCAGTGTTGCCATATCGATGACGAAGCGGTACTTCACATCGCTGCGGATGACGCGGTCGTAGGCCTCGGCGAGCTTGTCGACAGATGTGAGTTCAATGTCAGAGACGATGCCGTGGTCGGCGCAGTAGTCCAGCATCTCCTGCGTCTCTTTCATGCCGCCAATGTTCGAGCCGGCCAACGCGACGCGGAACGAGGTGAGCGAGAAGGGTGCAACCGGAAGCGGCTTCTCCGAGAGGCCGACCAGGCAAAGCGTCCCATCCAGGCGAAGCAGGTCGAGATAGGCGTTGAGGTCGTGCGGAGCGGAGACGCAGTCCAGGATGAAGTCGAAGCTGGTGGCGTGCTTTGCCATCGCCGCGGCGTCCTTCGAGATGACCACTTCGTCCGCGCCGAGACGCTTGGCGTCGGCGATCTTGCTCTCGCTGGTGGTGAACTGGACGACATGCGCGCCGAAGGAGTGGGCGAACTTCAGGCCCATGTGGCCGAGCCCGCCCAGGCCGACGATGCCGACCTTCTTGCCCGGTCCGGCGCCCCAGTGGCGCAGCGGCGAGTAGGTGGTGATGCCCGCGCAGAGCAGCGGAGCCACGCCCGCCAGCTTGTCGCCGAACTTGGGCGAGATGGTGTGCACGTAGCGCATGTCGCAGACGATGTTGTTGGCATAGCCGCCATGCACCACCACGCCGTCGTAGCCCTTGGCGTTGTAGGTGCCGACGAATCCCTTGACGCAGTAGTTCTCCAGGTCCGCCTTGCAGTTCGCGCAGACGCGGCAGGAGTCGACTAGCACGCCGATGCCTGCAAGGTCGCCCGGCTTGAAGCGTGTGACCTCCGAGCCGACCGCCGTCACGCGGCCGACGATCTCGTGGCCGGGCACCATGGGATACATCGCGTTGCCCCACTCGTTGCGCACCTGGTGGATGTCGGAGTGGCAGATGCCGCAGTAGGCAATCTCGACGACCACATCGCGCGGACCGGGGTCGCGGCGCTCAAAGCTGTAGGGAACCAGTGGCGATTTGTTATCGTGCGCGGCGTATCCGTGGGACTTCATAAAAGCTCCTATTGGTTAAAGTGATGCGGTTCAAATTACTCGTCGTAGTGGAGGAGGCTGAAGACGTCATACTCGGGGAACTTGGCGCGGCCTTTGAGAAAGTCGAGCTCGATGGCGAAGGCGAGGCCTGCGATCTCTCCGCCGAGCTGCTTGACGAGCTGGATGGTGGCCTGCATTGTGCCGCCGGTGGCCAGCAGATCGTCGACCAGGACGACGCGCTGGCCGGGCTGGATGGCGTCGAGGTGGATCTCCAGCGAATCCGTCCCGTACTCCAGGTCGTAGTTGACACGGGCCGTTGGGGCGGGCAGCTTCTTCGGCTTGCGCACGGGGACGAAGCCCGCGTTCAGCCGGTAGGCCAGCGCGGGTCCGAAGATGAAGCCGCGCGCCTCGATGCCGAGGACCAGGTCGATCTTCTTGCCGATGTAGTGCTGCGCCAGCGCGTCGATAAGCTGGGCGAAGCCGGCCTTGTCCTGCAGCAGCGTGGTGATGTCGTAGAAGAGGATGCCGGGCTTGGGGAAGTCGGGCACGGTGCGGATGAGCTGCTTCAGGGGCTCGCAGTCGATTGGTTTTGTCTCACTCATTACCATGCTCCTTCAATCTGAAATGATTGCAACTCGTCGCCTTCGCTCTCGGCCACGGGATGGCTTTCGATGTTGTCGACACGGCTGCCGCGGGTGCCGCGGCCAAGCGCCAGAACGAGGTCCTCCAACTGTTCGGGTGTGCCGGAGGCCATCACCTCGACGGCACCGTCGTCGGTGTTGCGCACCCATCCGCGCAGGCCGATGCGCGCCGCCTCGTTCTGCACGAACCAGCGAAAGCCCACGCCCTGCACACGTCCTTTGACTAGATATTGCTGGACCATAGTTCGTTACTGAATCCGGTAGACGTATGCGTTATCGATAAACCGATTCCCAATCGTCTGGCCACCCAATCGCATTCCGTTTACATCCTTTGCCTTGCCGAATATCTTGCGCAGTTCGCGGATGAAAGGATCTTTAGTCGGCAAGATCAGAATAGGAGGCAGCATCATAGAGAATCGATCACGCAATATTACGGCCACTTTCTCGTATGCTTTCAATAGATGAGTTTGATCGAGGGAAGGGGAAGACAGAACCAGCCTCCAATCGTCGTAATCGGACGAGACCATCGAGAGCGCAACATTTACTTTGATGTGGGCGGCATCGAGGGCTTCGACGGCCTTGCGTCCAGCGTCAATATCAAGATTTACCAGCGTCGTTTGATCCATGACAGCACCCCATCCTTTCGCTCGGTTATTGCTGCAAGGAATACTTCTGCATCATATTTTGTCCAGATTGAATATCGACTTTCCTCGGTCCAATTACAAACCAACAGCCAACCTGCATCCAGTCTGGGATTGGCCTTTGCGTCCGTCGATAGTTCCGAGTCCAGATTCGCCAGCTTAGCTAGCTCCGGCAGACGATGAATGAAGACCTTGCCCGCGCGAGACTTGTCTGGAAAATCGTATCGTTGAACACCCTTTGCAAAACAAGCCTTCAGAGCACACTCTACCGCATATCCTGCCAGATAGTATGCACCGCTATACTCTCCGGCATCGAAGAGAATTTGGGCCTCGCGGATTCTCGTGTTCGACAGTTTCTGTAGATCGCTACGGTTCATCTGGATTCTCACTACGCGCGGCTGAGGTACGCGCCTTCGGCGGTGTCGACGCGAACCTTCTCGCCCTCGTTGATGAAGGGCGGGACCTGGACGACGAGGCCGGTCTCCATGGTGGCCGGCTTGGTGACCGACGACGCGGTCGCCGACTTGATCCCCGGCTCGGTCTCCATCACCGTCATTTCGACGTAGGTGGGCAGCTCGATGCCGACAGCCTTTCCGTCGTAAAAACTCACACTGATGGACAGGTTGGGCGTGAGGTACTCGACGGCGTCGCCCAGGGTGTCGCGCTTGAGGACGGTCTGCTCGAAGGCGTCGTCCATGAAGTAGAAGTCGTCGCCGTCGTTGTAGAGGTACTCCATCTTGATCTCGTCGACCTTGACGCGGTCGATGGGGTCGGGCGAGCGGAATCGCTCGACGAACATGGCCCCGGTGCGGACATTTTTGAGCTTGGCCTGGATGAATGCGCGCAGGTTGCCGGGCGTGCGGTGCTCCACCGAGAAGACGAGGTGGAGCTGGTCGTTGTGCTTGATCAACATGCCCGGGCGCATCTGCGTGGCGGGAATCGACATAAGGAAAACCCCTGATTCTGGCAGTTCTGGTGGACTTTGCCGCGGAGTGCAGCACCTTCCATTGTAGCTCAGGCAGCGCGCCTGCCGATCGCCGATGAGTCTCCTTCGCACGCTGCGGCAGGGCTTTATCTTCCGCAATCTCTATAGATTGGCGAGCAAGGCGGCAAGCAGAGCGGTGCGAGGGACGAGGTGGTCGATGAGGATGGATTCGTGGTCGGCGTGCGCGCCTTCGCCGACCGCGCCGAGGCCGTCCAGCGTGGGAACGCCGAGGGCGGCGGTAAAGTTGCCGTCGGAGGCACCGCCGGACGCGGCCTCGTCGAGCTGGAAGCCAAGCTCGGCGGCCAGCTTGCGGGCCTGCTTGTAGAGCGCGACAGTTCCCGGCTTGCGCTCCATTGGCGGACGGTTGATGCCGCCGGTAATCTCCAGCTTGCACGCCGGATCGGCGCAGCGCAGGCTGCGGAAGAGCTTCTCCACGCGGGCGGCGTCGCCGGCGCGGGCGATGCGCACGTCGACCTCGGCGAAGGCGTGTTCCGCGACGACATTCGCGCGAGTGCCACCCGATATTACGCCGGGATTCACCGTCCGCCCCACCCGCATGTCTGTGAATCCAGCCACCGTCTGGAGCAGCCGCGCGAGTTCGAGGATTGCCGAGTGGCCGCTGGCAAAGTCGACGCCACTGTGCGAGGCGACGCCGGTGACGTGCAGGCGGTAGTCGGCGACGCCCTTGCGAGCGGTCTTGCAGGCGAGGCCCTGCGCGGGTTCCAGCACCAGCACTGCCTGCGATGCCAGCGCGAGCCGCTCCGTGATGGGACGCGACGCAGGGCTGCCGACCTCTTCGTCGCTGTTCAGAAGCAGCGTAATGGGACGGCTGACGCCGAGCTGCTTCAGCGCGCGAATCGCCGCCAACGCCATCGCCACACCGGACTTCATATCGAGGACGCCGGGGCCGAAATATCGCCCATCGCGCTTACGCCAGGGCATGGTGCCGAGCGTGCCGAGGGCCCAGACCGTGTCCAGGTGGCCAAGCAGCAGGATGGGCTTGCTCCCGCCGCGCGCGGGGCCGAAGCGCACTTCGAGAACGTCACCGAAGAGCTTGTGCTTGTGAATCTTGACGCGGCCGCTGACTGCCTCGGCGATTCCCGCCACGAGGCGCACGGCCTCATCGACGGCGGCCTTGTTGTCGCTGGGCGACTCGACCTGGACCAGTTCTCGCAGCGTCTCTGCGATCCAATTCGACTGAGACTGTACGGCTTCGAGGATGGCTGCCGGATCTTTCATGGAATGTATGGATAGTACCGCAGAGCGGCAGATTCCACGCGTAGAAGGAACCAGAAGAGTTGCGCCAAGTGTGGTAATTTTGCCACACCTCGGAGGTGCTTTCCCCGTTGTAATCTTGACATTCAGGTTGTTGGGAGCCCTCTTCTTTTGGCACAGAACGCTCACCCCGAGCAGACAATCCGGTCGGAGATCGAGTTTCGCGGCGTGGGCCTGCACAGCGGCGCCGAGGTCTCGATGCGCCTGGTGCCCGCGCCTGCCGGTTCGGGGATCGTCTTCCGGCGGACAGATCTGGACGGCTTCGAGATTCCGGCCACCGGTCGCAACCTCGCAAAAGTGAGCTACGCCACCAGCCTGATGCGCGGCTCGGTGCTGATCTCAACCACCGAGCACCTGCTCTCGGCGCTGATCGGATTTGGCGTGGACAACGTGATCGTTGAGGTGGACAACCTGGAGCTGCCGATCCTGGACGGCAGCGCGCTGCCGTATGTAGAGGCGTTTCAGTCCGTCGGGTTGAAGCAGCAGCGGCGCAAGCGCGAGTACATCCGCATCCTGAAGGAACTCGAGGTGCGCGATGGCAGCAAGTTCATCGGCGTCTATCCCGGCACGGGATACGGCATCGACTACCGCATCGACTTTCCGCAGCCCATCGGATCGGCGCGTTTTAAGTGCGATCTGGAGACGGGAGACTACGCGCGGCTGATCGCTCCCGCGCGGACCTTCGGCTTCAAGGAGGACGAGCCGAAGTTGCGCGATATGGGTCTGATTCGCGGCGCGTCGGAGGCGTGCGTGATTATTCTCACCGCACAGGGCGTGCAGAATGGGCCGCTGCGGTTTGCCGACGAGTTCGTGCGGCACAAGGTGCTGGACCTGATCGGCGATCTGGCTCTCGCTGGTCGACGCATTCAGGGCCGCGTAGTCGCCGAGCGCGCGGGCCACGCCATGCACACCGCGCTGGTGCAGCGGCTGATGCGCGACCGTTCGGCGTGGGAGCTGGCGCATGTCTATGATGAGGTTCCTGAGCCGGCAGATGTGGGCGAGGCGATTCTGCCTGAGACTCTTGCCGTCCATGCGTAGCATTTCCGTGTGGGGGAGAGCGTGAGGCGAATCGCGGCGATTGCGCTGGGGTCGAACCTCGCCTCGCCGTGGGGCGATCGCGAGGCCAACCTGCGCGAGGCCATCGCGCGCGTGGCGAAGCTGGGTGAGGTGCGCGCGGTCTCGTCGTTCCATGACACCGCGCCGGTGGGCTTCACTGAGCAGCCGAACTTCCTGAACGCAGCGATGCTGCTCGATACCGAGTTGGAGCCAGTGGAGCTGATGCGCGCGCTGCTGGCCATCGAGCGCGCGATGGGACGCGACCGGGCGAGCGTTCCAGCGAAAGGGCCGCGCATGATCGACCTCGACCTGCTGCTGATGGACGATGTGGTTTTGCAGACCGACGAGCTGACCCTGCCGCATCCGGCGATGGCGGAGCGGCGCTTCGTGCTGGAGCCGCTGGCAGAGATCGCGCCTGCGATGATCAATCCCGGCTCCGGGCGCACCGCGGCGGAGTTGCTGGCACGGTTGACTCAGTAGTCTTTCCAGTGGCGTTCAGTTGACGGGCGGGTGGTGGCCCCAGTCGAAGCGGCGGCCAAGGATTCCTTTGACGATGAGGTGGTCGGTGGCCGCGGTGGGGCCGACGCCGACGCCGATGTTGATCTCCCATTTGGGTGAGACGTTGAGGTCGGTGACGGCAAAGAGTTGCTGCTGCTGGTTGTGCAGGGTGTAGGGCGAGGTGAGGCGGCCGTAGTCGGCGTAGTACTCGAAGCCCGCGTTGACGACCTTTGTGATGTCGTAGCCGATCTTTGCGCCGGGGGAGAAGTCGAGGCCAAGCGCCACGTCAGGCCCGTGCCAGGTGCGCTCCAGCGCGGGGTTGAAGGCAACGTACCAGCGGCCGAGGGTCTTGTCGACGATGGGGCGAATCTCCCAGGTCCAGGTGTCGGGCGAGTAGACGGCGCGCTGATAACCGATCTCAGTGGAGAGCGAGACGCCGACCCGCCAGTGCCAGGAGTCGGGCGCGCGCACGCGGGGACGGATGTGGTCGCCAACCCACTGCACGCCATGGCCCTCCTGCTCGCTGGTGAAGATGTAGAAGCCGAGTTCGGACCAACGGGTGATGCCCTGGGTGAGCTCGACGGTCTCGTGCTCTTGGTGGTTGGTGGGGTAGACGCCGTCGATGAGGTTCTTCTGGCCCTCGGGGGTGAAGTTGGAGTGCAGCTCGGCCATGAGGGTTTTAGGCGCGACGGTGTCGGAGCCGTAGACCTGGATCTCGTAGTTGCCCTGGGCGCGGGCGGTGGTTGCAAAGAGGATGAAGAGTGCGAAGAGAAACCCACTCATCGGCCCACCCTTCGCAACAAGCGTGAAGGATGGGGTACCCGGTGTGAACTCGAACGGTTGGCGATGCATAGGGATAGGATGATCGTCCGCGCACAGATTCTTCATACACGGAGAAATTTTCTTCCGGCGCGAAGGATGATATACGCGGGTTTAGCCGGTCGCTAGCGCAGGTCCGCCATCACAGCGGGGACGGGCGGCCCGGCGGGATTCATCTTCAGACCTACGATCTTGAGCGAGAAGGCGTAGTCGCAGGGCTTGTCGGCGGGAAGTTTGACCTTGAGACCCTCGGAGTCCTGGGTGAACTTCAGTTGGCCGGGGCTGCCCAGTAGCGTCACGCTGGCGATCTTGCCTTCGGGAACCTTGCCGTCCAGAGCCTTGCCGGCGGCGAGCGATGCGATGACGGCTGTGTCGCCGGGCCAGGACTGGGCGATGGCGTAAAGGTTATCTCCCTTGACGGTGAAGCGGTATTCCACGGGCTTCGGTCCCTGAGCTTCCGCAGGCGCGCGCGGTGCAGTCGGCGCGGTAGCGGCTACGGCTGGTGCGGGAGCAGCCGGTGCGGGAACTGCCGGCGGCGGTGGAATGGCTGGCGTGACACCCGCGGTGGGGCCCTGTTCCGCTGCGGCGATTGCGGCTGCGCCAGGACGCCGCATCGCACCACTGCGCGGGGGCAGAGGCGTGAAGCCTTCGCCATCGACGACCCAGTTGTGCGTTCCGTAGACGGCCTCGCCATTGACGGCGAGCCACTTGCCGACCTCCTTGAGCGCGGTGCGCTGAGCATCGTTGATGGCGCCCTGGCCCATCGGCGAAAGGTTGAGCAGAAGGCTGCCGTTCATGCTGAGGATGGTTGAGAGCTCGTTGATGACCGAACGTGCGCCACGGAAGGTCTCCACCGGGTTGGCGGCTGTGTAACCCCAGGTGCTGCCTTCGGTGTCCTCGGCGTCCCAGACGCCTTTGAGAATCTGCGTTGGTCCGCGCGGGTTGAGCTTTTCAAAGTCCAGAACGCTGCCGGCAAGGAAGGCGGAGTCCTTGGTCTCGATGGTGACCTGCTTGTGCCACTCGAGCGCGCGATTGTAGTAGTACGCGGCCACCTTCATCTTCAGCGGATCAAGGGCCCGCGAGTTGACGCCATTGTCGAACCACATCACGTCCGGCTGATACTGGTCGATCAGTTCGATGTTCTTCTTCACCCAGTCTTCGAGGAACTCCTGCAGCCGTGCATCGCTGTGATCGTGCCAATAGAAGTTGGCGTACTTGGGATCGTCCACGTCGGTCTTGAGTCCGGGGGTTGGATTGACGAAGGTGTAGTGCTCCATGTTGTGGCTGCAGATGCCGAACCTGAGGCCAGCCTTGCGTGTGGCGATGGCCATCTCGCCGACCAGATCGCGGTGCGGGCCCATGTTGTACGCGTTATACGGATTGGTTGCGCTGTTCCACAGCGAGAACCCGTCGTGATGCTCGACGGTGGGCATGAAGTACTTTGCGCCGGACTCCTTGACCAGCTCGGCCATCTCGTCGGCGTTGAAGTCCTTGGCGGTAAACAATGGGATGAAGTCCTTGTAGCCGAACTTGTCCTGCGGCCCGAAGTTCTGTGCGTGCCAGTCGGCAAAGGTGGTGTACATGTACTTCTCGTACCACTCGTTGTGATAGGCGGCGACGGAGAAGAGGCCCCAATGCATGGTGATGCCGAACTTGGCGTCGATGAACCACTGCGGCACGCTGTAGTTGGCGCGGATGGACTCCCACGTCGGCTGCACCGGGCCCGGTGCGACCGGCGTCTTGGCGGCGGCTGCCGCGGCGACAATCTCCGGGGTCACCTGCGGGCCGGATTGCGCGACGGCAAGACGGGGCATCGTCGCCAGCACGAGAAGGGTGAGAATCGCCGGACGCAGAGACGAGGGGATGGACATGGTTCTCTCCGAATGGAACTTAATTGCGCTTCAGACGCCAGGCGGCGAGGAAGCGGCGAAATGGGGGCCGGTGAAGAGACGGGCGGTACAAGTCTTTTGTCTCAGCGTGTGCGATGCGCGGTCTCATCTCGTCTCCGGTGGGACGGGATAAGCGGGCGGCGCGCCGGGGAAGGTTATAACCAGGTGTTCGTAGACCACGCCGGGGTCGCGGGAGATAAGGCGGAGGGTGTGTTTGCCGGGGGTGAGCGTACCGAGCGGTATGGTTGCGATGGCCGAGTTGCGCAGCACGTTCTCCCCCCATTCGGAGTTTGCAGGGCCGTCGCCTGCGCCGACGGATGCCTTGGCTGCGGGAGCCGCAGCGTCTAGCTCCACTGGCGTGGTTCCGTCGATGGAAACAGCGTAGCGCAGCTTGTGGTCGGAGTCGACCGGGAAGGTGGGCAGCAGATGCAGCGCAAGCGTGGCTGGGCCGTTGGTCGTAGTGGTGAAGTCGTAGTCCAACCAAGGCACATCCTGCGGGCCTGAGGTCGCATTAGTCACATCGGCGTTGGCAAGTAAGCCGGGTGCGCCGTAGACGACCGACGCGCAGGAGATGCCGAGGTCGGCTAACGTGTTCCATTGAGCCACTGCGGGATCGGACTTTGCGACCTTTGCGCGGTATTCGGACGTGTCTGAATTGTTGGCGAAGTGGGCGGCGTTGATCGAGACGGTGCAGAACTGTTCGGTGAAGGCGAGACGTGCGAGATCGGACGGCATTGTGGTGAAGATGGGGCTTGCCGGGTTGGACGGCTGTGCGGAAGAGCTGGGCGCACGTTGGCATGAGGTGTCGCCTGCGCTCCATGACGCAGGCAAAGGTTTGTCCGCATCGGCTGCCGTGGCCGTCCGCGGCATCTCGAAGACGTGACGCTCGCGCGGCGCATCGGACATCATGCCGTCCCACTTTCCGTTCGCGATGCTGCTGTACTTCGCGGTGAGGGACTGGATGGTGTCGTAAGCGGCACGGGCACGTGCGGTGTCTGTGGCGAGGGCTGTGGTGTCGTGGTTGTGCGCGTCGAGATAGGTCAGATCGGCAGCGAGAAATTTTTCGTTCTGCGCGGCAGAAGCTTCGATGGGGTAGCCGACGAGTTCAAAGAATGCGGCGGCGTACTTCTGTGGCAGCCATTTGGCAAGGTCGAGTTCCAGGGTGCTATAGGCCGACCACTCGAACGAGCGAGAAGGATTCTGGACGGGTTCGCCATACTTGCCCCAAACGAGAGGATGGAAGGCGGTGCGGTTGATCCCGTCGTTGTAACCGTTGAAGCCCATGAACTCCGGCTTGCGGATGAAGTTGAGGTTGTAATAGAGGGTTAGTAGATCGGCAACATCGCTTGCGAACTGGGAGAGTTGAAGGTGGTCTTGCGAAGCTCCATTCTTCATCGCTCCGCGATGAGCATGCGGCGTGGATGAGGGTCGCGAATAGTCGATAGGGAATTGCTCGGCGAACCACTTCGTCAGCCACTCGTGCTGGCTCAGCTTCGATGTACTCGGTTCGTCCCACGCGAGTTGCATAAAGTAGTCGATGTCGATCTCCGCCGGCTTAAGATCGCCAACATTAAGAATCCAGTAGCGTCGCGCGTTGTGGTCATAGGTCTTGGTCAGCTCCTCCTGGAGCAGCGCCGGCGGCGTGGTGCAGAGCCACAGATAATCGTGCGGCGAGCCCCAGTAGCTGACGTGGTAATACACACCCGATCCGCCTGCGCGCTTCTGCTCCGCCGCATTGGGCAGCTCGCGGATGTAGCCGTAGTTGTCGTCGCTCCAACCGAGGGTGACGTCGTCCGGCACCTTCATCCCAACGCGGTAGAGGTCGAGCGACTCCTTGTAGAGCCAGATGACCTGCGGAATCTTTGCCAGGTCGGGATTAACGCGCGCCGCCAGCAGCTTGCGTTGCTCCGCCATCACGTCTTCCACCAGCTTGGCCTTGACCTGCGGGGAGCCTGTGGCCTCGAGCCCCGAGTCGTGAACGCCGCGCAATCCGACGGTGTAGAAGTTCTCGTACTTGCCGTTCTCCACGAGCCGCTTCTCCCAGTAGGCGTTCATCGCCGCGCTGTTGGTCTGGTAGTTCCACGGGCCGTCGCCCTTGGGTGGAGCAGCCTCGTTCCACTCGCCGACGTTGTTGCGCAGCAGCGCCTCGGAGTGGGACGAGCCCATCACGATGCCCCACTTATCGGCCAGCCGCGCGTTCTCCGGCACGGCGTTGAAGGCAAGCGTGCCCGGATGCATCGCGGGCCATAGGGAGTTTGCATGAAGCCGCAGCAGCAGCTCGAAGATGCGGGCGTAGGTATTCGGCCCGATATTTCCCTTGCCGCCATCCACCGTCGGATCCATCTTTTTGGAGGCCCAAGGGCGCAGGCCCCAGTCCTCGTCGTTCAAAAAAATGCCGCGGTACTGCACGGAGGGTTCCGGCTGTACATGCACGCCCGCGCGAATGTAGATGGCTGCGTGGTGCGCGATGGGAACATCGGCCCACCACGTCCACGGCGAGACCCCCATCTGGCGCGAGAGCGTAAACAGCGCGTACGCCGCGCCGCGCCGGTCGCTGCCCGCGATCACCAACGCGTGATGCACTCCCGGCATCGGCGTGGCAACCACCGCCGTCACCGCGCTCTCCCACTTGCCCGCGACGGCTGTGGTGTCGATCGCGTGCGTAGCGGCGAGGCGATCGATCTCCGGCGAGTGTTCGAGGATGCCGACCAGGATGAGGTTCGCCGGCAGCGGCCCAGCCAGCGACGCGAGCAGGCGCGGCTTGATGCCGGTGACCTGCTCCACATCTGCCGCAAAAGCCTCAGCCGCGACGCGCACGGTCTCTGGATTCTGCGGCGCAACGTAGATCGCCGCGGCCCGTCCGTTGGCAACGATGGGGAAGCCTGCCGCGGAAGAAGAATCGAGATCGACCAGCGTTGATGACTGCGCGAGGCAGGCCGTCGTCGAGAGAAGCGCGCAGGCAACAAATGCTGCAAATTGGCGTACTGCAAATTGGCGTTGGATGAGCAAGATTGGTGCCTCTCGTGCCACCCTCGCGCGGTGGCATTCGACCCTTGAACCATAGCGCAGCCGCAAAGCCCCGGGCAAGCTCGCCGAGCGCTGCGGCGTCCATCCGTCCCCAATCCTGCATCTCATAGAGGATGACTGGGACCCAGCGCAGACACGCAGATTCGAGACATGCTGGATCGCACCCGGCTGGGATCAGTCTGACGGAGATTCGCAAGACGGAGGTTCACCGCGTGGCAAAGATATACTGGGCGGCTGCTTGTTCGATGCTGCCCCTGATGCTGGCATCGCCATTGAGCGGCGTCGGTGCTTCGGCTGCCGCGCCGCAAGACGCCGGATCTGCGCAGCAGATTGTGGCTACCATGCTTGCCAATGAGGATCTGGCGGCGCAGCATCGAGACCATTACGTGTATCTCTCGAAGGAGCGCTCCGATCGTACCGGAGGCCATCTATGGACGGAAAAACTGGTGGAGACGAACGCGGGCAAGGTTCGCATGCTGCTGCAGGAGGACGGCCAGCCGCTCAGCCCGGAGCGCATCGCCCAGGAGCGCGGACGCCTCGCCGGCATCGTAGCCGACCCGGCAGGCTTCCAGAAGAGGTCGCAGGCGCTCAAGGACGATGAGGCCCACGCCAGGACGATGCTCACGCTGCTGCCCAAGGCCTTCCTCTTCGGCAATGTGCGCGAGCAGGACGGCGAGCTGCTGATCGACTTCCGACCCAATCCGGAGTACGATCCGCAATCGCTGGAAGAGCGCGTGCTGCATGGCATGTCCGGCTCCATGATGATCGACGCCAAGGCGATGCGCCTGCACCACATCGAGGGCCGCATGCCCACGGACATGAGCATCGGCTTTGGCCTGCTTGCCACCATCCACGCCGGAAGCAGCTTCGCCACCTCGCGCGACCCAACCAGCAACTCCGCCACGCCGGAGTGGAAGACCACCCTCATCGACAGCGCCATCGACGGCAAAGCCATCCTGTTCAAAGCCATCGCCAGGAACGAGCACGCCGAACACAGCAACTTCATTCGCATCCCCGACAACCTGAGCGTCGCCCAGGCGGTCGCGCTCGCCGAGCAATAGAGCATCCTTAGTTCGCCGCGAACGGGCATACTGGATGGATGGCTCTGCGGTTTGAAGTCGGCGCGGCATCGCAATCCGGCGGAAGGCGCGGCGCGCTGCATCTGCCCCACGGAGTTGTGCAGACGCCCTTCTTCATGCCGGTCGGGACGGCGGCGACGGTGAAGGCCGTCCCGCAAGATACGCTGGAGCAGATCGGCGCGGACGGCGCGGGCGCGGAGATGATTCTGGCCAACACCTATCATCTGTATCTGCGCCCCGGCCACGAACTCATCCGGCGCATGGGCGGCGTGCATCGCTTCATGAGCTGGAACAGACCCATGCTGACCGATTCCGGCGGCTTTCAGGTCTTCAGCCTGGCCAAGCTGCGCAAGGTCACGCCCGACGGCGTCGAGTTCCGCTCCCACCTCGACGGCAGCAGCCACTTCTTCTCGCCGGAGCACTCGATGGAGGTGCAGATCGCGCTCGGTGCGGACGTGATGATGGCCTTCGACGAGTGCGTTGAAACGCCCGCCACATGGGAACGCACACGCGACTCCATGGGCCTGACGCACGCCTGGGCCGCGCGGTCGAAGCAGTACTTCGAGGCGCATAAGAATGAAGTCCCCTGGGCGAGCGAACAAGTCGGCGAGTCAGCAAGTCAGCGAGTCAGCGATGGCTCACTGTCTAACCGTGCAAAATTTGAGGGTAAAACGCAGTCCCTCTTTGGAATCGTCCAGGGCGGCATGTACCCCGACCTGCGCCGCGAGTCGGCCGAGCGGCTCATCGAGATGGACTTCGATGGCTACGCCATCGGCGGGCTGGCCGTAGGCGAGCCGCCCGAGGTCACGCGCGAGATGATCGCGCGCACCCTCGAAATCCTTCCGCGCGACCGTCCACGCTATGTGATGGGCGTCGGCTATCCGGATCAGATTGCGGAGTATGCGCGCATGGGCGTGGACATGATGGACTGCGTGCTTCCCACACGCGCCGCGCGCCACGGCCTGCTCTTCCGTTCGGCCGAGCCCGGAGAGCGGCAGGCCATGGAAGATGCGATCGGCGAAGAGCAAAGCGGAGAGGAAAGGCTCGGCGAGAGATGGACTGGCGACTCTGACGCGACGCCTTCAGCCATTCGCATGAATATCAAGCGCGTGGAGTACGCCGAGGACCAGCGCCCCATCGACCCCACCTGCGCCTGCCCGGTCTGCCGCCGCTACACGCGGGCGTATCTCCGGCACCTCTTCATGGCGCGCGAGCCGCTGGGCGCGACGCTGAACTCCATCCACAACCTGGCGTTCTATCTCGACATTATGAAGCGGGTGCGCGGCGAGTTGGTAGCCGCAAATTGTGTGTAATGGTCAGACTGTTATCCCTCGACGCGTGATCCACCAACGCTCCACAAGAACAGACCTCGCCGGATCTTTGGGATCGTATCGAATCTGTAGCGTGGTACCGGGAGGTAGCACCCTCACAGGGCCATTAGGATTTCCTATAACGTAGAAGGGCTGAACAGAAGTACTTCGATACTCTTGGCCTTCGACGGAGTATTTGTATTGAACTTTTGACAGGTCGCACCCAAAGCTGGGCCGACGCCAAACGGCGAGCGTGACGCGAGCTTCGTTTGCAACCCACCAACTGCTCCGAATTCGCTTGAATACAACGATTGTGTAGCGAACCAGGAACGCCACCAAGATGTCGATTGTCAGCCATCCCATAAACCGTCTCCTTAGCACAACAGCTATCCTGCCTTATTCGCCTCTTCGATCAGCTTTGCGGTGCAGGCGATGGGCAGGCCCATCACGTTGAAGTAGTCTCCGTCGATCCGCGGAATCCAGCGCGCGGCGTAGCCCTGAATGCCGTAGGCCCCGGCCTTGTCCAGCGGCTCATCCGTCGCGCAGTACGCGGCCAGCTCCGCATCGGGAATGGGTGCGAACGCGACCTCAGTGGTCTCCACGCCGCTCACAGTTCCCGCGCGCGTCACCGCAGCCACGCCGGTCAGCACCTGGTGGGTGCGCCCAGAGAGTCTGCGCAGCATCTGCATCGCGTCGGCCCCATCCACAGGCTTGCCCAGAATCTCGTCGTCGAGCACGACGATGGTGTCCGCGCCGAGAACGACCAGCGGGCCGTCTTCACCAAGGCCGGGTGCCCCATCCATCGCAGTCGTACCGCGATGGGTAGGATCTCGCGCGAAGACTGCCTGCGCCTTCTCCACCGCCAGCCGCAGCACGTACGCGACAGGTTCTTCCCCGTCGCGTTGCGACTCGTCCACATCGGCGGATTCCACAGTGAAGTTGAAGCCCGCCTGAGCCAGTAGTTCGCGCCGCCGCGGAGAAGCTGAAGCAAGAATCAGCATCGTCGCAAGCCCTCCACGCACGGCAACGGACTACCGTGCCACGGGCGTCAGCTTGCGCCGTTCCGTCTCAAGATAGGTATATCGAATCCGGTTGATCACGGCGATCGTCGAGAAGACGGCCAGCACCCACAGGCACGGCGCCATCACTCCCCAGCGGTTGCACAGCGCGCCCAGGATGACGCAGACGATGCGCTCCGGCCGCTCCATGAAACCCACCTTGCAGCTTCCGATCAGCGCCTCGGCGCGTGCCCGCGTGTAGCTCACCATCACGCAGGCGGTCATCACAAAGGCCACCAGCCCAACATAGAAGAGCCGGTTGCCGCGCGCGTAGTAGATCAGCAGGCCGAAGAAGATCGCCACATCGGAGTAGCGGTCCATGACGGAGTCGAAGAACGCGCCAAACACCGATACCTGGTTGGTCTTGCGCGCCACCCGCCCGTCCACCATGTCGAAGATGCCCGCGCCGATGATGATCAGCCCCGCGTAGAAGAACATGCGGTCGGCGTTGTGCCCGCGCGCAAACCCGAAGAAGCACGCCGCAACAATGTTGATCACCAGCCCCAGAAAGGTCAGTACGTTGGGCGAGATTTTGGTCAGCGCCATCCCGTTCACGATCTTCTGCAGCAGCCATCCGCTGCCCTTGCCAAATGCACTCGTCCAGGTCATTGAAGTCTCGTTATTGAAGTCCTGCCATCAACTTGCCGCCATTGTCCTGCTGGTCTGCGACTCACCCGGCCACGTCATCCGCGTCCGAAATGTCCTTCTCCACCACATCGTGGATCGTCGTCAGCTTCAGCACCTCCAGCTCGCGCTTGCCGTTGGGTGTCACCACGGTGGCCACGTCGCCCACCTTCTTGCCCAGCAGCGCACGCCCGATCGGCGATGTGGTCGAGATCAGCCCCTGGCTCACGTCGGATTCCTCGCTGGTCACCAGCTTGTAGCTGAGTTCCTCGTTCTTGCTGGAGTCGAAGACCACCACGGTGGCGCCGAATCCCACCTTGTCGTGCGGAATGTTGACCAGGTTGACCATGGACAGCTCGCCCATGCGCTGCTTCAACTGGCCTAGCCGCGCGTTCACAAACACCTGGCGCTGCTTGGCCATGTGGTACTCGGCGTTCTCGCTCAGGTCGCCCAGCGCCACCGCGCGCTTGATCTCCGCCGGCAGCTCCGTGGTCAGCTCGCGCTCCAGCACTTTAATCTCTTCCACCAGCCGCTTCATGATCTGTTCTGGCATTGGGGCCTTCCGGAATCTTTCTGCGCGCACGCGTTCGGCCACCTGCACCGGCGGCGCGTTCTGAATCAAACCTCCATTATACGTCTCCGGCCACGCCAATCCATCCCGCGCCCGGTTACTCCTGGGCCGTCCGGGCAGCCTGGTTGGCGCGCGCGTCCAAAAACGATTGCAGGATCAGCACCGCGGCCACCTGGTCGATGATCTGCCTGCGCTCGCGTCCCGCCGCGTGGCCAGTCTCATCCAGATGGCGGTGCGCCTCGGTGGTGGTCAGCCGCTCGTCCCACAGATGCACCGTGATTCCGAACTCCACCCGCAGCTCTTCGGCGAACTCCTGCGCCTTGGCCGCCTGGGGGCTCTGGTCGCCGGACATATACAGCGGATTGCCCACCACAGCCTCCGCGACCTTGTGCTTGCGCAGCACCCGCGCAATGGACTTCATCTCCGCGTGGTGGCCCCCCTTCCCGCCAGTCCGGTGCAGCGTGAACAGCGGCTGCGCGGTGTAGCCCAGCGGGTCCGAAACCGCGACGCCGATCCGCCGGTCGCCCACATCGAACCCCACCACGCGCCGCACCAACTCGCCGGCCTGCGAATCGACCGGCTGTCCATCGCCGGCCTGGGCCTCGACAGATTCGGTTTCAGCGTTCTTCGGGTCCAACTCCGCGCGCGCCGCATCCATCTGCCGAGTGTAGAGCAAGCGGAGGGAAAATTCCTGAAACCAGAGCAGTTTCACTATTGCTGTAGAGTGAAATGAATTGTCATTCTGACCCTGAGCGCAGCGAAGGGGAAGAATCCCCGCATTTTGTTCGTAGCGCGATACTCTACACCATTGGTGAAACCGCTCTACGCTTGCGCCGTCTCGACGGCCAGCGCAACGCGCAGCATGGTCTCCTCGTTGAAGTGGCGGCCCATGATCTGCACGCCGATGGGCAGGCCGCTCGCCGTCTCGCCGCAGGGAACGCTCATTGCGCAAATTCCCGCCAGGCTGGCCGCCACCGAGTAGATGTCTTCCAGGTACATCTGCAGCGGGTCGGCGGTCTTCTCGCCCAGCTTCCACGGCGGGGTCGGCGTGATGGGCGCGACGATGGCGTCCACCTCGGCGAATGCGGCCAGAAAGTCGCGCGTCAGCAGCGTCCGCACCTGCTGCGCCTTGCGGTAGTACGCGTCGTAGTAGCCGGCCGAGAGCACATAGGTACCCAGCAGGATTCTGCGCTTCACCTCCGCGCCGAAGCCCTGGTCGCGCGTCTCGCGGTACATCGCCGAGAGCGTCTGCGCCCCCTCGTTTCCAGCCGCCGCCCTCAGCCCGAAGCGCACGCCGTCGAAGCGCGCGAGGTTCGCCGAAGCCTCTGCCGTCGCGATTACGTAGTAGGTCGGGATCGCGTACTTGGTGTGCGGCAGCGCAATCGTCTTCACCTCGCAGCCCGCGGCTCTCAGCCCGTCCAGCGCGCGTTCGATGGCTGCGCGAATCTCCGCGTCCAGCCCCTCGCCGAAGTACTCCGCCGGAACGCCGATCCGCAACCCCTTCACTGGCTTCTCCAGCGCGCCCACATAATCTCCAACTGGCCGGTCCGAACTGGTCGCGTCCAGCGCATCCTGCCCGGCGAGAACGCCCAGCATCGTGGCCGCGTCCCGCACGTTAGTCGCGAACGGCCCCACGCGGTCCAGCGACGAGGCGAAGGCGATCAAGCCAAAGCGCGAGACGCGCCCGTAGGTGGGCAGCACGCCGACCACGCCGCAGAACGCCGCCGGCTGGCGAATCGATCCGCCGGTGTCCGAGCCCAGCGACGCCACCGCAAATCCCGCCGCGACCGCCGCAGCCGATCCTCCGCTCGATCCGCCCGGCACGCGGTCCAGCGCCCGCGGATTGCGCACCGGCCCGTACGCCGAGTTCTCGTTGGACGAGCCCATGGCAAACTCATCGCAGTTCAGTTTGCCCAGCAGAACCGCGCCCGCCGCCTCCAGCCGGGTCACCGCCGTCGCATCGTATGGCGGCATGTAGCCCTTCAGGATCAGCGAACTCGCAGTCGCAGGCGATCCCTTCATCGTCAGCACGTCCTTGATTCCTACCGGAACCCCGGCCAGCGGCCCCAGTTCCTCGCCCTTCGCCGCCATCCGGTCGATCTTCTCCGCCTGCGCCAGCGCGCGGTCGCGGCTCAGCGCCAGAAAGCTGTTGATCCCCTTGCCAGTCAGTCCATCGCCGCTGGGCCCGTCCTCGGCAGCGATCCGCCCATAGTGCTCTTCGGCAATCGCTGTCGCCGTCGTCGTCCCGCTTGCAATCGCCGCTCGCACGCTGTCAATCGTCATTCCGCCCAACTCCATCTCCCGCCTCGAACCTAGTATCGACATCCCGCCTCTAAAACCGCCCCGCATTCACCCTTCACGCGCGTGAGCGCGTCGAGAACCGCACGAAGTGCCTATCTCTCAATCACCTTGGGAACCTTGAAGAATCTCCCATCGCTCTCTGGTGCCGCAACCATCACCGCCGCGCGGTCCAGCGACACCCGCTCCGCATCCGCGCGCAGGCTTGCTCCGGTCGACTCAATCTCCGCGCCCAGCATCTCCCCGACCTGGGCCATCGCGGGAACGCCGGTAGTGTCCAGCTCATTCAACTGCGCAATGTGGCCCAGGATCGCGTTCAGGTCGCGCTGCATCCGCGGCACCTCTTCGGCGGTCAGATCCAGATTCGCCAGCTCGGCGACCCGCAGCACCTCGTCCATACTTACGCCCGCAACCTCAGCCATCCGTTCCATCCTTTGTCATCCCGCAGCGTCCCTTGTTTGTCATTCCGCAACCAACTCTGTTTGTCATTCCGCAGCGCCAATTGTTGTCATTCCGTAGCGCCAATTCTTGTCATTCCGTAGCGCAGCGGAGGAATCTGCTTTTGCTTCTGCTTCATCCACACTCAACTCTTCTTCAATTCAAAGTGTATCGCGGCCACCGGCACGCCACTGATGCGCGCCATCTCGCGCTCCAGCACGCCACCCAGCGAGATCATCTGCCGCATCCACACCGCGCCGGCGACCTCGACCCGCACCACGCCCGCCTCGTAGCCAACCACTGCGCCATGCTCGGCCATGGCGTGTCCGCAGGCCACCGTCCACGCCGCCGCCAGCCGGTCTTCCTCGCGCATGCCGCCGAGGCTCCGCTTCAAGCTGCCGCGCAACAGCTCCCTCATCGCCTCCATGCTGCCCTGCCTCGTCGCGCCGTCGCGCCCTGCTTACTTCTTCTTCACCGGAATCCGGTAGACGACTCCGCCGGAGATGGCAAAGAACTCGCGCGTCCCCGAGCCGAATTCATCCAGAATCAGATCGGGCGAGAGCCGCACCGCCCAGTTCTTCGACCGGTTCATGTCCACGCTCCCTCCCAGAGCGAAGATCGCAGCGGTGTGGTTGGCATAGAGCCCGATGATATTTGCGTTGGAAGTGGCGCTTACTCCGGGGGTAGGCCCGGCTCCCTGGGTGCCTGCGTCGAAGACGCCATACGACGGCCCGGCGTAGGCGTGCAGGTCGAGCGCCGCATGCTGGTTCTGCATCCAGCGATACTGCGCGCCGAAGAGCACCATGTTCATGTACACCAGCGGGCGGTGGATTCCGTAGATGCCAGCATTCGGCAGCACTGGCGATGTGCCCGCTTCGCCGCGAACCTCCGCCGACGCGCCCCACTTTGGCGTCACCCAGTAGGTGCCTTCAAACTCGCCGCCGCCGAAGTCCATGCGCCGGGTTAGGTCCTGCCCCGCCATGAAGTTCATGAAGTTCAGCCCGCCGTACACCTCATATTTATTGTCGTAGGTGACGGGCGCGGCAGGCCCCAGCTTGGTCTGCGCCTGCGCGCAGACAGTTGTCAGCAGGCCAGCCATCACCGCTGCCATCGCAATCTTCTTCGTCATCATCCTGAGCATTGATCTCCAATTCGGGGCCCCCGACGAGCGTACCTGCTCGTTGGGGTGAAATTCGGGGCCCCCGACGAGCGTACCTGCTCGTTGGGGCGGAAATCGTGTACGGTCCGATCGCTCATCGTGTGCGCCGGTCCCGACACTCGCGTGCGACCGCAACCTCCCGACCTCCCATTTCAGAGATCGTCCAGAGATCTGCCTCGCAACGCTTCCTTATCCAAGATATAACGTCCGGGCACATCTAGCGCATTTTCACTATTGCTATAGAGGAATAAGGATTGTCATTCTGACCCTGAGCTTGCGAAGGGGAAGAATCCCCGCATTTTGCTCGTAGAGCGACACTCTACACCATTGGGGAAATGCTATAGTCTGCCACAGACCGGCTGGCTGGATTGAAACAGTGGTTGCTACAACCCCTGTTGCAGGGCGAGCGAGGCGAAGCCCTCGGTCCCCGTCGCCACCGCGATATTCGTTACCTCGGCCACGCCCGCAAGCTGCATCGGGACCACGCGCACCAACCCGTTCGCGTCCGAGACCGCTGACGTGACCGAGTTGGCCAGCACCGGAGCCACCGGACAGCGCCCGCGCGCCGGACACGGCATTGCTGCCGCATTCACCGTCTGATGCACCGCGACAAGCGCGCCAGCTACCGGATCGCCGCTCGCGTCCGTCACCATCACCACCACCGGCGCGAAGGTCCCCGTCACAGCCACCGACTGGCCCGCGCCGCTGTCCACCACTAGCCGCCACGCCGACGCGCTCACTCCCTGCGCCGTAAAACTCACGCAGCCGTTCGTCCACGCGCAGGCCTGCCCCGTTGCCTGCGCGCCCGCCGCGAGCGGCCCCGTAACCGCCGCAATCTGCGCCACGCCCGCCGCGTTCGCCACGCTCGATCCCGGCGCAACCGTCATTCCACCCAAGGCCGTCCACGCCACGGTCGCGCCCGCTGCTGCCGCGCCATTCTGCACCACGCTCACCTGCGGGGCCCAGGTCACGCTCACGCCCGCCGCGATAAATTCTTCCGGTTGCACCATCGTCACGTTGCGCGCAACCGCATTGAAGGTTGCCGCCTGGGTCGCGCCCATCGCTGCCGCCTGCACGGTCACCGCTCCGAAGGCCGTTGGCGTCACCGCAGTCGAGGCCAGCCCAGTCGCGTCCGTTCGCAGCACGCACGGAAGCATAGAGCACGCGCCAAACTGCGTCGCCGCGCCACTCGCCGAAAATGTGACGGGAACTCCCGCCACCGGCGTCACGCCATCGCCCAGCAACACGCGCACGGCGAACGGCACAGCTGCCGCCGTCCCCACCGCCACCGTGCCCGACGGCGCGGAGACCACCGTCATCTCATCCGGTGCGACGCTGGCGCTATAGGTCAGCGCACCCGTCATCACGCTGCTCCCTCCGGTCGAGAGATCCACAACTTTGACATCGACCGGCCCTGTGGGGTTGGACGCGAACGCACTCTCGGCTGGGGCCATCGCGATGATCGTCGACGCCGTCCAGCTCGACACCTGCGCCACCACGCCATTCACCGTCACCTCATTGCCCGCGCGAAATCCCATCCCGCCGATCGTGATCTGCCCGCCGTTGACGCTTGTGGCAACCGGCTGAATCGTGTCCGAGTAGAGCACTCGCGCCTGGTAGGCGAAGTCCGGCCGCCCGTCTCCGCGCGCATCCGCGATGACAAACCGCAATGTCTCCGCCTGCGTCGTCGCCACGCCAGCCGCCGTCATTCCCAGCGTCACCGTGTTGAATGCCGATGGAGTCGCGGCCACCGTAGGCAGCGTTCCCGTCGGATCGGTCACCGCCCACACGCCGATCAGCGGCATCGCCTTCTGCGTTGTTGCCAGCCCGCTTTCGTCGAGCGCCGTCACCTCCAGCGTTGCCGTCCGTCCCGCCCGCGCGGCAAAGCTCGACCACGCTGTATGCCCATGCGCGCACAGCACTCCCGTCCACCATCCGCCCGTGGCAACCGGCAGCGGAGCCGTCTCCACGCCATCGCCGCCGGTGTTGCAGTTGCTTGCCGCTCCGTTGGGCGGGAAAGAGGCCGGCATATAGTTCCCGGAGTTCCAGTAGGGTATAGTCGGATTCCGGTCTTGGATTTGGCTCATCAACGCGCCCGAAGGCTCCACGTTGCCTGTGCTGTATGGCCCCACCGAGTAGGCGCCTATATACAGTGGATTGATCGCCTCCGTTGTAAGCACAACGAACATCCCGCCGTTTTGCGCTCCCATCGGATCGATGTCCGGGACCCACGAGAACTTGTAGCTCCCCTCCCATTGCAGGTTGGTCGAGCCCATGCTCGCGGCAATGCCGGTTCCCACCCCCGTCACGGGGTTCCCGGCATTCCGTTGAAAGACGGCCCCGCTTACCGTTGACACGTCGTACCACGCCTCCGGAACAGCCCAGCCGCCCTGAATTCGCTGCAACTCCAGATTCACGCCTTGCATCCCTTCGCCGGTAGGAAACGTCGCCGTTCCGCCGATGATGCTGGCCTGCACGTAACTCCACATCTTGCCCGGTGCCGGCGGAGCGAGCGATGGGTTGTAATTCGTCACATACGGATAGAGCGACGTGATGGACGCCACATCGTCATCGCGCAGGGTAAACGGCTGCTGCATGCACTGGTAGGTGTACGCCCCGCACACAATGTCGATGGGATGCATTACCGGCCAGTGCAGCGCCTGGTTGGCTGTCGGCGTCGGGGTCCGCGTGAACACATTGTCGTTGGTCTGCGACCAGCCCAGCCCCAGCACTCGCCCGAATGCCCGCTGCAACTGGTACTGCATCTGCAACTGCTGCTCCGGCGCGCTTCCCGTGCAGCGTCCGTTCAACACCAGGATGGCGTGCTGGATGAACCCCGACGGCGTGATCGAGTCCACGCTCTCCGTCACCGCGTTCTGCCGGCACTCCGCCGGGCTGCTCGCGCCGCCACCCAGCAGCATGTCCGTCACCGAGCCGTCGCTGTCGTAGAGTACCGCAATCTGGATCGCCGCATAGTTCGCGCTCTCGACGTCCGCCGGCAACACCGGCCCATTGCTGCTCAAATATGCGTTCGCGCCGCTCACATGCTCCGCCAGCGCGCCGCCATACGCAATCGTCATCGCCGAGGTCGGCACGTTCCACACTCCGGCCGCCGCGGCCACCAGCGCATTCGCGGCCGCGTTGTTCACTGTTGCGCTCAGGTCTCCGGGATCGGTGAAGTAGAGCGGCTGGCTTGTGTACCACACCACCGGATTGCCGCTGGCCGCCGTGAAGTACGGCGGCCCGGTCACCCAGCGTGGCCCGCTCGCGTGCGCCATGCCCGCCATCAGCAACAGCACCGCCGCCATCGGCAGTCTGCGGACGACCGGCAGCCACGCTTCAATCGGATGGCGCGCGTCCAGCGTCCAGCAGATGCGTCCCCGGCAATTCTCTGCGTCAGCGCGTGGCATCGCCGGTCTTCTCCCAACCGCGCAGCATCGCCATCACTGTTGTGTACGCCGTGCCCTGCGAGGCAGCGGCCGGCGTCGTGCCGTTGGCCGCAGCCCCAGCGCCGGAGCCCCCGCCATTGGCGGTCTGCAAGCTGCTGGCAGACTCCGCCGCATCCTCCTGCACCGGGACAGGCAGCGCGGCTGCATGCGCCACCGGCGAAATCCTGTACTGCAGCGGCTGCGCCACCCGCGTCGCAACCCAGCGCAGGTCCACCACACGGCCATCTCCCGCCGATCCGGTCCCCGCCGCATCCGTCTCTGCCTCTCCCGTCGCCTGCGCCCGTCCCGTGCCGCGTATCGGAATCGCTCCATCCGTCCCGCCCACCGGCGAACTCAGCCCCGCCGCGCCCGGCGAATGCAGCAGCATCAGGTACCGCTGGCCCACGCGAAACGGCTCATCGCCGGCCGGCCACAGCCCCGCCCACTCGCGCAGCGTGTACGCGCTCCCGCTCACTCCGCGCACCGCATCCTCCACCGCGAAATCAATCTCCACCACGCCGGTCGCGCCGTTCAATCCCTCTATCCGGCGCACCGCTATCACCTGCCCGGTAAAGATCGCGCCCGCCAGCCGCGACATCGAATGCAGCGCATCGTTTGTGCTCTGCGGCGGTGCCGACTGCGAAAGAGCGCTCTGCGGAGGGTCCTGCGCAACCCCGCACTCCGTCACCAGGATTACAAAGACCAATGCAACAGCGCACCCAACCCGCACTGTCCATCGCCATGCCATACTGCACCTCCGCCGTCTCCCTGTCCTTCGTCAGGGGTTGCCGGAGGCTGCGTCTTTGTTGTGTTCCCACACATCTCTGTAGCGGATTCGGGCAACAATCCCGCCCCGCTAGCCGCAGGTAATATGCCCGAAGTACCGCGCGCAGGTCCGCATCCAGCGTGCTCGCCACTCCCGTCATCCCGGCCGGAGCGCCCGCAACATGACGTCATCCCGACCGGAGGCGGCGTACTTTGCCGCCGGAACCGGGGTCCCCGACGAGCGAACTTGCTCGTTGGGGTGGTCAGTGGAGGGACCCCCGCATTTCGCCTTTGCCCTTGCCGTTGTCCGTTCTCACAGCCATGCAGGAAAAGAATTACTTCTTCACCGTCACCTTCGCCGTCGGCGCAATCTTCATCGCATCGCCCGTCACCGGCGTCACCACCACGTCGTCCATCGCCACCGTCGCATATGCAATCGACATCCCGGTCTTCGCCGCAATGTGTACGTTCTTCATCGTCAGCCCCAGCACCGGCGACTCCGGCAGCCCCACAATCGTCCCCGCCGAGCCGCTTCCCGTCGCCGTCACATTCTCGATCGTGATGTCGTGAAACTTCGGCGTCAGCCGCCCCACCGGCTCGGCCGGTACCGCGCCCTCCGGTGCCGCATGTGGGTAGTACTCCGTAATCAGGATCGCCGTCTTCACATCCACCATCGTGATGTCCTTGTACGAAATGTTCGACACATCGTTGCCCCGGTCGCGCGCCGACTTGATGCGGATTCCCTGGTCTGTCCCCTTGAAGCTGACCCGCTCAACGCGGACATTCTGCACGCCGCCCGCAATCTCGCTGCCGATCGAAATCCCATGCCCGTTCTCGAACGTGCAGTCCGTAATCGTGATGTTCCGGCTCGGCGCGTCCGGCCCCGGCGAGTCGATCGCTCCGCTCTTGATCGCGACGTTGTCGTCCCCCGTGCTCGCAAATACATGGTCGATCACCACGTTGCTGGAGCTGAACGGATCGATCGCATCCGTATTCGGAGACTTCGGTGCAAGAATCCGAATGTTGCGGATCGTCACATCGTCGGCGTAGTACGGCACAATCTGCCAGAAGCCCGAATTCTGCACCGTCACGCCCTCCATGCGCACATGCTTCGTATGGTCGAAGACCACGCCCATCGGTCGCGGATGATCGTTGCCCAACACGCCTGCATCCTTTGTCCCGACGATATAGTCCCACCACACCTTTCCATTTCCGTCGATCGTGCCCTCGCCCGTGATCGCAACGTTCTCCGCATTCACCGCGCTCACCAGCGGCTGCACCGTCTGGTTGCGCGCAAACGTCACCATCGGATAATCCGCCCGGTCGGGCGAGCCCAGCAGCACCGCGCCCTTCTCAATCTCCAGCGTGATATTGCTCTTCAACACCACCGGCCCGGTCAAAAACGTTCCGCCGGTCAGCCTTACCGTTCCGCCGCCCAGGTTCGCGCACGCATCCACCGCCGCCTGGATCGCCTTGGTGTCCTTGGTCGCACCGTCCGCCTTCGCGCCGTATGTCCGAGCATCGCAGAGCTTTACGGTTGCAACGCCAACACCCGCCGCATACGCGCTCTGCGTCATCATCCCCACGCCCATCGCCGCCAACAACCCCACTCCAACCGAAATCCTCATCGCATCTCCTCGCGCAAACGGCCGATTCCGCCCAACAACCGGCAACTCAATGCTTGATTAGCCACATCGCCCAGCTCGCCGCGATCGTTCCGCCGACAAACAGAGCAAAGCAGAGCGCGCCGAAGCGCACCATCTTCTTCGGCTCCGCCCGCTGCGTGATGCCGAACACAATGGAGGTGAAGAGAGAGAACAGCAGTACCGCGCTGAAGTGAGAGATCGTCACGGACGTTTCCTCCCGCTGGCCAGCGAGTGCGCATCCACAGCGGCGACGATGTTCAGCAATCCAGCCACCACGATGAACTTCGTCCCATAGTCTGCCACGGCCACCAGCACCGGGGCCTGTCCCCAGCCCAGCAGCCGCGCCAGCCCGTAGAGCACGCCCGATCCAAGGTCGCCCGCAAAGCCCAGCATGTCCAGCGGCTCGCCTGTATTCGGCGTGTAAACCTTGCCCTCGAGCGCGACGCCGATGGCGAACATCCCCACGATCGAGACCATCAGCAATGCCGCGCGCACCCACTTGCCCAGCAGCAGGTGTCCCGCGCCGGGAACCAGCCAGCCCGCTACCAGCGCCACCACCGGAGAAACGCCGCTCGCGGCCGCATCCCTGCTTCCTGTCTTGCCACCAGTTGCCGCGGACACCTGTACCTTGGTCGTCATTCAAACCCATCATACCAGCCGAATGCCGGCTCGGGGGTTAGCATCATGTTGCCCACCACCACTCCGTCCAGAGAGTATTCTTGAGGGATAAATAGTCAGACCAAGCCAGTACCGGGAGGAATGGAAGATGACACACAAGAAGATCGCATCCGCACGCACCGCGCTCCAGCGCATCGCAATCGTCACGCTGGCCGCAGGCATCTCGACCTTCGCCGCAGCCCAGACCGCGCCTGCGCCAACGCCAGCACCAGCGTCCACGGCAGCGGCCCCGGCCCAGACGCCGCCGTTCAACGGCATCGCCCACATCGCCATCCGCGTGCAGAACATCGCCGCCTCGCTCGCCTTCTACAACAAGCTTGGCTTCCAGCAGGCCTTCGCCAATACCGGCAGGGATGGCAGCGTCTCGCAGTCCTTCCTCAAGCTCAACGACAAGCAATTCATCGAGCTCTACCCGGCCGGGCCGCCCAACCCAGCCAACCCGCAGAGCAACACGCAGAGCACCTCCAGCTTTCTCCACCTCTGCTTCGAGGCCTCCGACATCAACGCCACCCACGACTTTTACGTCGCCGAGGGCCTCGCTCCCATCTCCGTGCGCACCGCCGCCGCCGGCAACCTGCTCTTCACCCTCAAAGGCCCGCAGCAGCCCACCTTCGCGCAGAACATCGAGTACACCCAGTACATGCCCACCTCGCGGCATACGTTGGACATTGGCCAGCACATCGGCCCTGACCGCGTCGCCGACAAGATGACCGTCGTCGCGCTCGCCATGCAGGACCCCGCCGCCGCGCGCGACTTCTACCTCACCAAGCTCGGCTTCACCGCGTCGAAGTCCAACCCGATGCTGCTCAACCTGCCCGGCACATCCGGCCAGCAGGTCGAGATCGTTCCCGCCGATCCGCTTGGCGCGAAGTCCAGAATCCTGATGACCTCGCCGGACATCCGCAAGTCGGGCGCGCTGCTCAAGGCCAAGGGCATCGACTTCACCGATGGCAACACTCTGAGCATTACCGATCCCGACGGCAACATCATTCAGATTGCCCCGCAGCGATGAGGCCGCACACGGTCGCCAATTCAGATGACAATCTCCTGCGCATCATCTCCGCACACTGACCACTGACCACTGACCACTGGTTTATGACCCTCCGCGAAGCCCTCACGAGCGCCACCCGACAGCTCGACGCGTCACCCAACCTGCGCGCAGACGCCGCCCGCGACGCCGCGTTTCTGCTTCGCCATGTGCTGGCGATCTCCCACGCCGCGCAGCTCGCCGACCCCAACCGCTCGCTCACGCCCGGCCAGCAGGCTGCCTACGACGCGTTGGTTCTGCGCCGCCTTGCCAACGAGCCGATCCAGTACATCACCGGCGAGCAGGAGTTCTACGGCCTCACCCTCCGCGTCACGCCCGCCGTCCTCATCCCCCGCCCCGAGACCGAGCAGCTCGTCGAGGCCGTCCTCGCCGAGTTTGCCAGGCCTCCCGCTGAATTTGTTTGTCATCCCGCAGCGCAGCGAAGGGATCTGCTTTTGTCTTCGTCCCAGCATCTGCCCCTGCGTATTCTCGACGTAGGAACCGGCTCGGGAGCCATCGCCATCGCGCTCGCTTTCCACCTGCCCCACGCGCACGTCACCGCAGTCGATCTCTCCGCCGCTGCCCTCGAAGTCGCCGCCGCGAACGCCGCGCGTCACCACCTGACCAGCCGCATCCAATTCATCGAATCCGATCTGCTCGCCGCGCTCGCTCTTACAGAACTACCCTTCGCCGCCATCGTTTCAAACCCGCCTTACGTTCCTACCGCCGACCGCGCCAGTCTGCATCCGCAGGTGCGCGACCACGAACCTGCTGCCGCGCTCTTCGCCGGTCCGGACGGTCTCGACATCTATCGCCGCCTCATCCCCCAGGCCCGCGCCGCGCTGCTGCCCGACGGCCTGCTCGCGTTGGAGATCGGCCACGGCCAGCAAGAGGCCATTGCTTCTCTGTTGTCCGACTGGAACCAACTCCGCTTCCTCGACGACCTGCAGCATATCCCGCGCATCGCCCTCGCCCGCAAGCCGTGAACTACGCAGCCCACAGCCAGGCCGCTCCGCGAACCCCGCTGGCATCCCCGTGCTTCGCCTTCAGCACCGGAGTCGCAAGCTCCCCGCCGCCGAAGAGATGCCGCGCAATCAGCGCAGGAAGGTGCGCATAGAGCCGGTCCAGCTTCGACAGCCCGCCGCCAATCACGATCACATCCGGGTCGAGCAGGTTCACCACCGACGCCAGTGCGCGCCCAGCGCGGTCTTCCAGCCGCGCGATGCTGGCCTCGGCTGCCGCGTCGCCGCCCGCCGCCGCGGCGACAATCTCCGGCCCGCTGAGCTGCTTGCCAGTCACTCGCTGATGGTCGCGCGCAAGCCCGGTGCCGGAGATCCAAGTCTCCAGGCATCCACGCTGGCCGCAGAAGCACTTGGGCCCAGGCATCTCATCGGGCGTGGCCCAGGGCAACGGATTGTGCCCCCACTCGCCCGAAACCCCGTTCGGCCCCACGCGCACCTGCCCATTGACGGCAATGCCGCCGCCGCACCCCGTGCCAAGAATCACCGCGAAGACCAGCCCCGCGCCAGCCGCCGCTCCGTCGGTTGCCTCGGAGACGGCCAGGCAGTTGGCGTCGTTGGCGCAGCGCACGGGCCTCGCCAGTGCCGCTGCAAGGTCGCGCTCCAGCGGCTGGCCGTTCAGCCACGTCGAGTTAGCATTTTTCACCAGTCCCGTCGCGCGCACAATCGTTCCCGGAATCCCCACGCCCACCGATGCCGCTTCGCGCTCTCCGCCGCCGGCGCGCCTCTCCAGCTCCTGCACCGCCTCCACAATCGCCCTTACCGTCGCCGCGTAGTCGTGCTGCGGCGTCGCGTTGCGCAGCCGCGCAATCTCCGCGCCGCGCGGATCCAGCGCAAGTCCTTCGATCTTGGTGCCGCCCAGGTCGATTCCGATGCGTATCCGTTCCGTCATGCGCCTCCCTGAAGACTGTACCGCATTCGCGATCTCGCGGTACCCCTCCCACACAGGGACCGTGAAAAGCTCAAACGGATTGGCCGGGTATATAGATGAAAATGTAAACTGTCGCAGCGTCCATCCATTGCCACGCCGTCGCAGCGCAACTCCTGTCAGCGCTGGTCCGAAAGGCCTCCACCTCATGAAAATCCTCCGCCGTCTCGCTCTCGTCTGCTGCCCCGCTCTGATCTGCTCGTCCTTGTCGATGATGGCTGCGGCACAGGCCGCGCCTCCCGCAGCGCCACCGACCGCACCACGAACCGCGCCGCGGACTCCGTCGCTTACTGCACCGCTTGCTGCACCAGTAGATCTGAAGTTCGATTTCAGCGCCGGCCCAGCCAAGCCCGGTTTCACGCGAGTCGCTCCCACGACCGTCTACGCGGACGACGCAGGCTACGGCTACGAGCCCGGCGCGCAGGTCTCCACCGGCGACAACGGCAACGCCACCACCAGCGAGAAGCCCTTCATGTTCTCCGCCAAGGTTCCCGAGGGCAACTTCAACGTGACGGTGACCTTTGGCGACTCGACCACCGCGACCACTACCACCTTCAAAGCCGAGTCTGGCCGCCTGATGCTGGAGCGCGTCCCGGTTCCCGCCGGCCAGGTCGCCGAGCGCACCTTCACCACCAACGTCCGCACGCCGCATCTGCCCAAGCTGCCCACCAACGCCACTGGCCGCGAAGAGGTGAGTCTGGACCAGTTCGACGACGGCAATACGCGCGATTGGGACAACAAGTTGACCGTCGAAGTCGTCAGCCCGCACGCCGCGCTGCGCTCCATCGAGATCGTCTCCGCGCCCACCGCGCCAACCATCTTCATCGCCGGCGATTCCACCGTCACCGACCGCGATGGCGGCGGCGATGTCAGTTGGGGACAACTGCTCTCCGTCTTTTTCAAGCCTGGTGTCGCGGTTGCCAACAACGCCCAGTCCGGCGAGACCATGAAGTCGTTTATGAATGCGCTGCGCCTGGACAAGATGCTCAGCCAGATGAAGAAGGGAGACTATCTCTTCCTCCAGTTCATTCACAACGACTCCAAGGCGAGTTGGCCGCAGACCTACGTCGAACCGGAGACCACCTACAAGGCCTATCTGAAGGTCTACATCGCCGAGGCCCGCCTGCGCGGCGCAACCCCCGTGCTGGTGACGGCGATGGACCGCGGTGCGCGCGGCACCGGCGCGCCCACCCACGGCCATGACGGCTATCCCCAGGCCATGCGCGAGGTCGCTCAGGAGGAGCACGTCCCGTTCATCGACCTCTACGGCATGAGCGACACCTTCTATGAATCGGCTGGCGCGGACGCAGGAAAGATTCTCGCCGATGGAACCCACTCCACCGCGTACGGCGGCTACGAGTTCGCCAAGTGCATCGTGATGGGCATCAAGCAGAACAAGCTCGACCTCGCCAACTTCATAGTGGACGGCTTCAAGGACTTCGATCCGGCCCAGCCCGACACCGCCGCCGCGCTCAACCTCGGTCCACTCTTCACCGGCAGCAGCGGCGGTCGCGGGCCTCGCCCCGGCGGCCCACCGGCATCTCCAGGCG
The DNA here is from genome assembly GCA_003142215.1 of Granulicella sp. Taxonomy (GTDB): domain Bacteria; phylum Acidobacteriota; class Terriglobia; order Terriglobales; family Acidobacteriaceae; genus Edaphobacter. The sequence continues at coordinate 7,880 of PLOT01000122.1, read as the reverse complement.
CAACCCCTGCGACGAATTCCCCCGCGTCCGGCAACCCAGGGCCGGGCCCGCTCTGAAAAAATCAGCTTGCGGAAGATGTTGCGTCGCCCGGCTGCCATCACCCCACCCCCGCAATTTTCTTTTCCCAAAAACCTCAGCAAAATCGCGTGTCAAGCCCCTCGACGCCCCAA
>PLOT01000122.1:0-7674 GCA_003142215.1 Granulicella sp. | reverse complement strand
AATAAGCCGCACCGAATCAATATCTTATCCGCAACTACCACACGGGTCGTCATTCTGGCGCAGCCCAGGGGTCGTCACTATGGCGCAGCACTGTAAAGCAGCCGTCATCCCGACCGGAGCGTAGCGGAGTGGAGGGACCCCCGCATTTCGTCGTTGCCTGTTCTTGCTCGTCATTCCGGCGTAGACCACACGCGCCGTCATTCCGGCGAAGCCCCAGGAGTCGTCATTCTGGCGCAGCCAGAATCTCCGTATTTGCCTTTGTTGCGCCGCTGCACCTTCAGGAGAACCGATGCAAGCCGCACAGAATCAATATTTTGCCAGTAACTACCATAGAATGAATCTTTTGCCGGAGCCACCCCCGCCAAAGCCTCTTTTTCACCCATAACCCTTATGTCCTGAATCTTTTAGCCGCAACCTCAACGCAATCAATCTTTTGGCCAGTCACAGCCAGCACAACCGATTGATTCCAAATCACTTACTCCTAAATCATTTATTATGTAAGTTTTCCCTGTGGCCACCACATAACAATCCACTTACGCACCCATCCACCGCCAAGGGGGATGGCAGGGGGAGGGGGCGAACACAAGACGAACTAAATGCGAAATAACGCGCTCACTTCACCGCGCACCGCCATTGAGGATGAGCGTCGCACGCCGATCGTCGAAGGCATGTTCCCACTTGGCGACCACGATGGTTGCAACTCCGTTGCCGATGATGTTGGTGACGGCGCGCGCAGCATTGGTGAACTGTTCCACCCCAAGCAGCAGGACCAGGCCCGCGGCAGGAATCTGATGCATGGTCGAGAGCGTCGCAGCCAGGGTGACAAAGCCCGCTCCGGCGACCCCGGCCGATCCCTTCGAGGTGAGCATCAGCACCAGCAGAACCACCAGCTCGTCTGCCAGGCTGAGGTGCGTGTTGGTGGCCTGGGCGATGAAGATCGCGCCCATGCTGAGGTAGATGGCGGTGCCACCCGCGTTGAAGGTGTAGCCCGCGGGCATCACCATGCCGACGATGGACTGCTCGCAACCGAGCTGCTCCAGCTTGAGCATCAGGGGCGCCATCACCGCTTCCGACGAGGATGTGCCCAGGGTGATGAGAATCTCTTCGCGGAAATAACGCAGCAGCTTGAACAGGCTGAACCCGGCTGCTCGCGCGATGCCGCCCAGTACCACCACCACGAAGACGATGGAGACGATCCAAACCTCGGCGGTGAACTGCGCCAGCGGCTTCAGGCTGCGCAGGCCATACTGGCCGATGGTGTATGCCATGCCGCCGAAGGCGCCGATGGGCGCAAGGCGCATCACAAAGCGCACGATGCCGAAGAGGCCGCGCAGAAAGAGATCCAGCAGATTGACCAGCGGGCGCGCTGCCTCGCGGAACTGCGCGAGTGCCAGCCCAAACAGCACGCCGAAGAGAATGATCTGTAGCACATTGCCGCTGACAAAGGCATCGCCGATGCTGGATGGAATGATGTTCAGCAGAAAGTCTGCAACACCCAGATGCTGCGCGGTCGCGGTGTATCCGGCGATGGCTTTGGTATCCAGCGTGGCCGCATTGATGTTCATTCCCCGGCCAGGATGCAGCAGTGTCACGGCAAGCAGTCCCATCAGCAGCGAAACCGTGGAGACCACCTCGAAGTAAACCAGCGCCTTGGCCCCCACGCGCCCCACCTCCTTCAGGTCGCCCATCCTGGCGATGCCGATTACGACGCTGGCAAAGATGATGGGCGCAAGCGTCATGCGGATCAGCCGGACGAACCCATCGCCCAGCGGCTTGAGCGCGACCGCCTGGCGGGGGAAGAACACTCCGGCGAGAACGCCGAGCACGATGCCCACCAGCACCTGTAGCCACAACGGCCCCAGCAGGGGACGGCGAGAGGCGGGTGATGCTGCGCTGGAAACTTCGTCAGGCATAGTGGTGACTACTCCGCAAGCGACCGCATCACGCGGATGAGATCTGCCTTTCCTTCAAAACCGATGCCGGGCAGATCGGGCATGGTAATGAAGCCGCCCTCGACGCGGACGCCATCGGGAAATCCGCCGTAGGGCTGGAAGAGGTCGGGATAGCTTTCATTCCCGCCCAGTCCGAGCCCGGCTGCAATGTTCAGGGACATCTGGTGCCCGCCGTGAGGAATGCAGCGGCGGGGCGACCATCCGGCAGTCTTCAGCACCTGCAGGGTCCGCAGATATTCACATAGGCCGTAGGACAGAGCGCAGTCGAATTGAAGCCAGTCGCGGTCCGAGCGCATGCCACCATAGCGCAGCAGATTGCGCGCATCCTGATGGCTGAAGAGATTTTCCCCCGTGGCCATGGGGCCGGGGTAGAACTCCGCCAAAGCCGCCTGCAAAGCGTAATCGAGAGGATCGCCGGCCTCCTCGTACCAGAAGAGAGGATATTGGCGCAGCATCTTCGCGTAGGCAATCGCGGTCTCCAGATCGAAGCGGCCGTTCGCATCCACGGCAAGCTGCGCCTGGCTGCCAATCTCCGTGAGTACGGCTTCGATGCGTTTGCGGTCTTCGTCGATACTGGCACCGCCGATCTTCATCTTCACCACGGTGTATCCGCGGTCCAGGTAGCTGCGCATCTCCGCGCGCAGGGCAGCCAGGTCCTTGCCCGGGTAGTAGTAGCCACCGGCGGCGTAGACGAAGACGCGCGGATCGGCCTGCTCGCCGTGACGCTCCGCCAGCAGCCGGAACAGCGGCATGCCCGCGATCTTCGCAACGGCGTCCCATACCGCCATATCGATGGTGCCAACCGCGACGCTGCGCTCGCCATGGCCGCCGGGCTTCTCGTTGTGCATCAGCACGGCCCAGATGCGGTCGGGATCCAGATTGTCGCCGGCGTCGTTCAGCAGGCTTGCCGGCGGGGTCTCCAGAAGGCGGCGCGCAAATCGCTCGCGGATCAGTCCGCCTTGGCCGTAGCGTCCGTTGGAGTTGAATCCATAGCCAATGACTGGCCTGCCATCGCGAATCACATCCGTCACGATGGCGACCAGCGAGCAGGTCATCCGGGAAAAATCGATATATGCGTTGGCAATCGGGCTTGAGATCGGCGCTGTGATTTCGCGCAGGTCGACGATACGCATGACGACTCCTTGCATAGCTGCAGTTCAACCAGTATGCAGTTCAGATGGGATTCACGCCACTGGCAGGCTCGCCTCGAGGATTCATACGCGAGTTGAATCCGATGAAAGCTGTGTTCGGCGGGGTACAGCCGCTAGTTCTCTGTAGGCCGCTCCACATGGTCCACCACCACCACATCGATCGTCCCAGTCCCCGGCTGTAGCTTCAGTCCAAGCTGCTGCTGCAACGCCGTAAAAATCGTAGACCTGGAATCTTCTGGCGTCTGCGCCTCGCCCACCGGCCCCAGCGACGAAGACCTGTCACTGGGGACCAGGTTGAGGAAAAAGCCACTCAGAGGCTGTGGTTTCGCACTATACCAATTCGAGAAATGCTGCCCCTATTCGAGTGTTGGATAATCCGGCCTTGGAGTATCGGGCGGAGTTGGGTACACCTTGCTGCCGTCGTTGAGTTCCAGACGGAGGTAATCCCAGACGACGCCGGTGGTGACGTCTCCGGCGGGAACGGTGAACGTCATATCATTCTCGCCCGGCTTCAGCAGCGAGGCGTCGAACTTTTGGATGTACTGGTTCCAGACGCCCTTATTGGTGTTGTAGCGCAGAGCGTTGGTTGCGATCGTATGGATGGTGCCGACGCTCTGTCCGTTGAGGCCGATGGTGAGGTTGCCGGCGACGCTGGGATCGGTGCCATTGCCACCGTCGGCCCCGGCCAGCGCCACGCGCAAGACTGCCTGCCCCTTGGAGGCCTTGGGCATGTTGAACTTGACGGTCCATATGGTAGCCCGGCCCTTGCCCCATTCAGACCACGGGTCCTTGGTGCCGGTTGGCAGAGCCACCCAGCCAAAGCGTTGGTTATAGGGGTCCTTGGCGGCGGGATTCTTCCAGGCGTCGGTGGTGGAGTGCGGCACCTCCTGGAAGAACCAATCCTTGTGGTAGTCGCTCTTGCCGATGGTGTAGGTGATGTCCTTGGGGAAGAGGCCGCTGTAGCGCAGACCCCAGCCCCACAGCCAGTAGTTGTCGGGGTCGCCCTTGAAGAATTTGTCGGCGGTGCGGTCGGGATAGCCGATCTCCCATATCTGCTTGCCATAGCGGACGGGTTGCCAGTCCAGTTTGCCCAGATCCACGGTCTTGCCTGCTTCCACGGTCACCTTGGCTGTCCTGTCGAATTCTCCGAGCACTCCGTTGGCAAAGGCACGCAGGACGTAGGTTCCGGGACGGACATTGGGGATGGTGAATCTGCCGTCTGCGGTGCCTTCGGTCCAGAACTGGTAGTGCTCGCCGTCATGCGGCCAGGTTACGATGTTGCCGTTGCCTGCCCGCGGGCTTGCATTGCCCTGATAATTCGGGGGCGTGAGGCCAACGTTGAGATTCGGGAGGCTCTTGGAAGTGGCCTGCGGGTCGTTGAGGACGAGTTGCCCACTGACGGTGCCGCGCTCTGCCTTCTTTAGATAATCCACGCCCTCCACCCAGCTATAGGGCCACGCGGCCTTGACGGACTTCGATTTGGCGACCGCGTCATCCCACAGGGCCATGGCGTTATCGTGCCATTCCGCGGGCACGGCCGGCATCCCGCTGCCGGAGGTAGCCGTCAGCTTGTCCAGCTCAGCCTGCGATGGGTCCTTGGGATCTTCCAGCGAATTGAAGTAAACAAAGACTGGGCCGACAACGTGCTTCCAGCTCTCGCCATTGGGAATGTTATTGCCCGCGCCACCACCGTAATGGCCGGAGGTCCAGTAATCCAGCAAGGTTGCTCCCATGTGAGCCACCAGATCCAGCTTCTCCGGGCCGCCACCAATGTATTCGTTGGATGGGTTGATGAAGTAAACGCCGATATGGTCCTTTGTGCTGGACCAGCCCCATGCGGTCAGCTTGTCCATTACAGCGCAGTAGCTGTACTTATGCTCCACGGAGTTCTTATAGACACCGTCCAGAATGATGCTCTGCTCTTTGGCGTGAATGACGACGCCGGACCGCTGGTCCCCATTAGCGATCATCAACTGGTTGCGGTCATTATCGACAGAGATCCAGTTGAAGGTGGGATTCATCTGCAGGATGAAGCGGCTCTCGCCCTCGCCAGCGGGAGGATAGGATGCCGGGTGAGTGTACTCGGCGTAGGTATAGAAGCCGCTGACGCCACGCTCCAGCGTGTAACGAACTTCAATGTCTATGCCTCCGCGACCTGGGCCGGATGGAACGCCATATTGGGCAGCAGAATTACCAACTGCTGCGTTGCCACCACCACCGCGAACGCCGGGAGTACCAGGATTAACACCCTTCACGGAGACCTCAGCACGTTCGCCGCCATTAGTCGCTGGGTCAATGGTCACTTTTGCCGTGATTGTACCGGCCGGTGTCTGTTCCCAGTACTCACTGCGGGCATTTGGGACGTCGATGCCGTGATAGAAGACCGTCGTCATATTGCCGTTGCTCTTCAGGATGGTGGCCTTGACGATGCCATTGTCCAGTGTCCAACTGTCGCCATTGTCGGTGAGAGTGACGGGATCGTTGACCGTGGCTTTAGCGACCTTCGGCAACACGTGGACAGCAGGCTGCACTTTGGCAGCGGGTTGTGCTTTGGCCGCGGGCTGCGCTTTGCTGGCAGTCTGTGCTACTGTGCCGGATGTCAGAAGAACTGCCAGGGTTAGAAATGTGGACACAAAGAGGAGCCTTGCTTTGCTCATGACGCAACCTTTCGAACAAATTCTGAGATCGGTGGGCTAACGTTACCCGTAGCCAGAGAACGATAGCTGAATGCCGGTCTTTCGTCAACGCGAACAGTTTTTGGCAAACCGAACTCAGCTTTTTCGACCGCACCGGCAGCATTGGTCATGCAACACCGTTCAGGAGCGGTACAATCCAGCGTATTGGCCCTGAAAAAGGATTCCGGTCAATGGCGAATCCAGAATCGATCGGCTCTTTCTTCGCGAACCTAAATAATTTTTTGAGGAAGATATGAACACAAGGGCGAACCTTCTTCATCCGCGTGATGGACTGATCCAGATGATGGATCGCATCTATCGGTATCGGATGACGACCACCTCCGGCGGCAACTTATCGATTCGCGACGCAAATGGAGATATATGGATCACGCCTGCCCGCGTGGACAAGGGCAGCCTGCGACGCGACGACATTGTTTGCGTACGGAAAGACGGCACAGTGGAAGGCCATCACCCTCCTTCCTCTGAGTTGCCTTTTCACCAGGCGATCTACGACGTTCGGCCAGACCTGGGAGCCATCGTGCATGCCCATCCGGTGGCCCTGGTTGCCTTCAGCATCGTTGGCCAGGTACCGGATACTCGTCTCTTCCACCAGGCTAACAGGGTTTGCGGACAGGGAGGCTTTGCCTCCTACGCGCTGCCGGGGAGCGCTGCCCTGGGACAGCAAATCGCCGACGCTTTTAAGCAGAACTTCAACTGCGTCATCCTGGAGAACCACGGAGTCGCCGTGGGAGGCACGGATTTGCAGGAAGCCTTCCAGCGATTCGAGATGTTCGAATTCACCGCGAAGACCATCATCAAGGCGAGTCTGTTGGGTGACGTTCACTACCTGAACGACGAACAGCTGACTTTATCGAAAAAAGGGCCTCCGCATCTCCAGGAATTTGATCGGAACCCGGCCGACAGCCGTGAGAAAGAAACTCGGCGTCAATTGGCCGACTTCATCCGCCGCGGATATCAGCAACGCCTGCTGATCAGCAGAGCGGGAAGTTTTTCCGCGCGATTGGACGACGATTCGTTTCTGATCACACCTCACGTGCTGGACCGCAGCATGGTAGGACTTGAAGATTTCGTTCTCATCTCCAAAGGCATGTGTGAGCGCGATAAGGTCCCGAGCCGCGCGACCCCTGACCATCAGGCCATTTACCGTCGCTATCCTCAGATTACTGCCATCGTCAATGCGTCCCCGGTGAATGGGACTGCATTCAGCGTGACGGACAGCCCTTGCGATTCTCGAACCATTCCCGAGAGCTACGTCTTCCTGCGCGAGGTGCAGAAGATTCCCTTTGGGATGCAGTTCGGAGACGGTGAGGATCTGGCACCGCGCATCTCACCACGCAATCCCATCGCGCTGCTTGAGAACGATGGCGTGCTGGTCCTTGGCACCAGCATCCTGGATGCGTTCGATCGCCTCGAAGTCCTGGAATCGACCGCTGAGGCACTGATCAACAGCCGCCCGCTGGGCAAGGTTGCGCCCATGTCTGAGCACGTCATCCAGGAACTGGCCAAAGCTTTTTCGTTGGAATAATTCACTATTGGCGTCTGCTGATCCATACATTATCTCGGTTGGCTGACATCGTCGAGGCCTAACCCACGGCTTCGGCGTCTAACAGTTCAAAAGGCTCTTCGTGCCTCTCTTCGGTCTGAGACTCGGCGATTCGTGATCCGACGAGAAGCTCACCTAGCCTTAGACATATCCCAGGCAGAATTGTTTATTCGCCGCTTCACGATCCGAATGCGGTGAGGTGATAAGATGAGTTGCTTTGTTGCCGAGGCGGAGCGGATTGGTTCGACAGGCCTTCGTATAGTTGTTCCGGTCGTTGGTCTGTTTAGCTCCAGTACCACAGCGGGGGAGTCATAACGATGGTTGCATTTCCG
>PLOT01000221.1 GCA_003142215.1 Granulicella sp. | reverse complement strand
TACGCCCACCAACCTTACTGCCGTCGCCAACAATTACAGTCGCACCGCCAACGACGCCGACCACCAGAACCAGTTCGATATCCGCATCGATGGGGCCATCCGCGCGCGCGACCGCGCCTTTGGCCGCTACTCCTACTTCTCCGATGTGGAGCAGCCGGTGACGCCACTGCCGGACGGTAGCGGAGCCATCAGTGGCTCGGTCATCGGTACGGGCGGCATCGCCGGACTCTCGCATGTACTTGGACAACAGGCTGTCTTCAATGAGACGCACACTTTCACTACACGGCTGCTGAGCGACTTTCGCCTCGGCTACACGCGACGCGGCAACACGATTGATGGCCCAACGCTTGGCAGTACCGCTTCCGCAACGCTCGGCATTCCGGGCATTCCCACAAATGCGGCGTTCAACAATGCGCTGCCGCTCTTCACCTTCACGGGCTTCCAGCAGCTTGGCCCTTCGGCGAGCACGTTTTCGGCCTACCAGACCGCGGTGTGGCAGATGGTCGATTCGATCGGATTGGTGCGTGGCCGCCACGCATTCAAGGCTGGTATCGACTTTCGCTGGTACCAACTCAACACCGTCTCACCGCCCAACCCCACCGGCTCGTTCGCGTTCACAACCACGGGCACCGATCAGCAGGGCATCACGAGCAGCGGCAACGCGATTGCGAGCTTCCTGCTTGGTCAGGTGGACACCTTTCAGATCGATCTGCAGACCGCCAAGATTCGACCGCGCGACCACATTCAGGAGTACTTCGTCGAGGACGACTGGCGCGCAACCGACCGTCTTACGCTCAACATCGGCGCTCGCTGGACGCTGCACTTTCCGTCCACGGAGAAGAACAACCAGGGCGCAGTCTTCAACCTCGCCACGCAGCAGCTTGATTACCTCGGCGTCAACGGCTACTCCACCAGCGCGCGTCAGCTCCACTACGCCAACCTTGCGCCGCGCGTAGGCTTCACCTGCCTCGTCACGCCGAAGACGGTTGTGCGTTCCGGATTCGGCATCGTCTTTATCGACCAGTCCGGCATCACAACGCCCTTCACCACGCCGCAATTCCCTTTCATTCAGAGCGTCACGCAGAAGACGCAGGACTCGGTCAACGCCGCGTTCACGCTATCGAGCGGACCCACGGTTGCGCCCATTCCACTGACCCCAGCCGCCGGACTCGGGCAGAGCGTCTACACGGTCAACCGCACCGCCGGTTCGGGCTACTCTCAGCAGTGGAACCTCGCCATCGAGCGGGCGATTACCAGCAATCTCTCCTTTGACATTGCGTACGTCGGGTCGCACATCGTCCACGTCGGCATTCCCGACTCGAACCTCAACCAACTGACCGCCGCGCAGCTCGCGCAGGGATCGTCACTGCTCTCTACGACCACCAACCCCTACTACGGGCAGCTTCCTATCTCCAGCTCTATCGGCGGCAAGACCATCACCAACGCTCAGCTCCTGAAGCCGTACCCGCGCTTCCTCAACGTGGCCACCTACCGCAACAACTCCAGCGAGACCAACTACAACGCGCTGGAGGCCAAAGTGGAGCAGCGACTCTCGCGCGGCATCTATCTTCTGTTCGCGTACACGCATTCGAAGCTGATCGACGACGCCAGCTCCGTCTTCTCCACCACCGTCCTCTCCTCGCCCAACTCGAGTTCGCTGATCGCTGCCGACACCTTCGACCCCAGGCTGGAGCGCGATTCTTCTACGGGCGACATGCCCAATGTGCTCTCGTTCAGCGGGACATACGAATTGCCCGCAGGCCGCGGACATAGGTTCGCCGCGACCGGAATTGCGAATGCTGCGCTTGGCGGCTGGGCGCTCAACACCATCTTCCAGATGCAGTCGGGAATGCCCGTCGCCGTGACGCAGGCCACCAACAACAATGCCTTCGCCGGATTCGCGTTGCAGCGTCCGAACGTCATTGCCAAACCAATGCTTGCACCCGCCGCGCGCACTCCGGCGCACTACTTCAACACCGCCGCATTCGCCACAGCACCGCAGTTCGTCATCGGCGACGCCTCGCGCAACCCTGTCCGCGGCCCTAGCTATCGCGACCTCGACCTTGCGCTGGTCAAGCACACCCACCTGACCGAGAAGGCCGACCTGGAGTTTCGCGCCGAGGTCTTCGACATCACCAACACGCCCGCGTTCGCGCAGCCCAACGGCAGCTTCGGCTCGGCTGCGTTCGGCTCCATCACAGCGACCACAACCGATCCGCGCGTTGTGCAATTTGCGCTTCGCATCAGCCGGTAGACCGCGAACACCACCTGAAACACGAGCGTCAGGGAACCACGGGCCTGCCGAACCTATAGGCGCAACAGGCCCGTGGCCGGGGAGCGAAGGGTGCGCCTCATCCTCGTCGAGAGAGCGAAATCAGCCCTTCTGAAGCATGACCTCGGTGGACTTGATCAAGACCTTGACCTCGTCGCCGACCTTGAGTTGCAGCGCGTCCACACTGCGGCGGGTGATGACGCTTTCAACCAGGTTGTCTCCAACCCGGACTGTGATGTGAGCCATGACGGTGCCGAGAAGAATCTCTTCCACGCGGCCTGGGAGCTGGTTTCTTGCGGAGATTGCCATAGTGATGTGAATTGTAATTCTGTTCGTAACAATTTACGACTTTTGTGTCAGTGTCCATTCTGTAGAAATCTATTTATTTCAGGTCCGTTGAATCGAAGAAGTTTCAACGAGTTAACGCGACATCTTCCAGGTTGAGACAAGTCATCGGATTAGCTGGAAAGGAAGAATTTCGCGGTGTGCGTAGGCCGCAACCGATTGACCCGCAGGAAAAACTCTGTAAAGATAGTTTAAATCCTTGTCAATTGCTGGATTTCTGTAGGCTGTGGGCCCTTACAAGCTCCGGCTCTCTTGCATTTTTGTAGCACTGTCCAGCCGGTTCGGCAGAGCTGATCTCCATGTGGTTCCCTGAGAGTTTCTGTTTCCGTACGGGAAAGGGGGATGACGTGTCGAAGGATACCGAGGTCCCCAATCAGGAAGCCGGCCTGCAATCGATCAGCCGCGCGAACTCTTCGCTGATCGGCATCTACGAGATATCGAAGGCACTGACTCGCCCTGCGCGGCTGGAGTTGGCGCTCTCCAGGGTCATCAACCTGCTGGCCAGTTTTCTGGAGATGAACAACGGCCTGATTGCCCTGCTGGACGAAGAGGACGAGACCACGACGGTTGTGGGAGCCGGCTGGAGCGAGGCCACCGCGAAGGAGTACTTCGAGCGGGTACCAGAACAGGCGGTAGGACAGATCGTGGTCTCCGGCATGCCGCTGGTCGTGCGCAACATCGCCGAAAGCCCGCTCTTCACGGATTGGGGCGACTTCGGAACGGCGGGGGAGCCGAGGGCCTTTGTCGGCGTTCCCATCAAAGGCGAGAGCCGAACCGTCGGAACCATCATGATTGAGCGGCGGTTGGGCCACTCGTCTCCGCATTCGCTGGATGATGACGTTCGCTTCCTGACCATGGTTGCGAATCTGGTTGGCCAGGCAGTGGCCGTGCAGACGCTGGTGGCGCGAGACCGCGAACGGTTGATGACCGAACACCACCGTCTTGAAAAGGAGATGGAGCAGCAGCGGACCGACGCCAAGCAGGAAGGCATCTCGTGGATTATCGGCGAGAGCCCTGCGCTGCGCGAGGTTGTGGGCAAGATCCAGCAGGTGGCCCGATGCAATCTGCCAGTGCTGCTGTGCGGTGAATCGGGCACGGGCAAGGAGCTGTTTGCGCGCGCCATTCATGAGTACTCCCCGCGCAAGGACAAGCCGTATATTCGGCTAAACTGCGCTGCCCTGTCGGAGTCTGTGCTGGAGTCGGAACTCTTCGGCCATGAGCGCGGGGCCTTCACCGGCGCGATCGGAATGCGCAAGGGCCGCTTTGAGCTGGCCGACGGCGGCACGCTATTTCTGGACGAGATTACGGAGATCTCGCCGGCCTTTCAAGCCAAGCTGCTGCGCGTCTTGCAGGAAGGGGAGTTCGAGCGAGTGGGCGGCAGCCGCACCCTGAAGGTGGACGTGCGCATGGTGGCTGCAACCAACCGGAACCTGGAGTCGGCGGTTCTGTCGGGCGACTTCCGATCGGACCTCTACTATCGCATCAGCGTGGTGCCAATCTTTCTTCCGCCTCTGCGGGAGAGGCCGGAAGATGTGGAACTGCTGGCGCGTGAGTTCCTGAAACGCTTCAATGAGGAACACGGAGTCTCGCTCACCTTCTCGCAACGCGCCATGGAGGTGCTGGGCGCCTGCGAATTCCCCGGCAATGTACGCGAGCTGGAGAGCTGCGTACGACGCACCGCGGCGCTGGCCAAGAACTCGACCATTGTGGTGAACGACTTTGCCTGTAGCAACGACAACTGCCTTTCCATGGTGCTGGGCAAGTCCATGAACGACACGCACGTCTCTAACAGGGGTTACGTTGAACTTCCGATCGTGAATCCACAGGCCGCACGCAGCAGACCGTCGCGCAGGACAGCAGCACGCAGGCCCCCTTCCGGCAGGGACTTCGAGCTGCCTGGAACGGCGGAGAATTTGAACACCGCGGAGGCAGACGCCAAGGAGCGCGCACGCCTGATCGAACGGATGGAGCTCTCCGGCTGGGTGCAGGCAAAGGCTGCTCGCATGCTTGGCCTGACGCCGCGGCAGATGGGCTACGCGTTGCGCAAGCACGGCATCGACGTCAAGCGCTTCTAGCTGGCGTCTGTTCTCTCTATCAAAGCCACCTGTTTCGCCTGAATGGGGAACAATATGTTGCGTTCCAAAGTAGAGCCGTCCTGTGCCGGATGAGCTGGTTGTTCCCGACAAAACCGCCTCTTCTGCGCGGGAGTGTCGCAACTCCTACATCCGATTGTTCCTTTAATCGTCAATAAATCAGCGACTTGAGTTTGGCTATCGAGTTGCTTATCTCCTTTGCAATACCCGCAGCCGAAGCTGCATCGAAGACGGGGGTTGCAATGGAAGTTGGCAATCACAATGCGATCGCGCAGTTGCGGGTGATGCCTCCTGCCACGCGGATGAGTGGGGCAAATGGCTGTAGCTCGAAGGGGGGCAACGGCAAGTCGGGTTGCGGCTCCTCGGCCGGACAGGGCGATCTCTCGCCAAAGGTCTGGGAGAAGATCAAGAACCACCCCTGCTACAGCGAAGAGGCGCACCACCATTACGCGCGGATGCATGTGGCCGTCGCGCCGGCATGCAATATCCAGTGCAATTTCTGCAACCGCAAGTACGACTGCTCCAATGAATCGCGGCCCGGCGTGGTGAGCGAGCGGCTGTTGCCGGAGCAGGCGGCGCGCAAGGTGCTGGCCGTCGCGTCCACGATTCCGCAGATGACGGTGTTGGGCATCGCTGGGCCGGGCGATCCCCTGGCCAATGCAGAGAAGACCTTCCGAACCTTTGAGTTGGTGGCGCGGACAGCTCCCGACATCAAGCTCTGTCTTTCGACCAACGGGCTGATGCTTCCCGATTTCGCAGACAAGATTGCGGCCATGAACATCGACCATGTGACGATCACGATCAACATGGTCGATCCGCATGTGGGCGCGAAGATCTATCCGTGGATCTTCTTCGACCACAAGCGGTACACCGGCGAGGAGGCATCGCGGATTCTGAGCGAACGGCAACTGCTGGGCCTGGAGATGCTGACTGCGCGCGGCATTCTGTGCAAGGTGAACTCGGTGATGATTCCCGGCATCAATGACCATCATCTGGTTGCGGTGAACAAGGCGGTCAAATCGCGCGGCGCATTCCTGCACAACATCATGCCGCTGATCTCGGCGCCGGAGCATGGAACCGTCTTCGGGCTGAACGGGCAGCGCGGCCCCACGGCGCAGGAGTTGAAGCTGCTACAGGACTCCTGCGAGGGCGAGATGCAGATGATGCGGCATTGCCGGCAGTGCCGCGCCGACGCCGTCGGTCTGCTGGGCGAAGACCGCAGCGCGGAGTTCACCACCGAAAAAGTCATGGCCATGGAAGTCAACTACGATCTCGCCAGTCGCCTGCATTATCAGGAGAAGGTGGAGATGAAACGCCAGGCCGTGGTTGCCGCCAGAAACGTGGAGCTTGCCACGCTGGCTGGCGAGCAGAGCGATCTTTCCATTCTGATCGCGGTCGCTACCAAGGGAGGCGGACGCATCAACGAGCACTTCGGCCACGCCAGGGAGTTCCAGATCTACGAGGTCAGCACAGCGGGGAGCAAGTTCGTCGGGCATCGCAGAGTGGACAACTACTGCCAGGGAGGCTACGCCGAGGAAGACAGCCTGGAGACGGTGGTTCGCGCCATCAACGACTGCCACGCGGTCTTTGTGGCGAGGATTGGGAGTTGCCCGCGCGAAGGCCTCACCAGCGCTGGGATCGAGCCGGTGGATCGCTTTGCGCTGGAGTATATCGAGCAGTCCGCGATTGCGTACTTCAAGGAATATCTGGAGCGCGTTCGCAGCGGCGAGGTGGAACACGCGCAACGCGGGGACGCGGAGCTTCGTCAGGGCGCGCTGATTGCTTGACCGAAACGCAGCATAGGGCAAAGTTTGAGATTGCAACATTGGAGGAGAGAGATATGGCATACATGATCAAGGAATCGAGATGTACCGGATGCTCGGCCTGTCAGAACGAGTGTCCTAACAAGGCGATCGTCGAGAAGAACTTTCTTTTCAGCATCGACCCGGCGAAATGTACCGAGTGCATCGGCTTCTTCGCGGAGCCGCAGTGTGTTGCGATCTGCCCCATCCCGAAGACGATCAACATCAACCCGGACGTGCCACGGTTCCAGGCGGCGGTGTAAATGACCGCGGCGAACGAGATCAATACGCGATTGACCCCGGCTACAGAAGCCTTTATCCGGCGGTTCCTGCGCTATGCCGAGGGGCCGGAGGCGGGCTTTCAGTTCAAGGTGACGCCGGGCGGATGCTCCGGGTTTGCCACCCAGTTCGATCTGGTGGCCGGCCCCAGAGCCGAAGACGTGGTCTGGGAACACGAAGGTTTGCGGATCTATCTCGATCGGGAGAGCTGCAAGTTGCTGGACAGCGCGACCGTGGATTTTTCGGAGACTCTCATGCACACGGGCTTTGTCATCAGCATCCCTGGAGTTACGCAAGCGGCGTGCGACTCAACCTCGAAACTGGTGCCGATCGAATCGCTGATGCGGCGTTGATCTAGATGTGGAGCAGATGAAGCTGCGGTTGCAGAGCTGTTGCAATCGGGGAAGGAGGAATAGACGATGGCGTATGAGGCCGCAGAAGCTCTGGATTGGCAGGGGCAGGAGGTCTGCTGCGACGGATGCGTTCATCATGATCTGGTGCATGAAGATCGCTGCCGGCAGAAACACATCTGCGTACAGGACCGAACGCCCGCGAGAATCCAACATTTCTTCGAGACCAATCCCGGCTTGGCCAATCGATTCCTCACCCACCCGTACTTCGAGGTGCGCGCTGCGGCGGCCAGGTTTGCAGACATCTTCCTGCTGCCGGCGTTGCTGAACGATGCCGACGATAGTGTTCGCTGGCACGCGGCGCTTCGGTTGCCACGCCGTTTTCTACTGCGCCTGCGCGAGGACCCACACCGCGAAGTGCGCTTGCGTGTTGCCTCGCATGTGGAGGGCGAAGATCTGGTTCCGATGATGTCCGACCCCGACTACTATGTGCGCAAGGTGGTGGCGCAGCGGATCGGGGTGCCCCTGCTGAAGCGCATGATGGACGATCCCGACCCCGAGGTGCGCTGCGTGGTGGCGCAACGGATCGCGGTGGAGTGGCTGCCGGAGTTTCTCGACGATCCGGATGCGGCGGTCACGCTCACGGTTGCCGAGCGGCTCACACCGGCGCAGTTGTTGCCGCTACGCTTTCACGGCGACTTTCGCGTGCGTTACGAGGCCGCGGGAAGAGTTCCCCTCAGCGGTCTTGCTGTCATGCAGCAGGACGAGGACCCCATGGTGCGCGAGCGCGTAATGGAGCGCCTTGCACAGCGGCGCTCCAACGCAACGGGCGGCCGTCTCGTGATTGAGATGAGCCCCGCGGTGCGGGAAGGGAGACGGCCCTGATGTCGAAGATCAATCGTGACGGCTGGGTTGTGGAACTGGATGGGCCGCCCTCCTTCGAGTACGGCGCAAAGGTCCGCTCGCGCTATGTGGTGCGCAACGATGGCAGCTATCGAGGCAAGGAGATCGGCGCCGTGCTGGTGAAAAAAGGCGAGGTGGG
>PLOT01000172.1 GCA_003142215.1 Granulicella sp. | reverse complement strand
TACGCCCACCAACCTTACTGCCGCCGCCAACAATTACAGTCGCACCGCCAACGACGCCGATCATCAGAACCAGTTCGACACGCGCATCGACGGGGCACTGGGCGCGCGCGACCGAGTCTTTGGCCGCTACTCCTACTTCTCCGATGTTGAGCAGCCGGTGACGCCACTGCCGGACGGCAGCGGAGCCATCAGTGGCTCGGTCATCGGTACGGGCGGCATCGCCGGACTCTCGCATGTACTTGGACAACAGGCTGTCTTCAATGAGACGCACACTTTCACGACACGACTGCTGAACGACTTTCGCCTCGGCTACACGCGACGCGGCAACACGATTGATGGCCCGACGCTGGGCAGTACCGCTTCCGCAACGCTGGGCATTCCTGGCATTCCTACCAATGCAGCGTTCAACAATGCGCTGCCGCTCTTCACCTTCACGGGCTTCCAGCAGCTTGGTCCTTCGGCGAGCACGTTTTCGGCGTACCAGACCGCGGTGTGGCAGATGGTCGATTCGGTCGGATTGGTGCGTGGCCGCCACGCATTGAAGGCCGGCATCGACTTTCGCTGGTACCAGCTCAACACCGTCTCACCGCCCAACCCCACCGGCTCGTTCGCGTTCACAACTACGGGCACCGATCAGCAACGCGTCACGGGCAGCGGCAACGCCATCGCCAGCTTTCTGCTTGGCCAGGTGGACACCTTTCAGATCGATCTACAGACCGCCAAGATTCGACCGCGCGACCACATCCAGGAGTACTTCGTTGAGGACGACTACCGTGCAACCGACCGCCTGACGCTCAACATCGGCGCTCGCTGGACGCTGCACTTTCCGTCCACGGAGAAAAACAACCAGGGCGCAGTCTTCAATCTCGCCACGCAGCAGCTTGATTACCTCGGCGTCAACGGCTACTCCACCAGCGCGCGTCAGCTTCACTACGCCAACCTTGCGCCTCGCGTGGGCTTCACCTATCTCGTCACGCCGAAGACTGTTGTGCGCTCCGGATTCGGCATTGTTTTCATCGACCAGTCCGGCATCACAACACCCTTCACCACGCCGCAATTTCCTTTCATCCAGAGCGTCACGCAGAAGACGCAGGACTCGGTCAACGCAGCGTTCACGCTATCGAGCGGACCCACGGTTGCGCCCATTCCACTGACCCCAGCCGCCGGACTCGGTCAGAGCGTCTACACGGTCAACCGCACCGCCGGTTCGGGCTATTCGCAGCAGTGGAACCTCGCCATCGAGCGGGCGATTACCAGCAATCTCTCCGTTGACATTGCGTACGTCGGGTCGCACATCGTCCACGTTGGTATTCCCGACTCAAACCTCAACCAGCTGACCGCCGCGCAGCTTGCGCAGGGATCGTCACTGCTCTCTACGACCCCCAACCCCTACTGCGGGCAGCTTCCTATCTCCAGCTCTATCGGCGGCAAGACCATCACCAACGCTCAGCTCCTGAAGCCGTACCCGCGCTTCCTCAACGTGGCCACCTACCGCAACAACTCCGGCGAGACCAACTACAACGCGTTGGAGGCCAAGGTGGAGCAGCGCCTCTCGCGCGGCATCTATCTGCTGCTCGCGTACACGCACTCAAAGCTGATCGACGACGCCAGCTCCGTCTTCTCCACCACCGTGCTCTCCTCGCCCAACTCGAGTTCGCTGATCGCTGCCGACACCTTCGACCCCAGGCTGGAGCGCGATTCCTCTACGGGCGACATGCCCAATGTGCTCTCGTTCAGCGGGACTTACGAATTGCCCGCAGGCCGCGGACATAGGTTCGCCGCGACCGGAATTGCGAATGCCGCGCTCGGCGGCTGGGCTCTCAACACCATCTTCCAGATGCAATCGGGAATGCCCGCCGCCGTCACGCAGGCCACCAACAACAATGCCTTCGCCGGATTCGCGTTGCAGCGCCCGAACCTCGTTGCCAACCCATCTCTTGCGCCTGCAATGCGTAATCCGGCGCACTACTTCAACACCGCCGCCTTTGCAACCGCACCGCAGTTCGTCATCGGCAACGCCTCGCGTAACCCTGTTTTCGGTCCCAGCTATCGCGACCTCGACCTTGCGCTGGTCAAGCACACCCACCTGACCGAGAAGGCCGACCTGGAGTTTCGCGCCGAGGTCTTCGACATCACCAACACGCCTGCGTTCGCGCTGCCCAACGGCAGCTTTGGCTCGGCTGCGTTCGGCTCCATCACAGCGACCACCACCGACCCGCGCGTTGTGCAGTTTGCGCTTCGCATCAGTAGGTAGACCGCGAACACCACCTGAAACATGAGCGTCAGGGAACCACGGGCCTGCCTAACCCTATAGGCGCAACAGGCCCGTGGCCGGGGAGCGAAGGGTGCGCCTCATCCTCGTCGAGAGAGCGTAATCATCCCTTCTGAAGCATGACTTCGGTGGACTTGATCAAGACCTTGACCTCGTCGCCGACCTTGAGTTGCAGGGCGTCCACACTGCGGCGGGTGATGACGCTTTCAATCAGGTTGTCTCCAACCCGGACGGTGATGTGAGCCATGATGGTGCCGAGAAGAATCTCTTCCACGCGGCCTGGGAGCTGGTTTCTTGCGGAGATTGGCATAGTGTTGTGAATTGTAATTCTGTTCGTAACAATTTACGACTTTTGTGTCAGTGCCCATTGAGTGCAAAACTGTTTTCGAAAGGCCCGCTGAATCGAAGAAGGTTCAACGAGTTACCCCGACATCATCCAGGTTGAGATAAGTCATCGGATTAACTGGAAAGGAAGAATTTCGCGGTGCGCGCAGGTTGCAACCGATTGACCCGCAGGAAAAACTCTGCAAAGATAGTTTAAATCCTTGTCAATTACTGGATTTCTGTAGGCTGTGGGCTCTTACAAGCTCTGGCTCTCTTGCATCTTTGTAGCACTGTCCAGCCGGTTAGGCAGAGCTGATCTCCATGTGGTTCCCTGATTGTTTCTGTTTCCGGACGGGAAAGGGGGGATGACGTGTCGAAGGATACCGAGGTCCCCAATCAGGAAGCTGGCCTGCAATCCATCAGCCGCGCGAACTCTGCGCTGATCGGAATCTACGAGATATCGAAGGCACTGACTCGCCCTGCGCGGCTGGAGTTGGCGCTCTCCAGAGTCATTAACCTGTTGGCCAGTTTTCTGGAGATGAACAACGGCCTGATCGCCCTGCTGGACGAAGAGGACGAGACCACAACGGTTGTGGGAGCGGGCTGGAGCGAGGCCACCGCGAAGGAGTACTTCGAGCGGGTACCAGAACAGGCGGTAGGGCAGATCGTTGTCTCCGGCATGCCGCTGGTGGTGCGCAACATCGCCGAAAGCCCGCTCTTCACGGATTGGGGCGACTTCGGAACGGCGGGGGAGCCGAGGGCCTTTGTCGGCGTTCCCATCAAAGGCGAGAGCCGAACCGTCGGAACCATCATGATTGAGCGGCGGTTGGGCCACTCGTCGCCGCATTCGCTGGATGATGACGTGCGCTTCCTGACCATGGTTGCGAATCTGGTTGGCCAGGCAGTGGCCGTGCAGACGCTGGTGGCGCGGGACCGCGAACGGTTGATGACCGAACACCACCGTCTTGAAAAGGAGATGGAGCAGCAGCGGACCGACGCCAAGCAGGAAGGGATCTCGTGGATTATCGGCGAGAGCCCTGCGCTGCGCGAGGTGGTGGGGAAGATCCAGCAGGTGGCGCGATGCAATCTTCCAGTGCTGCTGTGCGGTGAATCAGGGACGGGCAAGGAGCTGTTTGCGCGCGCCATTCATGAGTACTCGCCGCGCAAGGACAAGCCGTATATTCGGCTGAATTGCGCTGCCCTGTCGGAGTCGGTGCTGGAGTCGGAGCTCTTCGGCCATGAGCGCGGGGCCTTCACCGGCGCGATCGGAATGCGCAAGGGCCGCTTTGAGATGGCCGACGGCGGCACGCTATTTCTGGACGAGATTACGGAGATCTCGCCGGCCTTTCAAGCCAAGCTGCTGCGGGTCTTGCAGGAGGGAGAGTTCGAGCGAGTGGGCGGCAGCCGCACCCTGAAGGTGGACGTACGCATGGTGGCTGCAACCAACCGGAACCTGGAGTCGGCGGTACTGTCGGGCGACTTCCGATCGGACCTCTACTATCGCATCAGCGTGGTGCCAATCTTTCTTCCGCCTCTGCGGGAGAGGCCGGAAGATGTGGAGTTGCTGGCGCGTGAGTTTCTGAAACGCTTCAACGAAGAACACGGAGTCGCGCTGACCTTCTCGCAACGCGCCATGGAGGTGCTGGGCGCGTGCGACTTCCCTGGTAACGTTCGCGAGTTGGAGAGCTGCGTACGACGCACCGCGGCGCTGGCCAAGGACTCGACCATCGTGGTGAACGACTTCGCCTGTAGCAACGACAACTGCCTTTCCATGGTGCTGGGCAAGTCCATGAACGACACGCACGCCTCTAATCGGGGTTACGTAGAGCTTCCAATCGTGAATCCACAGGCCGCACGCAGCAGACCGTCGCGCAGGACAGCAGCACGCAGGCCCCCTTCCGGCAGGGACTTCGAACTGCCTGGAACGGCGGAGAACTCGAATACCGTGGAGGCAGACGCCCAGGAGCGCGCACGCTTGATCGAACGGATGGAGCTCTCCGGCTGGGTGCAGGCAAAGGCTGCTCGTATGCTCGGCCTGACGCCGCGGCAGATGGGCTACGCACTGCGCAAGCACGGCATCGACGTCAAGCGCTTCTAGCTGGTGCCTTTTTCTCTCTATCAAATCCACCCGTTTCGTTTGAATAGGCGAATGCTCCTGTGCGCTTCAAGGGGAGCATTGCTGTGCCGGAAGGTTTGATTGCTTCCGACAAAACCGCCGCTTCTGCGCGGGAGTGTCGCAACTCCTACATCGATTTACTCCTCTAATTATAAATAAATCAGCGACTTGAGTTTGGCTATTGAGTTGCTTATCTCCTTTGCAATACCCGCAGCCGAAGCTGCATCGAAGACGGGGGTTGCAATGGAACCTGGCAATCACAATGCGATCGCGCAGTTGCGGGTGATGCATCCTGCCACGCGGATGAGCGGGGGAAATGGCTGTAGCTCGAAGGGGGACAACGGCAAGTCGAGTTGCGGCTCCTCGGCCGGACAGGGCGATCTCTCGCCGAAGGTCTGGGAGAAGATCAAGAACCACCCCTGCTACAGCGAAGAGGCGCACCACCATTACGCGCGGATGCATGTGGCTGTCGCGCCGGCATGCAATATCCAGTGCAATTTCTGCAACCGCAAGTACGACTGCTCCAATGAATCGCGGCCCGGCGTAGTGAGCGAGCGGCTGCTGCCGGAGCAGGCGGCGCGCAAGGTGCTGGCCGTCGCGTCCACGATTCCGCAGATGACGGTGCTGGGCATCGCAGGGCCGGGCGACCCGCTGGCCAATCCAGAGAAGACATTCAAGACCTTCGAGTTGGTGGCGCACACGGCTCCTGACATCAAACTCTGTCTTTCGACCAACGGGCTGATGCTTCCCGATTATGTGGACCGGATCGCAGCAATGAATATCGATCATGTGACGATCACGATCAACATGATCGATCCGCATGTGGGCGCGAAGATCTATCCGTGGATATTCTTCAACCACGCGCGGTACACGGGCGTGGAGGCGTCACGGATTCTGAGCGAACGGCAACTGCTGGGCCTGGAGATGCTGACCGAGCGCGGCATTCTGTGCAAGGTGAACTCGGTGATGATTCCCGGCATCAACGACCGTCATCTGGTTGCGGTGAACAAGGCGGTCAAATCGCGCGGCGCATTCCTGCACAACATCATGCCGCTGATCTCGGCGCCGGAGCATGGGACCG
This sequence comes from Granulicella sp., assembly GCA_003142215.1. GTDB lineage: Bacteria > Acidobacteriota > Terriglobia > Terriglobales > Acidobacteriaceae > Edaphobacter. Next base: position 2,307 of record PLOT01000172.1, on the reverse strand, counting down.
CCTTCGGGCTGAACGGACAGTGCGGCCCCACGGCGCAGGAGTTGAAGCTGCTACAGGACTCCTGCGAGGGCGAGATGCAGATGATGCGGCATTGCCGACAGTGCCGCGCCGACGCCGTTGGGCTGCTGGGCGAAGACCGCAGCGCGGAGTTCACCACCGAAAAAGTCATGGCCATGGAAGTCAACTACGATCTCGCCAACCGCCTGCGTTATCAGGAGAAGGTGGAGATGAAACGCCAGGCAATCGTTGCCGCCAGAAGCGTGGAGCTTGCCACGCTGGCTGGCGAGCAGAGCGATCTTTCCATTCTGATCGCGGTCGCCACCAAGGGCGGCGGACGCATCAACGAGCACTTCGGCCACGCCAGGGAGTTCCAGATCTACGAGGTCAGCACAGCGGGGAGCAAGTTTGTCGGTCATCGCAGAGTGGACAACTACTGTCAGGGAGGCTACGCCGAGGAAGACAGCCTGGAGACGGTAATCCGCGCCATCAACGACTGCCATGCGGTCTTTGTGGCGAGAATCGGGAGTTGCCCGCGCGCGGGCCTCACCAGCGCTGGAATCGAGCCGGTGGATAGCTTTGCGATGGAGTATATCGAACAGTCCGCGATTGCGTACTTCAAGGAGTATCTGGAGCGCGTTCGCAGCGGCGAGGTGGAACACGCGCAACGCGGGGACGCGGAGCTTCGTCAGGGCGCGCTGATTGCTTGACCGAAACGCAGCATAAGGCAAAGTTTGAGATTGCAACATTGGAGGAGAGAGATATGGCCTACATGATCAAGGATTCGAGATGCACCGGATGCTCGGCCTGTCAGAACGAGTGTCCCAACAGTGCGATCGTCGAGAAGAACTTTCTCTTCAGCATCGACCCGATGAAATGTACCGAGTGCATTGGCTTCTTCGCGGAGCCGCAGTGTGTTGCGATCTGCCCCATCCCGAAGACGATCAATCTGAACCCAGACGTGCCACGGTTTCAGGCGGCGGTATAAATGACCACGGCGACCGAGATCAATACGCGATTGACCCCGGCTACAGAGGCCTTTATCCGGCGGTTCCTGCGCTATGCCGAGGGGCCGGAGGCGGGCTTTCAGTTCAAGGTGACGCCGGGCGGATGCTCCGGCTTTGCCACGCAGTTCGATCTAGCGTCCAGCCCCGGAGCTGAGGACGTGGTCTGGGAGCACGAAGGTCTGCGGATCTATCTCGACCGAGAGAGCTGCAAGTTGCTGGATGGCGCGACCGTGGATTTTACGGAGACTCTCACGCATACGGGCTTTGTCATCAGCATCCCTGGAGTCACGCAAGCGGTGTGCGACTCAACCTCGAAACTGGTGACGATCGAATCGCTGGTGCGGCGTTGATTTAGATGCGGAGTAGATGAAACTGCGGTTGCGGAGTTGTTGCAACCGGGGAAGGAGGAATAGACGATGGTGCATGAGGCCGCAGAAGCTCTGGATTGGCTGGGACAGAAGGTCTGTTGCGACGGCTGCGTTCATCATGAGCTTATGCATGAAGATCGCTGCCGGCAGAAACACATCTGCGTACAGGACCGAACGCCCGCGAGAATACAGCATTTCTTCGAGACCAATCCCGGCTTGGCCAATCGATTCCTCACCCACCCGTACTTCGAGGTGCGCGCGGCGGCGGCCAGGTTTGCAGACATNNCTGCGCGAGGACCCACACCGCGAGGTGCGTCTGCGTGTTGCCTCACATGTGGAGGGCGAAGAACTGGTGCCGATGATGTCCGACCCCGACTACTATGTGCGCAAGGTGGTGGCGCAGCGGATCGGAGTGCCCCTGCTGAAGCGCATGATGGACGACCCCGACCCCGAGGTGCGCTGCGTGGTGGCGCAACGGATCGCGGCGGAGTGGCTGCCGGAGTTTCTCGACGATCCGGATGCGGCGGTTACGCTCACGGTCGCCGAGCGGCTCACGCCGGCGCAGTTGTTGCCGCTACGCTTTCACGACGACTTTCGCGTGCGTTACGAGGCCGCGGGAAGAGTTCCCCACAGCGCTCTTGCTGTCATGCAGCGGGACGAGGACCCCATGGTGCGCGAGCGCGTAATGGAGCGCCTTGCACAGCGGCGCTCCAACGCAGCGGGCGGTCGTCTCGTAATTGAGATGAGCCCAGCAGTGCGGGAAGGGAGACGGCCCTGATGTCGAAGATCAATCGTGACGGCTGGGTTGTGGAACTGGATGGGCCGCCCTCCTTCGAGTACGGCGCAAAGGTCCGCGCGCGATATGTGGTGCGCAACGATGGCAGCTATCGAGGCAAGGAGATCGGCGACGTTCTGGTGAAAAAAGGCGAGGTGGG
>PLOT01000137.1 GCA_003142215.1 Granulicella sp. | reverse complement strand
TGCACCGGCAACGCATCCTTGATCCGCTCATATTGCGCTTCCGTGATCTCCATCCATAAACATTAACACAGATTGACCGTAGTGTGAACACGCCCTAGATGAGTACTCCGCCAAGCCAAGGTCATCCTCGTTCATACCGGTGCAGATCGGAGTGCGTCAAATGACGGTCAACTCAGCAACGCCGGCCCTGATTCAGCAGCACAACGCTTACCGTCACTCCGTCGTGGAAAACGATCAAGTAGTCACTCTTTCTCAGAAAGAGAGTCTTGTCGCTGGCTGGAGCGATTCCCTCGCTAGCTTTCCGATAGCAGTGCATGTGCGATTGGCGGATTTCAAATGTTCAATACAATAGTAAATCAAATATTTCATGCGCCCAGTCTCGCAAATTGACTCGATGGATTTCTATTGCGGTCCGAAGGTCGTAGTTCTGCCATTCAAAAACTCTTATTTCTGCCCCACATGCTGCTTTTGAGCCAATACCTAATAGTTCGTTCGAGCTGCTGATAGATTTATTCCTAATATCAGATATACCTACATATAATCTTTCGGAAGTCGCAGCGATTCCCCGAGTGTAGCCAGGAGATAAATCAATCAACGGTCCTAGAATATCGCGAACTGTTCCTTTTCCGGATTCACAAAATAGCAAAGTATCTGCACAAGAAAATGCGCTATGAGGAGAATTGAGACCGCCCAGAATTTCGCTATTCGTTCCAATATTCATGAAAAAACCCACAGAATGTCTCTTCTCCATCTTAGTTGCTTCAACTCGGCCAAAGGCGGTGATATAGAAATCCCCCATATTCCCCCTGTACAGAGAATTGACATGTACTGTTCGCCGGCAGTCGTTGAACGTCCAATAGAGATATTCTGAAGTCGGCAATATCGGATCAGGGGAGGAAATCTTAGGAGTAAGCTGCAACTTAATAATCGAGTCTTTGCCCGAAGATACTACATAAAAATATCCATCATACCACTTAATTGAATGCGGCCGTCGAACGGAACGCGTTTGAAATAGGTCTTGGACGCATAGATCGTTGTTCGCAGTGCCAATCTTTGTCGCGCCGCTCCCTTGAATATTAAAGGCTATTCCACTCTCATATCGACAGATTCCAGTGACCCCTTCCGCACTAGCTGAAATGGAGTCCGCATACAGAATCTTAGTTATCGCTAATGTCGAAATGTCCAGAGCAATTAGGCAGGCACCGCCGGAAGGCAACCCGGTCCAGCGCTTCACGTTGCAGAAACTGACCAACAGACGTCCGGCTTCACCCATCTGAATACACCCCGAGGATCATATCAATTATATAGGTGCCCATTGCACTGCCCGATCTTTTGTACCAGTTCATTTGTTAGTGTAGCGCAGCTAACCCGCACGCTATTTGCTGTGTGCGTGCGTTTTCTCGCTAGGTGTACCAACAGCGGGGTGCGGCGGGGATGAGACGGGTTGGAGTCATCGGACGACTCCGTGGTTGTAGCTCCAGTAGACGAGGCCGAGGGTGATGAGGGCGATGAAGACTTCGCCGAGCACTCCAACGATCAGTGGCCGCCATCCCTGGCCGACCAGGTCCTTGAGGTTGGTACGCAGTCCGACGCCGGCGAAGGCAGGCAGGAAAGCCCAGCGGGAGAGGTTGGCGAGGCTGTCTAGCTGGCCGTGGGTGAAGAAGCCCGCGGTGGCGAGGAAGGAGATGGCGAGGAATCCGAGGATGAACTTGGGGAACTTCTGCCAGAGGAAGAGGGCCTTGTGCTCGACGACGGCGGCCTGCCCGCGTGAGGCCCAATAGACGGCGTAGCCGAGGACGACGAAACCGATGAACGACGAACGCGCGCTCTTGGCCAGGATGGTCCAGCGTCCTGCCTCCTGCCCAAAGAGCGAACCGGTAACGATGGACTCTGCGGTGTTGTCCACCGCTAGGCCAGCCCACATTCCGTAGGCCTGCTGACTCATACGCAGCAGGTGGCCGATGGCGGGGAAGGTGACCAGCGCAATGGCTCCTAGGGTGAGGATGGCGGCGATCGCTGTGGAGGTGTCCTCCTCGTCGGGATCGATGGCCCCCTGGGCGGCCATAATGGCGGTGACTCCGCAGATGGAGGAACCGATGGCGAGCAGGCTGGTGAGCTTGGGCGACAGGCGGAAGATGCGGCCAAGCAGCGTCATCACGGAGAGCGAGAGGACCAGCTCGACGGCGACGAGCAGCAGCGACAGTCCGCCGATGTGGAGGACGTCCTGGAGCAGGAAGCGCGCGCCGACGAGGACGATCCCGAGCTTGAGCCAGAGCTCGTAGGTGGCGACGCCGGGACGAAAGACGGCTGCGACTCCGAAGGTGTTGGAGACGAGAAGGCCGAGCAGGATGGCCCAGAGGACGTACTCAATCTGCGGCAGAAGAAGGTGGTGCTGGGTGCGCAGGACGGTGAAGGCGTGCTCCAGCAGCTTGCCCGCGAGGCCGATACTGAAGAGCAGCGCAACGCCAGGCAGCGTGGCGACGAGGCCCGCCGGCTTGAACGGCGCCGTCTTGCCCGAGGATGTCGCTAGGCTAGACGAACTGTCAACGGCGATGGGCATCGGAATGGCCTGCGTGGACATGGAGCGCGGGTTGAAACGCGTCCTCCAGTAACGGAGATGAGGTGCAAACGCATTTCATCTGCAAGCTAGAGTTGCTTGAGGCTCTTCGCTCGCGTCAACGCGCCCTAGCCGCTCATAGATCGCTGCCAGCACCTTCTCTACACTCTCGGAGACGGACTCCAGATGAGTATGGCATGTCAAGGTATCTGAGGGCGGTTCCTCGTAGGGATCGCTGATGCCGGTCATTTCCGCGAGTTCGCCAGCACGGGCCCGCTTGTAGAGGCCCTTTGGATCGCGCGCCTCGCAGACGGCGAGGGGAGCGTGAACGTAGACTTCGAGGAAGTTTTGGATGCGCTCTCGCGCTTCGACCCGCATGGATGCATAAGGAGAGATGACAGATACCAGAACAACGATGTTGTGGCGAGTAAGCATGGATGCGAGGTAGACGATTCTCCTGACATGCTCTTCTCGATCGGCCTTGCTGAAGCCGAGGCCAGCCGACAAGTGCTTCCGGATTACGTCGCCGTCCAACTGCTCGGCGGCAATGCCGTCCGCCTCCAGGCGAGCAAAGAGAGCGTTACTGAGGGTTGTTTTACCAGCAGCACTAAGCCCTGTGAACCAGACGGTCAGGCCCATTCTGGGGCCATCGATAAATGAGCTGCTATCTATAATGATTCCTCCGTCTCCTCGTAGAAGGAGAAGGTCTCGGTGCCATCGGCATTCTGCTTCCAGATGCGCAGGTTCTTGTGGTCGTAACGATACTGCTCCGTCCCGCCTGCACCTTCAGCTTTGACCAGCCGGTTCTGCGTATCGTAGATCCGTCGGCGGGTGGCCCACCCGCCGCAGGAAGGAAGCTCATCAACTGGTAGAAGACCGTGCGGCCTTGGTTCATGAGCCATTTTCGGCTCCTGTGCGATTCAAATCGCGGCAAAATAAATCCAAGTTCAAACCCAGCTATTTCAGCAGGTTGAGAGGAAGGCAATCTTCAATAGCCGAACAGCCGTGTTACACACAAAATAGTCGTCGCATAGGAAATACAAACGAGGTGAGGAATATAGAACGAGCGAGAGACCAATATTTTTGTCCCTTCCGCACCCCATGAAGCTCGAGCTATGGTTCGATATATGTTGATGCTGCTGCCCAACGGCGCTGCGATCATAATCGGAAGATACCAGAAATTCAGCGACCATGGAGTGAGAGAGGGCACGCGTATCTGAGAATGCAGAATGATTGCTTCCGACATTCCGAACAGGAACACCGCTATTACCCATACCATTGTTGTCCACTCGGTCCAGGAACTACGGAGATCTTTTTCTGGCATATGATCCTAAATTTCACCAATAATAATTGAGTTTTGTGTATCAATATCATTACCTACACGCTCCGAAATAAACCATTCCCTCTGCCATCCCGGCCGCGCCGCCCGCTGCTGCTGCGTATCCCTCCCCTCCAGGAATAGCTCCGATCCATAGAGTCATTCCCAATGCCATTGCCGTACCATGTAGACTCTTGCACGTCGGAAGTAGGCGCCTAGCAGCCCGTGCCTCCTGCGCCAATACCGCTGCGGCTATTTTGGCAAGTAACACTGCGTCTTGAACTGTGTTGTCGTTCAGTCCATGCGGATCGACTTCGTTCATGGGGTCGTTGTTGACGAAGGCGTAGCGGTTCCAACTGTCAGGGTCTCCCGCGTGGGCGCTTCCCGCATAGGGATCTGGCGTGATGAAGCGTCCCAGTGTGCTGGAGTAGTAGCGCTGCTGAGCATAGTCCAAGCCGGTTGCATCGCGCTCGTAGCCACCGAACGAGCTAAGTCCACCACCCGATCCGGCAACCTTTTGGCCGAACGGCATGTAGTCGGCCGATCCGTAACCCTGATGTGTGCTCCAGGCACGGGTGGCTCCCAGTTGGTCGACGACAGTAACCTGGCCTCCGGACTGCACCAGGCTCTCGCCAAAGTAGATGTTGCTCTTCTGCAGACGGAAGGATAGGTTGCCGAGCGAGTCTGTCGCAAGCGCATAGGTGGCGAGTTCTTCAGTCTCGTCATAGAAGTGGAAGGTCTCGGTACCATCGGCATTCTGCTTCCAGACGCGCAGGTTCTTGTGGTCGTAACGATACTGCTCCGTCCCTCCCACGCCTTCTGCCTTAACCAGCCGGTTATCGGTGTCGTAGGTCAGGCGCAGCCCCGGAATATAAGTTGTATTGCCGTTGGCATCGTAGCTATCCAGATCACCGAACAGCCAGTTGGTCGCCGGATCGGCTTGCTCCTGTGGCGAGAAGGCCTGTCCCTTGGTCACGGGCTGGGTCACCAGGTTGCTAAAGCCGTCGTACCCATAACCCTGACCCCACGCCGAATCGCTACTACCGGCGGTCAAGAGCCTGCCATGGTTGTCGTAGCCATAAGAGGACGACCTGTTGACAATGTGGTTCATCTCGGTGACCAACTGGCCATCTGGTCCGTACGTGTATTCGAGATCGACGGAAGGTAGACGATCTTTGGCCGCTGCCGGGTCAGCGGGAGCGGCAATCAAACGGGTGAGCCGGTTGCGGGTATTGTACTGATATCCCTGAACCAGATACTGGTCCTCTCCGGCGGCATAGAGCGACATCGATGTAAGCTGGCCAATAGCGTTGTACGCAACATCCTTGACGATGGAGTCGCTCGGGGAGATCACTCCGTTCAGCCGCCCCATCGAATCGTATGTGTAGGAGAGAGCTGGCCCTCCAGCGGGATAGGTCGTCGACGAGAGGCGGCCTTGCTGGTCATAGGAGAGGCTCAGATCAAGCGCGGCGGTCTTTCCGCCCCGGTTGATATTCAGGCGCTTCGCGACGATTTCGCCGGCGACGTTGTAGCTGTACATCTCGGTTACTTGGCCGGGCAATGTGCTGGCGGTGCCCCACTGGACAGCGGCGAGGCGTCCCTGCGCGTTCTGAGAGAACCCTGTATCGAATGGGTTCGTGTCGTAAAAATAGGTGTAGGAGTCGTTCGGCTGCGGCACACCCTGCGCATCGGAACGGACGATGGAAGTGATCCGTTTGTAGAGGTCGCGGGTATAGACATGCTTCTGTCCCTTGGCGTCGGTAAGTGTCGCAAGAGTTCCATCCGGATTGTAGGTAGAGGTCTTCAGGCCGCTCTCGGGCTCCTGCGACTTGACGATTCGCCCACCCGAGTCGTACGCGAAGCTGCGTGACTGTGTGGCCCCAGCTCGGGGCATGATTACTGAAGTCAAGTTGCCCAGGGCATTGTAGGAGTACAGGGTCTGCTGGTCCGGGCCGCCGTTCGGATCCGGCATCACCACTTTTGCGATCTGGTGGCTCGCGTTGTAGACGATCTTCTTCCAGTTCCCCATGGGGTCAGTGGTCTTGACCGTATTCCCATGGTAGGAGATCGTCATTGGAGTTCCTGTGCTGGGTGTGTCCGCAGAGATTGTTCTTCCCAGATCGTCGTAGACACGGTTGACCCACTGAGGCTTGCTGCCGACTGCATGAGGCAGTGAAACCTTGCTCAGCTTGCCATCGGGCGCATTTGCAGACGGTCCATACACATGCAGGACGGTTGCTTGTATGCCTGTAGCGTTGCCGGTCTCCGTCTTGATTACCTGATGGAATCCACCGCGCGTGGTTTTCTCCCAGCCGCCATTGATGGAATGGGTCACGGTAGTGGGGCCATTGCCATATCCGTAGGAGACTACCCGGCCCGAGGATTCCTTGGTCGCCGTCGTTCTTCCGGCGGCGTCGTAGGAATGCGTTGTGGTATTGCCGTTGGCCCCAGTAATCGCTGTCGGCTTGCTCCCTTGGTACAGCACCTGCGTCGCGAGCTTGTCATTCCCGTTCGGAATGGACATGCCAATCAGTGCGTTATTGCTTCCTGCCGCAGGAACAAGCGAGAGTTCACCCTGAGTGCTGTCCTGCAGGTGTACTGGCATGCCTGTGATGTCATATTGCACCCGGTTATATACACCACCGGTATAGCTTTCTGTGGCATTGCCGCGCAGGGTGCTTCCCGCGTTGAACAATGCGGAGGCATGTTGTGTCAGTCCGGGCCGATCCGTGATGGGCGTTGTGTCGTACTTCACGCTGAATGCCTCAACCGTCTCGCCATTGGCTTGCACTGTAGATGCGAGCTTCCGATTGAGCATGTGGCGATCCAGATAAGCCTGATCCGTCAAATAGGTGTAGCTGGTTACACGGGCCGGTGTATCGCTCACACCGTTCTCGAAGAGCCGATCCGTGGTCAGATTGCCGTAGCTGTCACGGACATATTGGTGCGTTACAGAGTATGCGTCGGTCGTATCCGGGTCGAGGGTCTCCACATGATTTGAAACGTAGGGAATCCCGCTATCCGTCTTGCTCCACTGCGTCGATGAAAGCCGGGCAACCTTTGTTCCGCTCAGCTCCTGTACAGCGAGGACGTGTCCCAGATCCGGAGCGCCGCTGGCACTCGAAAACGTCCACTGTCGCTGTGCCGTACCTGTGGGTCCGCTCAGGATCACGGAGCTGTGCACGGCTCCACCGCCATCTGAGGGATCTCGGTCAAAGGAATGCGTATGCGTGTTCGATGGGGAGTGGGGGTCCACCAGAGAACGGCTCGACACCTCTCGAATGCCTCGGCCATCTTGAAAGCGGAAGGTTCGGTAGTTCCAGCCAAGAATTCCTTCGTGCGGCTCCTTTGCCTGCGTCAACTCACCGAATCCGTTGTACTGAAATGCGTGGCTGAGCCCAGTCGTGTTCGTGACCGTGCTGAGAAGAGAAACCAACTCCGATCCACTGGTGCCCTGTTCAAACGGAGAGGCTATCAGGCTCGGCGTATAGGAGAATGAGTAGCTCTCCGCGCTCGACACGGCATTCAGGATAGAAAGTAGCCGCGGCAGCCGGTCAGTGCTGTACATGAAGAGATAGCTAAACTGGCCACCTCCCGCATAACCCGTTCGGGCATCCTGAATTTGAGCAATTCGTCCGCTCGAGTTGATTCCCGTCTGCCCCAAGCCAGCAAGGTAGCTGACCAATATCTGATTGCCATTCGTATCCTGAATCAGGGTCGGATAGAGCGTGCCTGCGTCCGCCTCCAGCGAGCCTGCGATGGAACCGAACGTCATGGAAGAACCGTTCGCGAACCAAAGTATCCCCTGCGTCGGATCCCAGGTAGCATAGTGCCCATCGAGCGAAAGCCAAGTGCTGCCATTCTGCGACAACCTGTACTCTGCCCCCGTGCCATCGATGTATGTGTAGCCAATGGTGCTTTTGCCACTTCTTTCGGGCACCATTACCCCGATCTGCACTCTCCATCCGTAACCCGTTCCGGAATCATTACCATACGAATGCGGAGATGCGACACCCATCTTCCATATCTGAGAGTTGTAGCTCAGAACCACCGCAGCGCTCAACAGGCGACTGTGCGCGTGCAGCAGGGGCACAGAATAGGAAAGATTACCCGAAAGCAGGTCAATACGTTCACTGCCATGACCCCAGTATGCACCATTGCTCCGGGCGCCGACACGGCGAATGTCGCCGCCTTCACCTCTGGGCAGCTCACCTTGAGCGTCAGCATTAGAAATCAGCAAAAATGGAGAAATTCGAGCGGCAACCGCAGCCACACCAATACCTAATTTTCCGAAGTCACGCCTGGTGATCATCACAGTCCCTTAGTTACAGAAATAATTGCTCTACGATCTGCGAAACGCTGAGCCCGATGAATATCCGCACACACGCCAAGTGGAACTTAAGCGCCAGCTCAGCACTCACCTAAATACACAGTTTTCCCGAAGAACGGTGTGTCTACAAATCGAAGGTTCGACTATGTGACATATCGCACTAGGTACACCGCATATCGCACAACTTGTTGTTGCTTAGGTGTTTCCTTTGCGGATCTACGACACGCTAGCGTGAACATGAAGCGATGTCAAGTTAATTATGACTAGATTATGGAATCACTGCTGTTCGACTACAAGTAGTTTAGAATCAATATTTTTCGGATTAGTGTAAGTTGATTTTGCAGTCAGATGGTTGAAATTGACCTGTCCCTTTTGTCTCACCCATTCATAACTGGAGATTCTCGTTTGGGTTGATGGTTGTGGTTGGCGAAGGGAGGCGGGTCATGGCCCGCCTCCCTTCGAGGGAAAGTTTAAACTCCTGTGGCGTGCGGTAGTCCAGGGAGCTGTGGGGCCGCTCGCAGTTGTACTCCTCATGCCAGTCTGACAGGGTATTGATAAAACTCTACAGGGACAGGGCTTGGATGACCTGCTACTGACCGCTGCGCTCTACAAGGCATGGCAGGCCTCAAAGCTTGTCTCCTGTTGGGCGGTCGTGGTGGATGCCAAAGAAGGTGCACGAGACTTTTACATCAAGTACGAGTTCACGCCCTTTGCCACGCAACTCAATAGACTTTTTCTCCTGATGAAGAAGATCTATCTGATGTTCGCATAGCCGCATTTCATAGGTTGATTATGGCCCTGACATTTGACCCATGCGATCCCTTGGAAACACGGGGCAACAGTCGTGGGTCAAAACTTACCTCTTGTGAGGTCACTGGCCCAGGATCAGTTCACAGTTGTTCTCTCGACAGTTAAGCGTACCGTTGCGAACGATCTGCGCGGCCTCCTTGGGCGGGAAGTATTGGGCAAATTTCGCCCGCGCGATCAACTCCAAGGCTCCGTCGACCGTCTTTCTTGCGTTGACCGGATCGACCTTCACTACGCTGCCGTTTTTGAGCAGGATGCGATAGTTTACCGACTGGTTGCGTCCCTCGTGCGCGCCGAGCGCGATGCTGCGCAGCGACTCCAGCTGCTTGGCTGGGTCGTTGAGACCTGAGCCTGCGCCGTCCTTTCTCAGCGCGTCGATGCGGGTCTGTAGATCAAGCTGCGAGGCGCTGGCGGGCTGCCCCTCGACGGTGGGGATACTGGCCAGGGCGAGCTGATAGGCACTGAGTGCTCCGGCATGATCCCCCTTTGCCGCCAGAACCTCGCCGAGATGCTCTCCCAGGTCAGACGACGGAACGTTGTTCCAGGCGGCGTTGATGTAGCCGAGCGCCTCGTCCAGCTTACCCTCGCGGAAGAGAACCCAGCCCAGCGTATCCCAGTCGGAGAAGAGGTTGTGGCTACGCTCGCGCAGCAGCTTCGGCTCCTCGTCGAGGGTCCAGCTTCGGGTCTCCTGGCTGATCTGATCGACGGCCTGGCGGGCGATCTTCTCAGCCAGGGGCAGCTCCACTCCGGCATTGGCCAGATAGTACGCCACGTTGTTGGCGGTGAAGGGATCGTCGGTGCTCTTCAGCACGGCGACGAGCACGGCGGCGCCATGCGTCTTGTCGCCCGAGATCAGCATCGCCCGACCTAGCTCGACCTGTAGGCTGAGATCCTTGCGCGCCTCGTCGGATAGCCGCGCGGCGGCGAACTCCTTGACGGCAGCGGCGGCATCGCCAGCACGAATCAGCGCATCGAGGATCTGGCGGATCGGCTCCGGGTTGTCGGGATCGACCTCGGCCCAGCGGCGCATCGTCGCCAGAGATTCCTTGCGCTGGCCCATCGAGTTCTCCAGCGAGATGATCCGGGGATAGATCGTCCCATAGGCGCTCGGGTGGTAGTCCAGCTCCTTGGCGTAGTCGGCCATAGCCTCGGCTTTGTTGCCGCGCTGAGCCTGTAGCTGCGCACTGGTGCTCCAGTACAGCTCCTGGTTGGGATGAAGCTTGGCAGCCTGGTCGAGCTGCTTCTGCGCTCCGTCCAGATCTTTCTCCTCGATAAGAGTAACTGCCACCTGAATCAGCTTGGCGGCCTCTTCGTTGGAGGGCGTCAGATCGGTATGGTCTGTTTGCGGCGGATTCGCGTCTGTCTTCGCGGAACCTGCCCCGGTCGAAGCACTATCCTTCCTTGCGCGAACCAGCTGCACATACGGCTCGCTGCCCGGTTCGACCTTGTCCAGCCAGCTCTTGTAGCTCTTCCAATCGCTCACCGGAACCCTGTCCTTGAGGACCTCCACCCGCCGCTCGGCGTAGAGTGTGCCGTTGTCCAGGCGGTAGGTCACGTCGTAGTTTGCGTAGGCGCAGTGCAGGTGCTTGGCCTCGGGCAGAACGGCGCGCCATCCCTCGGGCAGCTTCATCTCGGAGGTAGAGATCTCCTGGTGCGGCGGGCCCAGCAACAGAGAGCGTACCTGCGGATCGTCGTCGCCATCTCCGGGCAGGATGATCGGCACCAGCTGAGGGATGGTCTTCAGATTTGACCAGTCGCCCGCCTTCTCCCGCTTGTAGTCGTAGGCCATGGTGAAGGGCTTCGTGGTATCGGTAGACCGCGATAGCTCGGCGTTGCTGGTGGTTCCGCTGTAGCCGATGTTCTGCGAGAACTGCTGCACGATGGTGTTGTACTGTGCCGGAGCAATCTGGCGGAAGGCCATGCGCATCAACAGCTCAGTATCGCCCGTGAAGGTAAATACAATATGCGAGTTTGATACGCCGTTCTCGTCCAGCTTGCCCACCGAGTGCATCGTCTGTAGGTCGGGCGTGGGCGGATCGGCGGGGCTGCGGTCGAGATGGGCTACTCCGACTGCGGGCACAACCAAGGCCTGGCGGTCGCGGATGGGGTAGACCAGCAGACGCCAGGGGGCGATCTCGGTCGTCGTATCCAGCCAGACCGGCTGGCCCGCAATCGTCACCCGCGTGATCAGGTGGTTGAACGATGCGGGCGAGGGCACCGCTGGGTTGAAGCGAATGTTGACCCCGATCAGAACCGCGTCGGAGTCGATGCCTGCGGCCTTGAGCATCGCGGCCAACAACGTGTGTTTATCCTTGCAGTCACCATACTGATTGCTGAGGATCTCCGACGCCGTATGTGGCTGATAACGCCCGATGCCAAAGTCCACGCCGATGTAGCGAATGTTGGTGGCAACATAGTTGTACAGCGCGCGCGCACGCTCCTCGTTGGTGGACTTGCCCGCTGTCAACTCGGCGACCTTGGCTTTGATTGTGTCGTCAGGCACGATGCGGTCGGACTCCAGCGAGTGGTACCAGCCACCGACCGCCTCCCAGCTCTTGAAGGTCGTCCAGGCCACGGTGGGCAGCTTGCCCTGATCGGCGTCCAACTCCTCGTCGGCCGTCCACAGAGCCTTCTTCTTGGCCTCGGCTGCGGCTTCGGCCTCCTTGCCCGTCGTCGGCTTCAGTTGCGAGCTGCTCCAGCGATAGAGATGCATCCCGTCGGCGGTCGTCTCGACCGGCTTCGAGGTAGGACTCCAGACGTTGACGCTAACGCCGACCGGTATGTGCAGCTCGAGCGTCTCGGATAGAACCACGGGTGGAGTTGCCGCAGACCCCGTCATAATCGCCTGGCCCCAGAAGTTGCCCGGCGCCTCGGCCTTGGTGCGGGTGATGCGCGCCTTCCACTCCAGCGTATCGCCGACGCGCAGGCTGCGGATGGGAAGCTGCTTCTCCTTGAGATCGCTGTAGAACGGAGCCTCGCGTGTGACCTCGGCGGGCATCTCGATGGCGTCGGTGGCAGGGGTCTCGCTCGTGGTGCCGTCGGCGTGGCGCACCCGGGCGTAGAGGATCACCACCTGCTCGGAGCTGCTGGCGTAGGGGATGGCGAGCAGTCCATACTGCTTGACCGCCGCGTCGGTCTGTAGCCGTTCGACGACCGTTCGCTCGCGCGAGCCCGTCGCATCGGCGGCGTAGGTATATGCCGTATCGCTCTCGACGATGACGACCGGCTCCTCGGCGTAGGTGGGCGCGCTCTTGCTAGTCGCGGCTGGCGAATATATTGCCGCTGGCGTTGCGGAGTTAGCGGGAGCAGCCTGCGCGCCTGCCGCAGATGGCAGAGCGGAGCCGAGACCAAGGCAGAGAGAGAGGACGCCCCATGTAGAGGAGGACAGAGACCCAGGCTTTATCATTGGCAGCCAGTCTATACTATCGGGGTATCGCAATGATTCGGTAGAGAATGTGCGAGACCGTTCTGACGAGGATACACCACACATCGTTCAGCGTGCGGAGTCAACTCTCGTTGAGGCACTCGTCGCGCAGCCAGCCGTGGAAGCTCTTCTTCATGCTTCGTTCCCTCTTCAATTTACGAGAGAACTCCAGCTTCAAGTGGTAGAGATTTCTGGGGGCACGTCAGCCCGAGAGCTATTGATTTCAGAAGTCTATTATCGACAAAAAATTATATATGAAACACGCTCTAGTAACGCGGTGGCCTGAAAGCAAGAACATTATCAGACTTCGATTGTGAATAGAGAATGCTTCCTAGATCAAACCCGCAGTGACTGAAATAGCAATTGCAGTTCTTCGCGAGATGCCCGTTTATCGCCCTTAAGGCTATGGATGACAGCATGACGACGCTGAAGGAGCACTTCCGCTGAGTATGGAAGACCACGCCAAGCGCACGCGAATGGTTGGCCAGAGTCCGAGTAGTCCATAACTCGAAAGCCGAGGGAACGGCAATACATCGACAGCAATACATCTTCTCCTGTGGGGAGGTTGCGGAGCTGGGGGGCATGCGCTAGATAGCCATTGCTCCGCATAGCTGTCAGAAGTGGCCACGATATCGCATATCCACCTCCTTGGCAGTACTCCAACCATCCATAGCCCCGCCGGATCGCCTGCTGCGCAGGCCCCGATATCGTGGCGCAAGCGCGTAGGTTTCCAGCGAGAGTAGAGTCGTTTCTAGCGTACTGTAGGAGATCGTGATCTGTGAGCGACGAAATATAGAGCCACTGCTCGGAGGGAAGAGCAAGGATCATCCGAACTAGGGGCGATGTGATTTCAAGCTCCTGCCCGTAAGTAGGATCTTCACGGGCGTTGGTTCTGCCCAATGTCCCGCAAATCCCGCATTCTGTATTTGAGTCTAGGAAGCCAGAAACTCTCTCAGAAATGGGACCGATCAGCAACGAGTCGGCATCCAGCTTTAGTACGAAAGCGCCTTGGAGTCGATCTTCAATCAATCCGAGGCCGTATAAGACATTTGCACCGAGATACTTACCCCGTGCGTCAACCGGATGTTTCGGTGGCGCAACCATCGTGGTTATTCGATCACCGAAACGAGTTCTGATCTTAGCTGCTTGGAAGGCAGCTTCCGCACTATCGCAGACGAGGAGGACGTAAGTGGTGTCGGGTTCGTAATGGAAGATGCTGGAGCACAAGTGATATGTGCCTTCAAGGTCGCCGGCACCCCCGCCCAGTAGTATCAACGCAACCCAGCGGACACCTGCCATGGATCATACCCTTCTGGTAAGCGACAAATCCGCCTTAAAAACCTGGCGAAACCAACCGTCGTGCCGACGACTGGAGGTCAACGCTTCAGTAGATGCTCCAAAGTTTACGCCAGATGCGCAGCGGGGGGACGGTTTGACTGTTGAACTTCTTCTATGAAGAAGCGACAGAAGTTGTTGACCGACGAACAGTGGGAACTGATTGAGCCTTTGCTGCCCCCGCCGAAACGGCGGCGGGGGAAGCGAGGGCGGCCATGGACCTCGAATCGTGCGTGTTTCGAGGGCATCCTGTGGATTCTGCAAACCGGGGCGGCATGGCGCTTTCTGCCGGACGAATTTCCGTCGCCCCCGACCTGCTGGCGACGGCTGAAGCAGTGGGAAGAGCAGGATGTCTGGCTCGACGCGTGGCGGGCGCTACTGGGTGCGCTGGACGGCGAAGGGCTGCTGAAGTGGGAAGAGTGCTTCCTGGACGTCAGCTTCGCTCCGGCCAAAAAGGGGGCGCTGCGGTCGGTAAAACCAAGCGGGGCTGGGGCACGAAGTGGATGGTACTGGTCGACGG
>PLOT01000018.1 GCA_003142215.1 Granulicella sp. | reverse complement strand
TCGCCGATCCACCGCTCGAACCCGGCCAGAAAGCGGGCGTCGGTCATCGCCGCCGAAACCTGGCGGCGTTGCAGCGCGGAGGGGCCCATGTACATCTCTTCAATCTGTGCATCGATCAGCCGGTCGTGTAGATCGCTGGTGGCGACTGCGCCGGAGTCGCCCCAAGCGGCTACCTGCCGTAGGCACTCCGGGATGCGGCTGCTGCTGAAGAGTTTTGCTGCCGGAGCGAAGATCGCGGCCAGCCTCGCATCGCTGCTGGAGCGATCCTTTGCCCCGCCCAATTTATCGCAGAAACGTGCCGCGCAGAAGCCCAGCGAGGCTGCGGCTTCGCCTGTGGCCCATAAATCGGCCATCGTAAGGCGGAACTCCGCGTCGTCGCTGCGCTGTGCGGAAGAATCGAAGCAGTCCCGCACGGCAGAGAGCGCTTTGGCAGCTGTCATCAGTCCGAGCAGAGCGCGCATTCTGAGCAGAGCTGGTTCCAGCAAGGTGCGATGGCTGAAGCGCGGTACCAACGATCCCTCTTCTATCGTGTAGCCTCCGACGATACGCGAGGCCGGAACCGTGAGACGGAAGACCGGATCGGTGGTCGAAGCAAAGCGGTGCCCCAGTTTGCGCACCGACGCGCCGCGCTCGAAGTCGCCTGCGTCTCCCGGTTCAAGAATCACGAGAGCGCTGCCGCGCGTGCCCGTGCCGTCGCCCTGCACAGCGGCCACCACAAACTGCGCAAAGTCCATGTGGCTGATGAAGCGTCCACGCTTGTGAATCTGCAACAGAGGCTCGCCGTCCGCGCCTGAGCCGGCCAGTTCCATTCGACCGGCAAGAAACATCGCATCCGCACCCGCGCCGGGAAGCGGCTCGGTCAGGCAAAGAGCGCCGTGGCGCAGCTCGCCGCGGTTCACATAGTGATCACGCTGCGGCTCGGTTCCAAAGTCGCGAATGGGCATCTGCGCCAAGCTTCCCGAAAGGCTGCATGTGGCAACGCCAGCGTCCACGCTGGCCAGCTCCCAAATTGCCAGAGCCAGCGGCATGGCAGGTTTGTTGTGCGCGGAGGCAAGAATCCAGGTCAGCCCTTCTGCATCCAGAATTGCCAGGGCGCGCGATTTTTCTTCGGTCCAATCGCAGGTGGGGCGCGCCTGCGCAAGCAGCGGTGCTACGGCTCGCGCTGCAAGCCGCGCGCCACGGCGCAACTCCAGCAGATCCGCGCAATCGGCGATCCGCCACAGCGTATTGTGCGCCTCATCCCACCAGTGGAGATTCATCGCGCGTCCTATTCCGCGTCCGCAGGGATGCTGTACTCGGCCAGATAGGCGCGCGGATTCATCAGCTGTTGCGAGCGAATGAGGATTCGAGCCATCTGGCCAATGTGGCGAAGATCGACCTGCGGCAGCCATTGCCACCACTTTTTGCGTCCGGCGGCGTTCAGCACCGTGCGACGCCATGTCTCGCAATAGAGTTCGAAGAAGCGCTCCACCGGAAGGCGCGGCTTCCAGAGCAGATGATGAAGATCGTACTGACTCCAGTCCATCACCTTGAGATGCTTGCGAACCTGCTCGAAGTACTCTGTGCCGGGCAGCGGCGTAAGAATGGTAAAGCCAACGCGGAAGAGCTGATGGGCCTCGATGAACTCCCATAACTCGAAGAAGTTTTCCTCGCTGAAGTCGGGATCGACGATAAAGTTACCGGTCACGCCAAAGCCGTACTCCCGGGCCACGCGAACGGCCTCCAGTGTCTTGGCGACGTCGCTTCCTTTATGCAATGAGTCCAACCCCTTGCGGGTCGGCGACTCGAAACCGAAGAAGATGTCGAAGTTCTTAGCCAGCGGTCGCCATAGCCGAAGCAGGTCGGCGCTTCGGGCGACCAGATCCACGCGCGATTGCGCCAGTATCCAGTTCTTGCGTTCGCCGCTGGCGAGCAACTCGCGGACCAACTCCTCGCTGCGCTCCGGGTTGGCCCAGAAAAGATCGTCGATGACAAAGACATTCTTACCGGTCCGCTGGAAGTCTGCGCTCACATTCTGCGCGGAATGATAGCGACAACTGCCTTTGTAGAACTGCCAGACAGAACAGAATTTGCAGCGATGCCGACAGCCGCGCGTGGTCTCCATCGTCCACACCGGCATGTAGTTGAGGCAGACGTAGTGTTTGCGATAGGCCTCGACTGCGGCGCGGTCCGGCGGGTGGACATGATTCATCTCCAGCCACTCGCGTGCCTCGCCGGTCGAGACAAATCGTCCATCGTCGGTAGGCAGCAACAGGGATGGAAGTTCATCAAGAGGACGGCGATTCTGCAAGGCATCGCAGAGAGCGACCATTCCGCTTTCACCTTCTCCCATGCAGATGGCATCGATTCTGTGCGCCCCTTCCAGAGCCTCCGGGAACGAAGCCACGGAGTGGCCGCCCACGGCAACGAATACGGAAGCATCCGTGCGCTTTATGTCTTCCACATGGCGCAAGGTCGCGGCAACGTCCAGAATGTGCAGGCAGGAGATGCCCACCAGTTCCGGGCGAAAACGCCGGACAATTCGCGCCATGCTGCGGCGTTCAAAACACATGTCGACGATGCGAACCTGGTGTCCATGCGCGCAGAGTGCCGCCGAAATATATTCCAGTCCTAGCGGCTCGGTGCTGAAAAACGGTGCAAGACCGAAATGAGCGGCCAGATGTCGCGGCTTGACGAGCAGAACTCTCAATATGAGCCGACTCTATTCTCTTCTCTCCGACGGGAGACAGATCCAAGCGATTTGCAAGGGCTTGATGCCATCTTAGAGTGCCGCGCGCTACGCCGTAAAGCGCGTAATTGTGGGATGTGAATATCAGGCTCCCGACTGGCAAAGCATTGCATCGCGGGTTTTATGCCGACTGGGCCGATGCTACACTGAAACCGCCATTCCCGTGGTTGGTTTGTAGTTTCGGAAGGATCGACATGGCGCGGACAGCGCTCTTTCTTCTCTTGTTTTGTGTCACCAATGCCTCGTTGGCTCTGCTCTATCCTTTTTCTCTTGCGCGCTTCCTGCTTGAGACCGTTCTTTATAGCACCGGCACGGGGGTGATGCTTTACCTGCTCTTTTATCCGCGCAGTCAATGGTTGGTTGCCAACCGTTCGCAGGTGGAACGGGATGGCTGTGTGGCGCTGACCTTCGACGATGGCCCCGATCCCGTCGATACGCCCCTGCTGCTTGACCTGCTGCGTGAAAAGAACGTGAAAGCGACCTTCTTTGTCGTTGGCCAGCGTGCCGAGCAGCATCCGGAGATCGT
>PLOT01000131.1:12125-21474 GCA_003142215.1 Granulicella sp. | reverse complement strand
GTCACGATGTACCGCCCGGGCCGCAGTCCGTTGCGGTCCAGCGTCGCGCCCACCACGCGCCCGTCGGTGAAGCACACCGATGCCGGGCCGTCCCACGGCTCCATCAACGACGCGTGGTACTCGTAGAACGCGCGCTTCTTCGGGTCCATCTCCGGATTGCCCGCCCACGCCTCGGGAATCAGCATGGCCATCACATGGGGCAGCGACCGCCCCGACTGGAACAAGAACTCCACCGCATTGTCCAGCGAAGCCGAGTCGCTCCCACCCGGCATGATCACCGGATACAGCTTGTCGATCTTGCCGTCGTAGAGCGGGCTCGCCAGCACCGACTGGCGCGCGTTCATCCAACTGATGTTGCCGCGAATGGTGTTGATCTCGCCATTGTGCGCCATGTAGCGATACGGGTGCGCCAGCTTCCAACTGGGAAACGTGTTGGTCGAGAACCTCTGATGCACCAGGCACAGCGCGCTTGCCACCAGCGGGTTGGCCAACTCGTAGTAGAACTTCTCGATCTGCGGGGCCAGCATCAGGCCCTTGTAGACGATCGTGCGGCAGGAGAGCGACGGAATGTAGAAGTCGTCCTTGTGCTCGATCTCCGACTCCGCGATCTCGTTCTCCGTCCGGCGGCGGACGATATACAGCAGCCGCTCGAAGGTGTCCTCGTCCATCCCTTCCGGACATCCCACAAACATCTGCTCGATGTACGGCTGCGACGCGCGCGCCTGGCGCCCGATCAGGTCGCCATTCACCGGCGTATCGCGCCAACCCAGCAGCTTCAGCCCCTCGGACTGCGCAATCCGCTCCAACACCCCTTCGCACTGTAGCCGGCTGTGCTTGTCCACCGGCAGAAAAACCATGGCCACGCCATAGCTTCCGCGCTCGCCCAGTTGCATCCCCAGCTTGCCGCACTCCTGCTGGAAGAACGCGTGCGGAATCTGGATCAGAATCCCCGCGCCATCGCCCGTCTCCGGATCGCATCCCGCCGCCCCGCGGTGCGTCAGGTTGATTAAAACCTCAAGCCCCTTGCGAATGATCTCGTGGCTCTGCTCTCCGCGAATGCTCGCCACCAGCCCCATGCCGCAGGCATCGTGCTCATTGCGTGGATGGTACAGCCCTTGCGGGCCGGGGATGCATGGACAGCGATCGGATCGTTTCATGGCAACCTTCCGGGTGCTGGAATTCGTTCCCCAACCGAAACAGACACTGCGACCCCGCGATCTCTACGCCGGAAAATCAATTTGGGTTTCAATCGACACGTCCGCCGAAGCAGACCACACAGAGCAAGGAACAGGGATGAGCACGCTAGGTCTCTTAATATACAGCGAAACCGCGCCCCAATGCACCTTTTGCAGACGGCACGCGAGAACAAACCGCCGCAAAACTCACACCTTCATTTAGTTAGACGAAGAAAAAACCTCTGCGGTCGAAGCTCTTCTACTCCGTCTCATGCAAATAAATCGCAACGTAGTCGATATAGTCCTGCGCGTACTTCAGAATCAGCTTGCGGTCCTCGTCGCCCAGCGTTCGCCGCACCTTGCCCGGAACTCCCGCCACCAGCGAGTTGGGCGGAATCACCGAGTGCTCCGCAATCACCGCGCCCGCCGCGATGATCGACCCCTCCCCGATCCGCGTATCGTTCAGAATCGTCGCCCCCATCCCGATCAGCACCGCATCCTCCACCACGCATCCATGCACCGTCGCGTTGTGCCCGATCGTCACCCAGTCGCCGACGATCACCGGATATTTTTCGCGCATCCCGTGCAACACCGCGCAGTCCTGCACATTGCTGTTCGCTCCCAGCCGGATCGCGTTCACGTCCCCGCGCAGAACCGCATTCATCCATACGCTGGCGTTCTCGCCCAGCTCCACGTCGCCAATCACCTGCGCCGACAGGTCCACATAACACGTCGCGGGCACCACCGGCAGCCTTCCCTGATACGCACGAATCATTGCAGGATTATTGCACGCGCCCGGCTTTCTGTTCACGCCCGCGCCGAACTTCTCCCCTTTGCCAGAAATCCGGTACTGGTCAAGTTTCAATCTTTGGGCAATGGAATCCTTAGACGCCGAGCGATTCTGGCCGCATCTGCGATGAAAATGACCGCAATCAGAAGAGGAAGGATCGCATTACCGATGTATATGTAGGACGGCCACCCAAATTGAGGGGTGTTAAACCGCCTCACGCTTGAATACAGGAAAGCGACTGCTAGGAGCAGCTCAACGAATATCCTCAGCATTAGTTGCGTTCTCTTACTCATGCCAGCCATGCTCTCACGTCTCTAGCAGTCCTACAAGCTCTTCGCAAGAGCTATGCAAATCCGAAATTTACCAGTACCAGAAATCCCCCGCGTGCCCCGTTATGCGGTATTCTGAAAGCTGCCCATCTGGGACGATTTGGAGGTGTATTCCCCTTGGCAGAGATTCGTGTGCAGGAAGGCGAGCCGCTGGAAAACGCGCTGCGCCGCTTCAAACGCAAGGTCCAGACAGAAGACATCATCAAGGAAGTGAAGCGTCACTCCTTCTATCTGAAGCCCGGCGAAAAGAAGCGGGTCAAAGAGGCGCTTGCCCGCAAGCGCAACCGAAAGAAGATCCGCAAGGAACAGGACTAGTCCTGCTCCACGAACCGGCGTTCTTCAAACTCCGGTTCTTCAAACCCCGGTTTCTGGAAACCATGGCTGGCCGCCCGCTCCCACACGGAGCAGGCGGCCTCCGTCATTAACCAGCCCCCAACCACCCTTTCCTCGAATCTCGAACATTAAAGCCTGCCCATCGCCCAATCCGCGAATCGCGGGGCCGCGCAGGATCATCTCTATCTGCACGAGATATGTACGACGGGAGACGCGGTATGGAATTTGTGGACCGGATCTTAACCTGCACCGATTGCGGCTGCGAATTCATCTTCACCGCCGGCGAACAACTCTTCTTTCAGGACAAGCAGTTCAAGAACGACCCCAAGCGCTGCAAGCCCTGCAAGTCCAGGCGCAGCACGGGAGCCGTCGCGACCACCGGCGGTGGTCCGGCCGCAGCCGGCATCTCGCGCACCGAGACGCGTACCCAGTGCTCGGAGTGCGGCATCGAGACCACGGTCCCCTTCAAGCCGACGCAGGGTCGCCCCGTGCTCTGCCGCCAGTGCTACAAGAACAATATGACCGCCTTACCCGCCGCAGCCGAGGCCGCCTCCGCCAGCGCACCGCAGACCGCCTCAACCAGCTCACCAGCACCCATCGCCGGCACTTCACCTGTACCCGTCGCCGCCGAGTTTGCGCCTGCCATATCCAGCCCGTCCGCCGCGGAGCACTGCCAGCCGCCGCGGAAGCTCGCCCCCGCCGACGCCGCATCGGCCATCTGATCCCCGCGCCGCAAGCCGCTGGAACAGAACTAGGGGATGGGATAAAACCTCGTCCCACTGCGCTGCACCGTGAATCGCAGGACGCAGGTCGCGGGTTCAGAGTCCTGGTTCCTGGATTCCTTTGAATCTGGTGCAATCGACTATGAATTGTCGATCCAATTCTGGATTTCTATCTTTAGCTCTGGCAAGGAATCAATCACGATGCTCCAGAGAATTGCTTCGTCCACTTCTCCATATTCGTGGATCAGCAGATTTCGGAAGTCGACGATTCTTCTCGCCCGTCCCACTCGTTCGCCGGTCTCGGGAAAATGATGCAGCATCTGGCTCATCGCCTCCCCGATCACCACAAGCTCGCCGCGAACCGCCGACCGCAACATCTTCTCCCGCTCGAAGTCCTCCTGGCTCTTTCCCTGAGTGAATTCTTCAATCGCTTCGATCGACAGTTGCAGATCGGCTAGATACATTTGCAGGCTACGCGGCATAGAGCGCCACCTGAGTCGATTCAAGTTCATGGCGAAAGATCGGGTTGCGGATATTCTTTGCGCTAATCAGGTCTACCTTGCGTCCGAACAGGTCCGCAAATGCCTCGCGCAGGGCAAAGTAATTCTCCGCATAACCTGCAACAGGAATTTCATCGAATTCAACCCGAAGATCGACGTCGCTTCGACCTGGGTCGAAGTCGATTCGCAACGCCGATCCGAAGATGGAGAGACGCTTCACATGGTGAAGGCGGCAAAGCGCCGCAATCTCATCGCGCTTCGACTGGATCATCTCGAGCATCGTCTCTTCCTCTCGCCCGTAGTCTATCGCACTCCGCCCCGCCAGACGCAGAAAAGCCCCGCCTAAGCGGAGCTCCTGCAATCCCTGACTGCGCCGTCCCTACGCCGGAACCGTGCTGACTTCGGCCGGATCGACGATGACAAACCGCCCGCGCTGTCCGCGGTCCTGGAAGCGCACCACGCCGGAAGCCTTCGCAAACAGCGTGTCGTCCTTGCCGCGACCAACGTTCGCGCCCGCCTTCAGCGGTGTTCCCCGCTGGCGCACGATGATTCCCCCGCCCAGGATCGCCTGTCCGCCGAAGACCTTCACGCCGAGCCGTTGGGCATTTGAGTCGCGCCCGTTTTTGGATGAACCTAATCCTTTTTTATGTGCCATTCCGTCGCCTCTTTCGCGCGGCCCTCGGGCCACAGCGGTTTTGAAATTACTTCGCGGCCGCCTCGGCCTTGTAGCTCTTCCCGTTCACCACAATCTCGTTGATCGCAACCTCGACGAAGCCCTGCCGGTGTCCCTGCATCTTCTTGTACTGCTTCTTGCGCTTCAGCTTGAACACCAGAATTTTGTCGAAGCGTCCTTCGCCCAGCACCGTGCCGGTCACCTTCGCGCCCGTCAGGTCCGCCTCGAACTTGCCCTCTTCGCTGCTCACAGCCAGCACATCCGCAAATTCGATCACGCCGTTCTCGTGCGCCGTGCGCTCGATCTTGAACTTCTCACCCGGAGAGACCAGGTACTGTTTGCCGCCGGTACGAATCACTGCATACATAACGAAACCCTTGTGCGCGCGGCATTCGATCGCCCGCACCCTTCATGAATTTATTGCCTGTGGATTCAACCAGAGGAGCAAGTCCTTCCGACTGTCCCAAAAACCGTGTCCAGCCAGTCCCGAAATCGCCGCGATCCTTGAGAGATGCGAAACCTCCGCAATTCCCGAAGCAACCGTCCGCCGCGTCCGAAACCTTCCGGCCCTGCATCCGGAACACCGGCTGCATTCGCCAAACCTGCCAAACTTAACAAGTGTATCCCGCTCCGCCACATGGGTCAACGTCATCAGCCCGCAGTCAGAGCGCAACCTGCATCAGCCCCAAATACAAATCCTCTCACGTCGTCATTCTGGCGCAGCCAGAATCTCCGTATTGGCCCTTGTACTTGCCGTTGTCTGTTCTCGCTGTCACCCCACCCCCTCCATTCGCTACACTGGAAGTCCATGCCCACTCCGTCCAATCCCCTGAAGGCTGTCCGCGGAACGCGCGACCTCCTCCCGCCCGAGACCGCCCTCTGGAACCGCGTCGAATCCATCGCCCGCTCGGTGTTCGCCCGTTACGGCTTCGGCGAAATTCGCACCCCCGTCTTCGAGGACACCCAGCTCTTCGCCCGCGGCGTCGGCGAAGAGACCGACATCGTCTCCAAGGAGATGTACACATGGGAAGATCGCGAACGCTTCCAAGCTTTTGACCTGCAACAGAAGTGGATTGAACGGCGACGGAAGAAGGGATATATCGAAGTTATCGGCGGACCGATGGTTCAGGTTGGCGCGGGCGCTCCGGTCATCGACCGAATATTCAGACAGAAGAATTCGATATTTGCGGTTCAGTTCAGGGCCACACCAAATTTGCATTTCAGCGAATCGCTGCGCGACGAAGCTCTAAGTCTTAGGCACCCCGGAGAAAGCGTTCAATGCTTATTTGTAGTACCAGCGCCAGCTGAGCGAATTGATAAGAAACCCTTCAAGGAGCTGGGTTTGGTTCTTAGCGAAGTTCGCGGCCGATTTTTTGCGAGTTCCCAGTCCCTCACCCTCCGCCCCGAGAACACCGCCGGCGTCGTCCGCGCCTACATCGAGCACAACCTCGGCGACACGGGCCAGCTCCAGAAGCTCTTCTACATCGGCCCACAGTTCCGCCGCGAGCGGCCGCAAAGGGGACGCTACCGCCAGTTCTGGCAGATCGGCGTCGAGGTCCTCGGGCCCACGACCTCCGGATCAGAGAGCCCCCTGCGCGACGCCGAAGTACTCGAGATGCTTGCCACCCTACTCGACGAGCTGGGCATAAAAGGCTGGCGACTCGAACTGAACTCCGTCGGCTCCGCAACCGACCGCCCGCGCTACGTCGCCGCATTGAAAGCCGCCCTCGCCCCCATCAAGCACCAGATGTGCGAGGACAACCAGCGCCGCGCCGAGACCAATCCCCTGCGCGTCCTCGACTCCAAGGACGCCAACGACCAGGCCCTCATCGACGGGCTGCCCCGCATCGCCGACTTCCTGGACGACTCCAGCCGCGAGCACTTCGCCCAGGTCCTCGCCGCACTCGACGCCTGCGGCGTCCCGTACACCGTCAACCCGCGCCTCGTCCGCGGCCTCGACTACTACACCCGCACCACCTTCGAGTTCACCGTTCCCTCATCCGGCGATCCAGCCAGCGGCCTCGGCACCCAGAACGCCCTCCTCGGCGGTGGCCGCTACGACGGCCTCTCCGAGATGCTCGGCGGCCCGCGCGCCCCCGGCATCGGCTTCGCCATCGGCGAAGACCGCCTCATCCTCACCCTCCAGGCCCAGACCGCAGCCGACGCCGCAGCAAAGGCCGGGGTGCCCCATTCATCGCAGTGTCACCGCGATGAGTGGGAGGCCCCCAAACTCGACGCCTACATCGCCCCCCTTGGCCCCGAACGCAACGCCGCCGCCCTCGCCCTGGCCCGCGAACTCCGCCGGGCCGGATTATCCGTTGAGGTTGGCGACGGCGCCTTCCGCCTCAAGAAATCCTTCGAGGCCGCCGACCGCGTCGCCCGCCACATCGTCATCCTCGGCGAAGATGAACTCGCCACCGGCATCCTCACCGTCAAAACCTTTGCATCCGGCGAGCAGGCGAAGATAGAAAAAGCAGCGTTAGTTGATCGTCTGAAGTCTTGACTTGTAGTCAAATTGTATACATAATGTCTACATGGCAACTTCACCCACAATTCGCAAGCCGCTTGGTGCACGCGCTACCCCTGAAGAGCACGAGCAGATCACGCAGGCCGCTCGACGGGAGCACCGCTCGGTGAACAGCTTCGTTCTGCGCGCCGCCTTGCAGGCCGCCGAAACAACTGGAAGTGCTCCGCGCCGGCGGACGCCGGAAGAGGTGCAGGCGGCCATCCAGCGGGCACAGGAGCTCATGCGCCCCTATCGTCAACCCGGCCGCTCGCTCGTCGACGAATTGCTCGCCGAGCGGCGTGCCGAGGCGTCGCGTGAGTAAGTATGTTCTCGATGCCTCAGCCGTGTTGGCGCTTCTCGATGACGAGCTGGGAGCAGACAGGGTCGCCGCAGTCCTGATGGATGCGGTGATCGGCACCGTCAACCTTGCCGAAGTTCACACCAAGCTGGCGGAAAGAGGACGGTTCGGGCGCCAGGCCTTGGCCGAACTGCTCTCCGTCGTAGAAGAGGTCGTCCCCTTCACGGAAGAACACGCCGCCATCACAGGTGCCTTAAGAACTTCTACCGCGCACGTTGGCCTCTCCCTCGGAGACCGTGCATGCCTGGCACTGGGTATAGCTCTCAGGGCCCAGATCTACACCGCCGAGCGGCTCTGGGCTAAGCTGCAATTACCCTGCGACATTCATCTCATCCGCTAGCCCCACCAAACTTCGTACAATAGGAACATCGTGACATTAGACTTTTTAGGCAATTTGCAACGCACCGGGATGTGTGGAGAGCTTCGCGCCGAAGACGCGGGGCAGGATGTCGTGCTCATGGGCTGGGTCAACCGCCGCCGCGACCACGGCGGCCTCATCTTCCTCGATCTGCGCGACCGCTCCGGCATCGCGCAGGTCATGGTCGACGAGAAGGTCACAGCCGCCCACGCCAAAGCCGACGCCGCCCGTCCGGAGTACGTCGTCGCCGTCAAGGGCCGCGTCCGCCGCCGTGGCGAGGGACTCGACAACCCCAACATGCCCACCGGCGAGATCGAAGTCGTCGCCAGCGAACTCCTGCTTCTCAACGAAGCCAAGACGCCGCCCTTCTCGCCCGCCGAAGACGCCATCGCCAACGAAGAGGTACGCCTGAAGTATCGCTACCTCGATCTGCGCCGGACTGAAATGCAAGCGAATTTTGCGCTCCGCAGTAAAGTCGCCATGGCCATCCGCAACTACCTCGTCTCCGAGGGCTTCCTCGAAATCGAGACCCCCTTCATGACCCGCTCCACGCCCGAGGGCGCGCGCGACTATCTCGTCCCCAGCCGCATCCACGCGGGCAGCTTTTACGCTCTTCCCCAGTCGCCGCAGATCTTCAAGCAGATCCTCATGGTCTCCGGCTTCGACCGCTACTTCCAGATCGCCCGCTGCTTCCGCGACGAGGACCTGCGCGCCGACCGCCAGCCCGAGTTCACCCAGATCGACCTCGAAATGTCCTTCCCGCAGATGGACAACATCTTCCGCGTCGCCGAGGGCTTCCTCACCGCCGCCTTCGCCGCCGCCGGCATCGCGCTGACGACGCCGTTCGTGCGTATGACGTATGACGAAGCGATCAAGAACTACGGCATCGACAAGCCAGACATGCGCATGCCCGCCATGGTCTCGCTTAGCGAAATCCTCACGCCCGAGCTTCGCACCACGCTCAAAATCGAGCAATCGTTGCCCGTCCTCGGCTTCGTCATTCCCGGCATCGGCGAGCTCAGCGGCACCGAGCGCAAGAAGCTGCTGAGCGAAGTCCGCGCCGGTTTCGGCGACTGCGGCCTCGACCTGCTGGACGTCGTTCGTCTGCGCACCAGCCCGGACTTTACGCCGCTGTCCGACGCCATCTCCGCCGCCCTCGCCGCCAGCCTCGGCGTTCCCGCGCTCTCGGCAGCCGACCTCATCACCGTCGTCACTCCCAAGCTCGGCACGCCAGCCTCGTGGAACTACGATCCGCAGTGGATCTACAAGCGTGTCGGCGCGCTGCGTCTCGAACTCGGCGCAAAGTTCGCCGACAAGCACGGCCGCTTCGCCAGGACCGGAACCGCCGCCGACTACAAATTCGCCTGGGTCACCGACTTCCCCATGTACGAATGGAACGAGGAGTCCAAGACCTGGGACGCCGCGCACCATCCCTTCACCTCGCCGCACGAGGACGACATCCAGGCCGGCCGCCTCACCAGCGACAAGGGGGCCGTCCGCGCGCTCGCCTATGACGTTGTCCTCAACGGCACAGAACTAGGCTCCGGCTCCATCCGTATCCACCGCAAGGACGTGCAGGCCGAGATCTTCCGCTCCCTCGGCATG
>PLOT01000131.1:0-12104 GCA_003142215.1 Granulicella sp. | reverse complement strand
CGACGCCCCCACCCCGGTCAGCGGCCTCCAGCTCCGCGACCTCCACCTCCGCATCGCGAAACGCAGCTAGGCGCGCAGCCAGTTTTCGATCTTCAGTCCCTTCACTCGCTTGAACTCACGGACGTTGTCCGTCACCAGAATCGCGTCCAGCGCAAGCGCGTGAGCTGCAATCAGCATGTCGTTGGGCCCGATGAGTTGTCCCCTGCGCTCAAGATCCGTTCGAAGGACCGCGTACGTGGCATCAACTCCGACCAAAAGCGGAACTATTTCCACCGATGTGAGCGTTTGATCGACACGCTCGGAAAGAGTTCTCGATCCCTTTTTCACCACGCCATAGCGTATTTCACAAGCCGTGACAATGCTCGTGAGCACTCTATTTGATGGGTCGACCGCCTTGTGTTCAAACTGCTGCGAGACAGTTCCACCAGGGTTGCGAATCATATCCGAGAGAGCATTGGAGTCGAGCAGATACGTAGGCATCAGAGGTCGAATGGCTCAACAGTTAGCTTATCAATCGGGGGCATGGCGTCTTCATCGGAGAGGGGCTCCCACGAATGCAAAAGTTTCACCAGATCCATTACGTTCGGTTTCTTGACGGCTTCCACAATCAGCCGGCCCTTGCGATCACGCGAGATGGTGGCTTCGTTGCCCGGCAGCGCAAACTCGCGCGGAATGCGGATCGCCTGGCTTCTTCCATTGCGGAAGAGTCGAACGGAACGGGTTTGTATGGCGCTTCCCATCGCACTCCACCTCTACGCACAGTATAGGCCACGGCATATGCCAACACAAGCCCGTCTTCAATAGTCACTGAACCGAACAATATCCGCGATTAATTCATCCACCGCTTGTCGTTGGGGTCCTTCTTCTCTTCGGGATCGACGTACCTTCCCTCTTTGTCGAAGCTCACCTTGCGCCCCTGCTTGCCCATGTACACCTCGAACTTGCGCGCCGCCCGCCGCCGTTTCGCGCGGTAGTACGCATTGCGCAGCCCGAAGTACTGCTCGCCAAACCCGAACGCCAGCCCCCGCCGCGGCGCGTAGCGCACATAGAGCCATCCAGCGAGCGCCCCCGAGAGCTGCAACAACGCGCCAAATTCATTCGCGTCCTTCAGCAGGATCGCGACCGCAATCAAGATATAAATCGTCACCAGATACTTGGCGCGAATGCTGAACGGAAGCGGAAACAGCAGGAACTCCGTGTCGCCCATGCGCAGCGCGATCGCAATCATCACCCCGAAGATCCCCGCCCAAGCTCCCATGGCGTAGCTCTCCGGGCTCAACCGCAGCACATGCGTGAACGAGATCGCCGACGCCACCGCCGCGCCGCCGATCGCCGACGTGAAGTACAGCTCCTTCAGCCAGCGGCCGCCATACGCGCCCTCCAGCAGCGAGCCGCAGAACCACAGCGTCAGCATCGCGAACAATATCTCCCACAGCCCAAGATGTATGAAGCAGTACGTCCCAAGCTGCCATATCTCGCCGCGCGCCACCGCCGACGGCTGAAGCTGCAGTATGTCCACCAGCGCTCCGGCCAGCCCGGGCGCAAGCCACCCCAGCACCGCAACGCCAAAGTACACCGCAACATTCGTCAGCACCAGCTTGCGCACCACCCCCGCAAACGGCGGAAAGCTCATCGAAATTGTGTTGCCGCGCGCCATGGCCTCTTTCGTCTCCTCTTTATTTCACCACATCCCGCGCGTCAGCCTCGACCGCCCCGCCCCGTCCCGCGCGCCCGCCCTCACAATTTTTTGAAACCAATTGCCTGTGAGAATCGTCTGTGCTTGACGTACCGCCAGTCCGCCACTAAAACTATCGCAGGCGGGTGTGCCGTTGCGTTTCCCAGGGCGTGGGTCCCGGGGAGGGTGGCGCAAAGTGACCTGTGGGGACATCCCGCAGGCCGAATTCAACCTCTAAGCTGCGGAGGCTCCTATTATGGCTGTTGTCTGTCCCGAATGCGATACCCCCATCCCCATCGATCCCGACGAAGTGGAAGAGGGCGAAACCCTGCAGTGCGATGAGTGCGGAATGGAGCTGGAGGTGGTCTCCACCGACCCCCTCGAACTCGCCCCCGTCGACGTCACAGGCTACGACGATGAGGACGATACGCTCGCAATCGAAGAAGACGAGGAGTAATGCTCCCCGCACCCGCAACGGCCAAGCCTTGCCCGCGTATCATAGCCTCTATGACCCCTCACTCCCATCCACACAGCCGCCTTGCCCGCCTCCTCGCGCTCCTCTGCTGCATGGCTGCGCTGGCCTTCTCGCTTGTCCCGTCCTCACCCCGGCTCCTCGCGCAATCGCAGGCCCAGCGCGTGGTGCAGGGCAAGGTGGTCGATAAGTCAGACGCCGGCCTCAAGGGCGCCACCATCTTTCTCAAGGACGGCCACTCGCTCGCCGTCCGCAGCTATATCGCCGCCGACGACGGCACCTTCCGCTTCGGCCAGGTCGCCCCCAACTCCGACTGCCAGCTCTGGGCCGAGTTCGCAGGCAAAAAAAGCGCCGTCAAAAACATCAGCTCCTTCGACTCCCGCGTCGAGTTCAACATCACCCTCAAAATCGACACCAAGTAGCCCCACCGCAATGGCATTGAGATAGATCGTCATCGACTCATTCGGATCGTCATCCCGACCGGAGCGTAGCGGAGTGGAGGGACCCCCGTATTTCGCCGTTGCTTGTTCTCTCCGTCCCCCTTCGCGCACTTCCGCCCCATACCAATCCTGATCTTGCTCAATCCCGCCATTCGCCCTACTATCGCCTTAGCGTGGAACATCCCAAAAAGCCGCATCCCAAACCCGTCTCGCCCGAAGCCGACCGCCTCGTCTCCGCCGGCTCCATCGACGACGACAGCGCATTCGAACTCAAGCTCCGCCCCACTCGCCTCGCCGAGTTCATCGGCCAGGAGAAGGCGAAAGAGCAGCTAGCCATCGCGCTCCAGGCCGCCAAATCCCGCGGCGAAGCCCTCGACCACGTCCTCCTCTTCGGCCCGCCCGGCCTGGGCAAGACCACGCTGGCCACCATCATCGCCAACGAGCTCGACGTCGGCTTCCAGCAGACGTCCGGCCCCGCCTTGCAAATCCAAGGTGATTTGACAGCCATCCTCACCAACCTGCGCGAGCGCCAGGTTCTCTTCCTCGACGAGGTCCACCGCCTGCAGCCCGTCCTCGAAGAAAAGCTCTACACCGCGCTCGAGGACTACAAGCTCGACATCATCATCGGCCAGGGCCCCGCCGCGCGCACCCACGTCATGGAGATTCGCCCCTTCACCTTCGTCGCCGCCACCACGCGCCCCGGCCTGTTGTCGTCTCCCTTACGAAGCCGCTTCGGAATCCTTCTCCGCCTGGAGTTCTACACCGACGACGAGCTGCGCTTCATCGTCACCCGCTCGGCCGAGGTCATTGGCGTCCCCATCGACCAGGACGGCGCCGCCGAAATTGCGATGCGCTCGCGCGGAACTCCGCGCATCGCCAACCGCCTGCTCCGCCGCGTCCGCGACTACGCCGAAGTTCGCGCCTCAGGCCGCATCGACCGCCCCACCGCGCAGGCCGCACTCTCGCTGCTGGAGGTCGACGCCCACGGCTTCGACGAGCTCGACCGCCGCCTGCTGCGCACCATCATCGAGAAGTACGACGGCGGCCCGGTCGGTCTCAACACCCTCGCCGCCGCGCTCGCCGAGGAGCAGGACGCGCTGGAGGAGGTCTACGAACCCTTCCTCATCCAGATCGGCTTCCTCGACCGCACCCCCCGCGGCCGCGTAGCCACCCGCCTCGCCTACGAGCACCTCGGCATCGAACTGCCCCGTAAACACAGCCTCTTCTAGGACGCCTTACTGGAGTAAAGAATGAAAGGCGAATGTAGTCGATGTAAAGAACCACTGGTAGCCGGTAATGCTTCGTCTGC
Organism: Granulicella sp.; assembly: GCA_003142215.1. Taxonomy (GTDB): domain Bacteria; phylum Acidobacteriota; class Terriglobia; order Terriglobales; family Acidobacteriaceae; genus Edaphobacter. The sequence continues at coordinate 8,208 of PLOT01000131.1, read as the reverse complement.
TGTGGTCGTAAGTGGTTATGGACGCTGCCGTTCATGCGAGAACAAACACACAAAAGCGCGGTCGCGCACTTTGGGTGGAAGATACAATTTGGGCGGTTCTCAAGCTAGGTTCAACAAGCACAAATGGGATCTAACTTTTCATCAATACGCTGCAATCGTAGCTACCGGTAAATGTTTTTACTGTGGTAACCCCTTGCCAACGGCAGCAGCTGGATTGGACCGAAAGGAAAACGGTGATTACACATGGGACACGGTATTACCCTGTTGCGCAAAGCAACCACGGGCCGAAGGTCAAAGAGGTTGCAATGAAACCAAGAGCGGTGAAATGGTTCCGATTTTATTGTTTGCCCGTCGGTGGTACGAAAAATACGGCAAGTTACCCGTTGAACAAGACTTCATCAACAAGATCCGAGAGTTTGAGGGCGAGCGAGATAGTATTTACGAAGTCATAAGAGGTCTGGACTTGGAAGATATTAAAAGGCTAAAGCGATCCAAGTCAGTTCGGGAATTTCTAACCCAGTCCAGTCGTTTCATCCTCATTGATTAATCCAAGTCGAGATTTCTCTTGCATTTTTTGCAGCAATCATCCTTTGCCTCCGTTGTCGGCCAAGAGAGTTTGATCGCATGTACCATTTCTGGTACGATTAACTGGTGGACCTAAAGCGACTCCCGCCCCTTTTCTATCGAAACTCGAATGGCCGCGAACCCGTCCGTGAATGGCTGAAGGAGCTTCCGCCGGAAGACCGCCGGATCATCGGCGAGGACATCAAGGACGTGGAGTTTGCTTGGCCGCTAGGTTTGCCGTTAGTTCGTTCGCTTGGCCGCAGTCTATCGGAAGTTCGCAGTTCGCTGACGCAAGGGAGAATCGCCAGAATTATCTTCTGCGTGACTAGCGGACAGATGGTTCTGTTGCACGGCTTCATCAAGAAGACGCAGACCACGCCCACGCAAGAGATTGATCTGGCTTTGAAACGGATGAAGGGAGACGCCCAATGAAGAAGAAAAACATCGGCAGCAGCTTCAACGACTGGCTCCGCGAAGAAGGCATCTATGAAGAGACAACCGCCGTCGCGATCAAGCGTGTCCTCGCCCGCCAGATCAACCAGCAGATGATCGACCAGAAGCTGTCCAAGACCAACATGGCCCGGCGCATGAACACCAGCCGCGCCGCCCTTGATCGTCTGCTCGATTCTGAAAACGACGCTGTCACCCTCAACACGCTCTTCAAAGCCGCAACCGCTGTCGGTCGTCAAATCCACTTCGAACTGATTTGATCGACGCGGGTTTCCCGCATCCGTTGTATTAGCGAAGATCCGCAGTCGTTCTACGCGCTATCCGACCAGCGCACCCGCCGGCAGAATATCCTCCACATCCACCCACTGCGTCGGATACACCCCCGTGTAGCATGCCGTGCAGAAGCTCGCCGGCGACATCCCATTCGCCGGTTCATTCGTTGTACAGGAGTACGTCAACCCCACCAGCGACAGGTACGCCAGCGAGTCCGCCTCGATAAACTCCCGTATCTCCTCGATCGACTTGTTGGCCGCGATCAACTCGCGCGTCGACGGCGTGTCCACCCCATAAAAACATGGGCTGATCGTCGGCGGACACGAAATCCGCATGTGTACCTCCGCCGCGCCCGCCGCCCGGCACATCCGCACAATCTTGCGGCTCGTCGTNNAACGTCCGCCCCACGTAATGGTTGCGGATCAGCCCGAAGTTGAACGGAATCCCGCTCTCCGCCGCATAGCCCAGCGCCGCCGTCACGCCCGAGTCCGGCACCGGGACCACCAGGTCCGCATCCACGCCACTCTCCCGCGCCAGTTGCCGTCCCATCTCGTCGCGCGATTGCTGCACCCATCGTCCGAAGACGCGCGAGTCTGGTCGCGCAAAGTAGACATGCTCAAAGATGCAGCTCGCATGAGGCACCGTCTCCGGCGCAAACCTCCGGCTGGTCACTCCATCCTCGCTCACCATCACCAACTCGCCCGGCCGCACGTCGCGCTCATACTTCGCGTGCAGCAGGTCGAACGCGCACGTCTCCGACGCAAACACAAACGTGTCCGGCTCGCCGTTCACCCCGGCGATCCGCCCCATCGAGAGTGGCCGGAACCCATGCGGGTCCCTCGCCGCAAATATCCGGTTGCGCGTCATCATTACAATCGAAAACGCTCCGTCCACCTGCGCCAGCGACTCCGCAATGCAGTCCACCAGCGTGTTGCAGCGCGAATGCGCAATCAGTTGGATGATGATCTCCGAGTCCGACGTCGTCTGGAAGACCGCGCCATCCCTCTCCAGCCGCTCCTTCGAGTTCCCCAGGTTCACCAGGTTCCCATTGTGCGCAATCGCGATCAGCCCCATCGTCGATTCCACCGAGATCGGCTGCGCGTTCAACAGCGCCGAGTCCCCCGTCGTAGAGTAGCGCGTGTGCCCGATTGCAATGTGCCCGGGCAGTCGCGCCAGCACCTCGTCGGTAAAGATCTCGCTCACCAACCCCATGCCCTTGATGTCGTTTACATCGTGTCCGTCCGCGCTGGCAATCCCCGCCGACTCCTGCCCGCGATGCTGCAACGCATATAAGCCCCAGAACGTCATCCGCGCGGCATCCGGATGCCCATACACCGCCATAATGCCGCACTCCTCCCGCAGCTTATCGAACGGCGTGCCGTCCTCCGCATCATTCACATCACACCCATCAACCGCCGTCATCCCATCATTAGATGCCGTCATCCCGAGCGGAGCGCGCAGCGCGCAGTCGAGGGACCCCCGCATTTGTCTTTCGCTCGCACCCACCCTGGCTGTCTTGCTTAAGGGCACGGCTTCAGCCGTGCCGTAACCGCCCAGCCCAGACTCCGGCTTTAGCCGCTGAGGTACGCCTCCCTTTGCCTCTCGGAGGGAGCGTGGGGCTTCAGCCCCACGAAGTGCGCCGATGGATTCAATGGGCTTTAGCCCCGGGCCTTCCACCGTAGCTGCCATCTGCTCCCTCATGCGGTCACCACCTCCGCCGCAAGCTGCGATTCAAGCGTAGTCGCGTATGCAGCGCGCAACTCAGAAAGAGTAGTGCTCACCGCGGAACCTCGACCCGGAAATGAGATTTCAAAATCAGCCTCCACGGATTTACTTGGTTCGATCGTTTCTCCTAAGTTCATCGGGAAGACGAAACCAAACTCGTCAACAACTTGCTTCAATACATCTACATTTGAAGGGTCGCAAGTGACAAGGGCGAGAGAACTATCCTCCCCGAACAAGTCACGCACACCCGACTTTTCGAAAGGAAATTGGGGATGCAAGGAAATCCTTACTCCAACATTGTTCGGAATGCACGCTCTTGCCAAGGCGACGGCTAAACCTCCATCAGACACATCACTCGCGGAATGAATCAGGCCTCTCTTCGCAAGAGCTTGCAGGGCATTGTGCAGTTCGAATTCTTCCAACAACTGCATACACGGTGGTGTTCCCCATTGCGTCTGCAAAATCGTCTTGGCAAACTCAGTGGAACCAAATTCTCGATCTGGCCGGGTTCCCGTCGTTCCGACTGGCAGAGTCAAAAGCAAAATCGCATCGCCCGCCTTCTGAAACGCCGCCGGCACCGCCTTACTCACATCCTCCAGCAACCCCACAATCCCCATCACCGGAGTCGGGTAGATCCCTTCCCCCCGCGTCTCGTTGTAGAACGAAACATTGCCTCCCGTAATCGGCGTCCCCAGCGCCGTGCACGCCTCCGCGATCCCATCGATCGTCGCCGAAAACTGCGCCATGATCTCCGGCTTCTCCGGGTTCCCGAAGTTCAAACAGTTGGTCGCGGCCACCGGAGTCGCGCCCGTGCAAGCCACCTTGCGAGCCGCCTCCGCCACCGCATGCATCGCGCCCAGCTTCGGGTCCAGCCAGCACCACCGCCCATTGCCCGCCAGCGCCATCGCCAGCCCCCGCTCCGGCTTCTTCGCGCTCGACTCATGCGAAGCCCCCGGCGCAACCACCGGATTCGTCGCCTCCGGATTGCCCGTCGCCAGCATAGCCTCACCCTCCGGCGACGACTCGGCGACCAGCTTGGCCAGCTCTCCCAGCACGCCCTCATGCCGATCCGCTGAACCTGTCCCCTTGATGCGCATCACGCCAGCCTCGCCGCCCGGCCCCTGCACGGTATTGCTCTGAACCATCGAGTCGTACTGCTCAAACACCCATCGCTTGTCGCAAATATTCGCGGACGCGAGAAGTTTTTTCAAATCCGCCGTGTAATCTCTTGGCTTCTTCAGCTCCTCCACAACCCACGCCGGAGGATCCATCGGCACCGGAGCCTTCCACACACCCACTGGCCGATGGTACACCGGAGCCTCATCGGTCAGCGCCTTGTTGGGAATCTCCGCGACCAATTCCCCATGATGCGTCACGCGCATCGTATCGTCCGCCGTCACAATTCCCACAATCGAAGCGTCCAGCCCCCACTTCGCAAACACCGCCAGAACCTCGCCCTCGCGTCCTTTGTCCGCCACCAACAGCATCCGCTCCTGGCTCTCGCTCAGCATGATCTCGTACGCAGTCATGCCCGTCGCCCGCTGCGGCACCAGGTCCAGCTCAATCGTCAACCCCAACTCGCCGCGCGCGCCCATCTCGCAGGTCGAGCAGGTCAATCCCGCCGCGCCCATGTCCTGTATGCCCACCACCGCGCCGGACTTCAGACTCATCGCCTCCAGGCAAGCCTCCAGCAGCAGCTTCTCCATGAACGGGTCGCCCATCTGCACGTTGGGCCGCTTCGCCTCCGAATCCTCCGTAAACTCTTCGCTGGCCATCGTCGCGCCGTGGATGCCGTCGCGCCCCGTCTTCGCCCCCACGTAGATCACCGGGTTGCCCACGCCCGTCGCCTTGGCATAAAAAATCTCGTCCTTCTTCACCAACCCCAGCGCAAACGCATTCACCAGCGGATTGCCGCTGTAGCACGCCTCGAACTTCGTCTCGCCCGCCAGGTTCGGCACGCCGAAACAGTTCCCGTAGCTGGCCACGCCGCCCACCACGCCATTCACAATCCCATGGTTGCGCCGCCGCAGCGTCGCGTCCTTCTCTTCCTCGTCTAGCGGCCCAAATCGCAGCGAGTCCATCACCGCCAGCGGTCGAGCGTTCATGGTGAAGATGTCGCGCAGAATCCCGCCCACGCCCGTCGCCGCACCCTGGAACGGCTCAACGTAGCTNNTTGGTCGGCAGCCGCTTCAGGTGTACGCGGCTGCTCTTGTACGAACAATGCTCGCTCCACATCACGCTAAATATGCCCAACTCGGTCAGGCTCGGCACGCGCCCCATCTTCTTCTGGATGCTCGCGTACTCCTCCGCCGTAATGCTGTGCGTCTTCAGCAGCTCGGGCGTAATCCCGGCAGGCGTGGGAACAGCCTTCGCGGATGCGGGAACAACTGGCGCCGATGCGGAGACGGCTGGCGCTGCATCTTCTGGTGCGGGTACAACGGGGAGTTTTGACATGGCTCGTTAACACGATTGTCGCATGTTCCGTCCACCCGCCGCACGCCCAGCGCCAACGGCGCGCCCTATACCAGCCTGGGGCATCGCCCCAGGTGCTCGCACCTAATAGAACCGAGGGCTGAAGGCCCGATCTATACGCGGGCATAGCCGTATTTCATGGGGTAATTATGGCCGTGACATTTGACCCATGGAAGCCCTTGGAAACAACAGGCAGCAGTCGTGGGTCAAAACTTACCCCGTTTGTCCCAACGGTTGCAAAGCTTAGTCTTTTTGAGATTTATCCGACACGTCAAAAACTCGCCGCTCGAATGATAGCAATGCACGTTCGCTGAATCCGAACAGCAGGGGAATGGCTAAGAAAATCAGCATTTTTAGAGCAACCCCAAAGGTCGATGCTGTCGTTAAATAACTAGCATCGAGTATTTCTGCAAAAGCATGTCCTTGAACTGAAATAGGCATGATTCCCCATCCAAGCAAACCGCACCCGATTAAACTTGCAGTCGTGCCGATACTAATACGGCTCCAAATCAGCCGGTCGTAAGAGTCGAGCTTTTCAGAACGACACACTTCTAACGCTGGCAGTTTTGAAAGAACGCTGACACAGCTGCCCGCTGCTCCTGCAAATAAAAACCCGACGACAATCAACGACGCAAAAACCAGCGATCCGAAACGGAACGCCATGTAGAAGGAGCCTACTGCCGCCAGTGGAAGGATCACAGCCGCCCCAAAGAGCCACCGCGCGCTACGCCGCATCGCGTCCTCGTAATCGTCTCTGTATTCCTCCCAATCATCTCTTTCTTTGAAGAGGGCATGCAATGCACTTCTGGCATCTTCCAGATTTTTGCCCTCTAATTGATCCACGAGCAATTCACGTAGTCTCTCGATCTGTGATTTTGGAACGCCCCACCACTTCATTAGTTCTATGGTCAGATTGCCTTCAATCCTTACTTCCTCCCGTGGACAAAGGTAAGCGCTGAAGGTTGTTTGCCTGTTTGCATCATCAGCTAAATCGTCGAGTCTATCGACGTCTGCTTGTTTGGCGGCCTCCGCAATTTTCGCCAAGCCTTGGCGCAATGTTTCCAGTAATGTCTCATTTATAGGGTCATTGTCAGCACTGCGGGGACGTTGTGCCATCTGATCTATATCAAATAGCCGACCAGCAATCTGCGATAGCACCGCCGTGCGGGATTCTTCCAGTTTCAAACGCTGCTTCTCTAGTTTCCATTTCTTATGCCAGCCGGGGAGCCACCACCACCACATACTCATTCGAAGCACCTCCAAGTATCATGCAAACGCATGATCCGACAAAACGAACATTTATCCAGACCACCTTTTTGCCCTTAATTCGGTTCGCTGTTCCTTTGCTCCCCAGACCCCATAACGCTGAAAAAGCTGAGGTTTATATACCCTTCTGATTCCTATATTGTCGCACCCTTTGATCTATTACATGACTCACACAAAAGCTGGATATTACGTTCCGTGCTGCTGCCACCAGCTATGACCGGAATGATGTGATCGAATTCCAGGCGCTCTCGGGAACAGCAGCGTACGCATTGGCCATTGTCCCGACGCCAAACAAACAGTCGCACTTCTTCCGGTATGGGCTCGCGAACCACGCTTGCAAGCCGTCCGAAATTCTCGAGAGTCTCCACTTCACGCCGTATTTTCTCGATGCTACGGTCACGCCGCAACACATACTGCTTGATTAGCAAAACGAGTTCGTCGTGATTGAGATCGTTGGCCAGTTCGATTGGTCCCACTCGAAGGACAACCGCTCGGTAAGACCACCAGTCAAGCAAAGGCAATGGCTCACTGTTTTGTCGCTCAAAGAACTCCTGACTTGCCTGCCGGTAATTCGGACTTGCGTGAAGGGCCGTCAGGTAAGCAGTGCAAGCCCTGCGCCATTCGGACACCTCTGCATAAAATTGCGTCTCAACTTGTTGTTGTTCCTTTCGGTATATTTTTCCTTGAGTGATACGTTCTAAGCGTTGCTTGCGCTGCTCCTTTGGAAACTCAGGAAATTTTCCAATACCTGTCCACTGATATGCGTCCGGCAAAGCCTCGATGCAATACGACCGCGGTCGTTTGGTACTTTTTCCATCCAGTTTGCTCAACTGGCAGGCCGTTCTCCCTAGCTTTTGAACGAGACCACTTCGTGCGGCGGGCACATAAAGCTGGCCACATTCGGCAAACTTGAGAACTAGGAAGTCAGCATTTTCACCGTCTGCTGTGCCGACGCTCTTGGTTCCACTGTAGCGAGCAACACCATGATCCCAATGAGCAACCAGATCTCCTATTGTCAGGTCACTTGGATCAGGAGAAGCCAAGGCAAATGACGCTTTGAGAGCAGATAGATCGAGCGACGGCGGCTCGTCTGAGGTAACCGAACAAATGAGTCCCCCATCGTCCTGCAAGCTCAACTTACCAAGCTCGGAAATCTTCGTGCGTTGCATCGATTCCTCTGTTCCAAGTGTTTGCCGAGCACGCTGCCCGATCTGCACACGATTGTACGCGTGTGAGTACATCCACTGGAGCTTTCGCGTTCTCCAGCATCAGGCCAAGTTATGCACAGCGCTTCTGCGTTTCTACATACGCTCGGAGAACCGAGTTCATCCGGGTCAGGTGGCCTTTTCCATTCGCCTTGAACCACTCGACAATATCGCTATCGAGGCGAAGGTGAACGGAAGTCTTGCCGCTAGGCATGACGACGCGGGCGCTCTTCCAGAACTCCGCGCCGAGAGA
>PLOT01000225.1 GCA_003142215.1 Granulicella sp. | reverse complement strand
TGGTTTAGTTGGTGTTGGTTAGGTGGATTTTGGGGTGTCGAGGGACTTGACACGCGGATTTGCTGGGGTTTTTGCGGGTCATGGAGCGAAAAAAAGATCCGGGGCTGAAGCCCCTTGATTTGATTGGCCTTATTCATGGGGCTGAAGCCCCATGCTCCCTCCGAAAGAACAGACAGCAGCGAAGAACAGACAACGGCAAAGACAAAGGCCAATGCGGGGGTCCCTCCACTGCGCGCTGCGCGCTGCGGTCGGGATGACGGAGTGTTTGGTTTGTTCGCGCTGCGGTCGGGATGACGGAGTGTTTGGTTTGTTCGCGCTGCGGTCGGGATGACGGAGCGGATGGGTGGGGGACGGCGATTTTTTTCTTCGGCTATGAGCTATGGGCTATGAGCAGGCGATGGGTCGGGCCTTCAGCCCTCGGGGATTGGATGGGCCGGAACCCTGGGGCTTCGCCCAAGCTGGTATGGGACGCGCCTTCGGCGCTTACCGAGCAACGGCACGACATGCCATCATCACAAAAGGCGCGATGAATGGGGCACGGAGTCTTCAAGTGGCCGAGAAAAACGGTGTGTGGGCCAACCCGCCACTGTACTAAAGCGCAGGGGTTGGTGCGGGCGAGGCGACCGCGGCCACTGGGGTCGCGGTTGGCGGTGGGGCGGCGGGCGGGGTGATGCGCAGGGCCATGCGCGGGAAGGTGAATGTGCCTCCCGCATCGTCGATGACGTTGACTTGGCAGACGTAGGTACCGGGCTTGAGGCCGGTGAGCGGGACATCGAACTGGAAGCCAACCGCGTCGCGCTCCGGGATGTTGATGGAGGTTGCCTCGACCATCGGGGTTTCATAGACCTTGACACCGCCGAGCAGGAACTCGATGCTGGTGAGCACACGGACGGGGGCGGCTTCCTTCTTGGTGAGGCCGGGATTCGCGGCCTGGGTTGCTGCCTGGGTGGCGGACGTGGCGGCGGAGTCCTTGTCCTTGGTGGGGCTGTAGACCTCATAGAGGAAGAAGAGATGCTGGTCCTGGCGGAAGACGTGGGAGACGTTGGGCACCCACTCCTGGCCGTCGCGCACCAGCGGGTCGAGGTTCTTCTTGACGGTGTTTGGCGTGCGCTGGCTGCTCATAACGACCGAGCTGAGCTTGAGCGGGGTCTTCTTCATGTCCGGGACCTGGATGTCGGTCTCGAAGCTGCCCATGTTGCCGGACTGGTTCTCTCGCACGACGAACTTGATGTGGTACTTGCCTGGCGCGAGCGTCCATCCGGTGGAGTACTGAACGTTTTTCTTGATCAGCATCTGGTTGGCATCGAGGTCGAGTTTCACAGTTGTGTTGGGCGGCAACTGTCCGACGACGATGTTTTGCGCGTTCCTGACCGTTGCGCGGATGTCGATGGTGGCCTTGTCCTTGTCCTTGACCGTGACGGCGTTGATCTGCGATCCGGGGATGACGAGCGAGACGGGGATGAAGAACTTGCCGTCCTCGAGGCGGAAGTAGAGGGCCTGGAGATAGATTGCGACATCGGTGGCTGGAACATCGCTGCGCATCTGCTCGGTGAGGGCGAGTTCGCGGTCCTCGGACTTGGCGTGCTGGAAGTCTGCCGGGGCATAGTAGCCGGGGCGGTACTCGAGAGTGGCCTCGGGATGGCCCTTCAGGGTAATGGAAAGGTGGCGATAGGTGCCATCGCGCGCGACGTTGGTGGCGCGGTAGCCGATGATGTAGTAGGCCTCGGAGTCGTGCTGCACCTGCTGGAAGGCGGGCGCGAAGTCGTTGGAGTCGACGAAGAGCTTGCCTCCGGTGTCGCTGGCGAGGGTGCCGAGGGTCTCCTGCGAGTTAAAGTTGGAGTTCAACTGGCCTTGCATGGCTGCGCCGCTATAGGCGGACGTGCCGCGGCGGCTGCCCTGCGAAGCGTCGCCGACGGCGTTGAGGGCCTGTAGGCCGCGGGTATCGACGGCGTACATTGCGGTGTCCGCCTTGACGCACTCGTTGGTGGCTGCGCGGATGCTGGCCTGGTTCTCGATGCCCTGGCGGGAGAGTCCGCCGGAGAAGTACAACATGCTCTTCTTCTGCTCGACCTTCTCGATGGACTTGCAGATGGTGCGGATGGCATAGAGCTGGCGGTCGGTGTTGAGTGCGTTGAATTCGCTGTCGTCGGCAGTGAAGCTGGAGGAGTCGTCGGAGGTGCCGTCGCTGTCGCCGCCTTCGCTGCCCATGGCGTAGCCGCCGCTCTCGGAGGGGTCGTACTTACTGACGGCGGCCAGCAGGGCGGACTTGTCGTTGGTAAAGTCCTGGTCCATGCTGAGGCTGGCGAGCAGGCTGACGGATGCCGCGAGATCGGCCGGGGCCATCTTGTTATTGATGTAATCCTTGGCCGCGTCGACGGCGCGTGTGATGTCTTCGGGCTGCATGCTGCTGAGGTCGAAGAACATGACGATGAGACGGTGGTCCTTCAACTCGTCGGGGGCGGCGGCGAAGTCGTTGTTGACCAGGTCGGCGATGGTCTTCTTCTTGGTGGTTGTGACGCCGGAGACGGTGGTGGTCTCGGCGAGGGTAACGGCCGAGTCGATGTTCTGGTAGTCGAAGGTGGTGATCTGCTGCGGCTTCTTGTCTTCGGAGATGGTGAAGTCGGTCGCCTTGAGGCCCTTGATCAGCTCGCCTGTCTTTTTATCGCGCACCACGACGTTGGTCAGCACACGATTGACGTATGCGACGAGCGACTTGGATTTCACGTTAGAGACCGGCTGCTGCGCCATGGCCGTAACCGGCACACCTGCCGGTGAAACCACCATTGCTGCCACCAAAACCGCCGCCATCACTCGTTGCATTGCCGTCTCCTTCGTTTCTGCTGTGTACTGCACGGAGGGTTTGAATCGTGGACTTCGCCGAGATCCAGATTCCCTCAAGGGCTAAAGCCCCACTAGTGTTCGACTCATGCGGCGGGACTGAAGTTCCGCCCTTTCAAAACGACAATCCGTTCAGCGCTTCTATAACTTATGACTTACGACTGTAGTTAGAACCTGTACATCAAACTATAGGAGAAGGACCGCATCCCCCCCGCCGAGGTTATTTCCCCGAAGGATGGTGAGTTGATCGAAGTGTTCGCGTTGCCATAGCGTACGGTGTTCAGCGCATTGTTGACGTTGAGCCGCATCTCCATGCTGCGCGTGCTTCCAAACGAAATGCTACGGGAGAGCGAACCGCTGAATGAAAGGGCGTCGGGCATCTCGATGGAGTTGCGCGTGGCGTTGCCATAGGTTCCAGGGGTGGGAGTGGAAAATGCCGCCGTGTTGAACCACGCGGCGAGAGTGTGCGCGCCCTTGATGGCCTGGCCGGGAACGCGGTTGGGCCGGAGAGAACTTCCGGCCCCGGATGCAACCTCAGCCGGGGTTCCCGAATAAGACGGCGTGGCGAGGGTGCCCGAGCCGTAGGTAAAGCTGCCGGAGACGTTGAATCCGTCGACGATGTGGGACGTTATGCCGCCTTTGTTGAAGAAGGCGCGGTTGGGGCCGAAGGGAGGTTCGATAACGAAGTTGCCGCTCAGCGTCTGGGGCCGGACGAAGCTGGAGTTGGCCTCCTCCGCGCCCAGGTTCTGGTCGTCCTGGGCGATCGATCCGCCGCCGCCGCCGCCGCCTACCGTAGAGGCATCGTCGATGGAGTGCGCAAGGGTATATGTTGCCTGTAGCGAGACTCCCTTATGCATCCTCTCGCGCAAGTTGATCGCAAGCACATTGCTGCGCTGGTAACCGAGCGAATCCTCGTATCTAAACTGCACCGAAGATGGGTTGAGAATCCCTAACGCGTTGCGGTTGGGCGCGCGCAGCATGTCCAGATTGCCGGCGAAGGACCCGGTGTAGTCGATGTTCAGCACTGTGCCCTGGGGCAGCGTCCGCTGGATGCCCAGGTTCCACACCTCGACCTGGCCGAGGCGGTAGTTGGGATCGACGCCGTAGTTGCTCTGGGTGGTCTGCGTGGAACAGTTGAAGCCGGTGGTGTTCTGATTCGCCGTGCTCAACGGCGTGTTCCACGACATGTTGGCCATGGTGCAGGTGGTCGGGCTGTTGGGCGTACTGAGCGTGTTGGTTTGGGTGATGGCGAAGGGCTGCTGGGCCGCAAGAGAATGCGCGAAGCTCGAATACGCTCCGGTGTTGTAGTTGATGCCGAAGCTGGACCGCACCACGGTATTCTTGGCCCACGAGGCGAACCTGGGCGACCAGGCAATCGCCACGCGCGGCGAGAACAACGCCTTGTCCGGCTTTACCAGCGAGGGCGGTGTGCCGAACTGGCTGGCGGTCTGGGAGCATCCCGTAGCGCATACATTGGCAATCTGCAGGTTGGCGCCACTCCCCGTCAGGTCCAGGTTCACAAGATGGTTGTTCTTCTCGGAGTAGGGCGAGAAGTACTCCCAGCGCAGGCCGTAGCTGACGGTGAAGTTGGCTTTGGCACGCCAGTCATCCTGCACATACCAGTCCCAGGAGTTGCCGCGCAGGTAGTTCTTGACCAACTGGGCCGTAATTCCCGTCTGCTGCGGCTGCCCGAGCAGGAAGTCGGCAAAGGACGATCCATAAATCGACGTACCCTGCGCATTCTGGTATTCCTTGCACTGCCCAGAGTCCGTACTCGGATTGCAGGTCTGTTCCGCCGGGATCTCTGTAGCAAAACCCGAGAAGGTGAAGGAGCCAAATACATTGCCTCCTCCGGTGTAGTCTGCATGGATGCGATGGAAGTCGAAGCCATATCGCATGTTGTGCTTGGCGTGGACCCAACTGGCAAAGTCCGAGAAGGAGATCGTCTGGTTGATCGCGTCGCTGGGAGCCGGTTCGCCCAGTCCATTCACCCCCGTCGTTCCAGTCATATTGATCGAGGGCAGGCCGTAGTAGAACTTGTTGCCGTAGATGGCTGGGTTGCCGACGAATACGCCGGCCGTCACCGCCGGGTTCACGGCGCCATTGGTGAAGTAGTTCGACGCTGTGTTGCGCGAGCGGTTCCAACTGAGTGTCGCGCTGTCGCTCAAGCGCCCATAGCCCACAGTGTAGGCACTGGATAGGCTGTAGCCGTTGGTCAGCGACTTGCCGCTGAGCTCAGGCGTGAAGCCGGAGGATGCACTGGCGCTATGCGAGTAGGCAAAGTTTTCGGCGATGCTCTGGCGCAGGGTGGGTGGAAGATTGCGGTTTGCTCCGCGCCCTCCGCCAGCACCACCACCAGCGCCGCCCCCGCCACCACCGCGTCCTCCGCCGCCTCCGCCTCGTCCTCCGCGCGTCGGCGCGGCGCCGAAGCTGCGGTTGTAGCGAGTTGAGATCTGATTGGCGTCCGAAGAGCCGGGTACATTGATCTGGTAGTTGTCCCGCAACGTGTTGGGCGTAATGTTGGGCGGCGGGTAATAGTTCAGCAGGGCCTGCGCGGCTTTGCTGCCCGCCGAGTTGAGCTCAGTCTGCGGGATGCACGCGGAAGGAGCTGGATCATATGCAGGGCTCGAGGGATCAGAGAGCTCCGGACTGCAGGTGGCGGGGTTTGGATTTGGAGTGTATGGATTCCCCGTGTTTGGATCGTAGACTGTGATTCCGGTTGCCAGATTCGCCTGATATGCCGGCGTAAGGTCGCCGTAACGCTGCTGCGGCGTGGGAACGATGTCCGTCAGGGTCGAAGGCGTTGTATTGTGCGTTTCCTGAACACTAAGGAAAAGCATCTGCTTCGGGTTGGCCTTGATCAAGCCGGTAATGTAAGGCGTTCCTTGGACGCTAAGGGTCAGATTGTTGCGATCCGACTCCGGCTTTATGACCGGAGTTCCGGTGAATACACGTTGTGTTGCGTTGAGCTCGCTGTCCGAGCCGTTATACGAGATTCTTCCATGCCACGCGTTGGGGTTCTGTCCTCGGAATCCGCCGAAGCCGCCGCCGCCGCCGCCACCGCCGGCAAATCCGCCGCCACGTCCACCACCGCCGCCAAATCCGCCGCCGCCGCCACCGCCACCGCCAAATCCACCACCACCACCGCCGCCGCCGCCACCACGGCCGCCGCCGCCATCGGGTCCGCCTGGGCCAGCTGCGAATGTGCCGGTCTGCATGACGTTGCCCAGCGAGCTTGCGATGTCGCCATTGGTGAAGCCGTTGCGCTGCATGTCCCCAATGCGGTTCTGCAGGTCGTCCTGACTGAAGGTTGCGAGCCCGTTGATCTGTCCCTGCTGCCCGGTCACGGCGATGGACTCATTTGTCGATGCCGATGAATCGTCGCTGGTGGCCGCACCGAGCGATGGAAGTTGCGTGTCGGTGCTCGTCTGGGTGGTGCTTGCGTCTGTCTGGTCTGTTTCGTCACTGCCCTGGACTGCCAACGCCTGCGTGCCGCGACCGACTCTGGCGACCGCGCCTGGGGTGGCGCCTCCAGCGGTCCGGGCCGGAGTTGACCCGGCGGCGGTTGTGGTTCTGGCCACGGTTGCGCCGGCGGCGGTTGTGGCCGTCTGCACGGGCTCCGGGGTGACGCGCGAGGCGAGATCCACCTTGAACTCGGCCGTTTGCGTGGGCAGGCCGCCGTTCTGGCTGGAGGCGTTCACCACGACTTCCTGCGTGACGGAGGCAAAGCCGGTGAGGTCGGTCTTGACGACATAGCGGCCGTTGCGGGGGACGGCCATCTGGAATGCGCCGTCGATGCCTGTGGTGGTCGCGTACTTTTTGCCGGTCAGTGTGTTGGTTGCCGTGATCGCGACGCCGGGGAGGGGAACTCCGCCGACATTAACTGTGCCCTGGATGGTTCCGCCCTGGGGCTCGGCGGCAACAACCGGCGCAACTGCCGCAGCAGCAGGCGCAGCCGGGGGAGTTTGCGCAGGGGAAGCGGCCGGGGCCTGCGCAATGGGCGCCTGCGGAGCCGGGGCCTGCGCCGCCGGAGCAGGTGTGGCCTGGGTTGCCGCGGGCTGGGCCGCCTGCGCCATCGCTATCGCGCCAAAATCACCGGTGCCGGCCAGAATCGCCGCACCGACTGCCACCACCGCAAACCGCCTCATCGCATTTACTCGCTGCACAAAACACGCTCCCATGACCGAACTAAAACTGATAAGCAACCTGACGGCGAAGCATCGGCAATCGACATCAACACTGGAGTCTTTCCTTGCCTGGTGAAACCGACTCTACAAATTTGCCAAGACAAATCAATCGTCTTGTTTGGACAGCCAACACTTTGAGCGCCGATTACTCCGGTGGCGCACCGGGCATCGGAGCGGTGATTGGCGTCATCGGCGTGCCAGAGTCTGCTGCTGGCGGAGTCTGCCCCTGCGGCGGGCGGTTTCGTGCTCCGCCCTCTACGAGCGGTTCGGTGACACCCATCTTCAGCACGGTGAATGCCCCATTCTTCAGAGTGCCCGTCGCCATCACTGAATCCCCCACCTTAATATCGGCGAGGGTGATGTTGACCGGAGCCGGCGGTGCAGCCTGTGCGCCGCCGCCCTGCCTGCCGCCGCCCATTCCACGACCGCCGCCCATTCCACCACCACCGCCCATTCCACCGCCGGTCAATGCGCCGGCCGCGGTCACATCCGCCATAACGCCGCGCGTGCCGCGCTGGAAGGAGGTGCCGTCATCCAGCGCGATCACCTGGGATACTTTGTCGGAGCGCAGGACGGTAAGCTTTAGATTGACTGCATCGATGGCGGCGACTGTTCCGATGATGTAGGTTTTGCCCATGTTTTCCATGGCTTTGGCGAGCATTGCCGCGTCGATGTCGTTCACCATCATGGCCTGGACGGTCTTCTTTGCGGCGTCCACGGTGCCCATGGCGGTGACGTTGTCGCCGGGCTTCACATCGCTCAACTTGATTTGCTGGCCGGCCTTCATGATGCGGGCGGTTGCCGTGACGGTGATGTCGTAGGAATCACCCGCAACAGTCTTGATGGTCAACTTATCGGATGTCACCGCGGTTACGGTGCCCTGAACGGGCTGGCCCATCTGGCCGCCGCCAAAACCGCCGCGTCCACCCTGGCCGCCCGTCTGGCCGCCGCCGCCCCTCTGGCCGCCGCCGCCGCCGCCCCTCTGGGCCTGCAACCGCAACCCCGAAGTCAGCAGGAGACACGCCGCCACAAGCACGCCCGTACGGAATAAGTTTCTCATCGCCCGTCCCTTCACTCCATCTCAAGTTTATCTGGAACTATTGATACAGACGGGGAGAAATGCCGAAAGGACGCGATTGCCCGCGAATAATTTAGCAGCGTGTACCGGGACCGGCAGTTCAGTCCAGGACTTCGAGTTGCGGTGGTTTGTCGATTGCCGGTTGCGGCTTGTTGGATTGTCGTCCGCGGTCGTGCCGTCCATTGCGCAGCTCAACCGGATTCGAGGGTGGAAGGCTAGGCGGCATCCGGCAGCCCCCGCCGCGGAACCGGCGAATGCGCGCGAACCAGACCGTGCGATCGGGCCATGCGATTTAGACGATGCGGAGGCAATCGAGTTGCCTCTCAAAGGTAACCCGTATCTTCGCCCGCGAGTAACCTGTTCCTGGCGCGCTGAAACAAAATGGTTTGATTACCATTAATTGCTTTCAATGTGGGCTACCGGTCTCCTATATTGTGGGTATGGGATTGAGGCGTTTCCGATTGCAGGTTATGCCGATTGTGAATCCGAAGCAAATCGGAAAACATCAATAACGAAGACAACCAAGGCAGTTCAAGTCAATAGAATGTTACGACACTGATTGCTTCACTTAGTTGTAGTACGGTCCCCCAGGAGTTTCACCATGCGATTAAAGACAACCGTAGTTTTCCTGACCCTCTCCCTCGTCTGCATGATCTCACGCGTCAGCTATGCCGACTCCCTCACGCTGACCGGCGTGGGCGGCGCAAGCACCGATGGCTACTACATCGATCCCTACCTCTTCACGATTACAGGCCCGGGCGGCACCAGCAATCTGGTCGATATGTCCTGCCTCAACTTCAACCGCGAAGTGAGCATCAACCAGCAGTGGTCTGCCAACCCCGTTTACGTCTCGTCCATCACTACCTCCTCCCCCAACATCGACGGCGAAACGGCAACTGCCATTATTGAAGACGCGTACCTTTATAACCTGTACGGCAACTCTGTGTACTCAACCTCCGACATCCAGTTCGCCATCTGGGACATCATGGATCCCACCGGCGTCGCCGGTTTGAGCGGCTTCACCTCGGGGAACTCATCGCTTCTCGTCTCAAATGCCCTCGCCGCGGCCATGTCCCTGCCTACCAGCACCTTCGCCAATGACGTATTGTTCGTCCCCACCGATTACACCGGGGGCGAGCCACAGCTATTCATGACGGACCCGCCTCCGCCTGCAATCACCCCTGAGCCAACCAGCCTGATTCTGCTGGGCACCGGGCTGCTGGGCACGGTCGGCCTGATGCGCCGCAAGCTCGCGACGGCTTAGCCGCAACTGCGGGCAGGGAACCGGGATTCGAAGGAACGTTGTTCACAATGGGCCCGCGCCGACAACTCGACGCGGGCCCGCTGTTTGCGATGCAGAAGAAGGGAAGGGAGGGTTGCGGCGAAAAATTTTTGGGTCGAAGTTGCAACTTTCCGCCGAGCTTGTCATCTATATCAGCAGGTTCGGGCCGGACTGGAGATGTTGCGGGCGGATGAGCGATGAGATTTTTCTCCAGACGAGCGTGGTTGTGGATCGAAAAATAGACGACGCAGGAGGAAGGTAACACGAGTCATCGCCTGTGAGTAATCTTTTCAAGGGGATTCGCAGCAAAATGGTTTGATTACCATTAATTGCTTCCTAAGCAGCAAGAGATTCACTATATTCAATGCAAGGGGATTTAGACATTCCTGTTTGCCGGTTACGACCGATCGGAAGTCTGGCGCGAAACGTCACAGTGTTTGAACAGAGATGACCGTGGACGCCAGTTTGTACAAAGAGTTTTTAGACCTTGACCGCTGTAGTGCTGCACTGGCTTGTAATGCAATTCCCAGGAGCTTTGCCATGCGATTAAAGACTGCTGTAATTGTCATGTCGCTCACCCTCGTCTGCTCTTTTTCACGAGTCAGCTTTGCCGACACTCTCACCTACCAGTCCAGCGAATCGGATCCCGCCCAAGACGGCGACTACCCATGGGGTCCTGCATATGTCTTCCCGTATTACTTCACCTATACCGGCCAGGGCGGCACCGACACGCTCGTCGCACTGGCGTGCATGAATTTTGAACGCGTCATCGACTGGGGAGAGTCCTGGGATGTGACCCCCCTCCTCGTGTCGAGCGTCAGTCCTACCGAAACCATCGACAATGGTGCCTTCACCGGGACCCAGGTTCTCGAGGACGCATATCTTTTTAACGAGTACGCCGCTGCCACGGGAGACGACCTGCTGAGTTCCGAGATTCAGTATGCGATCTGGAGCATTATGGATCCCGCTATCTCTTCGGATCCCAGTTTCAACGCTACCGGCGAATTCGACTCAGTTTCCCAGACTCTGGCCCAGGACGCCATCAACAATGCATCCACCGAGCCCTCCAGCTACTTCGGGAATGACGTTGCGTTCGTTCCCGTTATTGGCACCCAGTCCAGCGGCGGCGAGCCCCAGATCTTTATGACCAATCCGATCCCTCCGGCAGTCGCCCCTGAGCCAACCAGCCTGGTTCTGCTGGGGACCGGCCTGTTCGGCGCGGTCGCCTTCATGCGCCGCAAGCATGGAAAGGCTTAGCAGCAACTTCTGAAGAGAACTACGATTCAAAGGAACGAATTTCACCATGGCCCGCGCCGACAACTCGACGCGGGCCAGCTTTTTGCGATGCAGAAGATCGGAGGACTGCGGCGCATGGCCCTGCTTGCCGCCCTCTGGAGCATCCCGCTGTGCGAGGATGAGGAATGGCATTCGAGGCGAGTGGGACAGGGGTTGTGGCAGGGATTACGCGGCGCGCGTCGGAGCGCTTGCGGGCAGGGCATCTCTGGGTGTACCGGTCGGACGTGGAGCGGATGCAGCCGGTGGAATTGGCGGGTGGCGCGCTGGTAACGGTGGTGGATGGGCGCGGGATTGCGCTGGGGACGGCGCTGTATAGCGATGCGTCGGAGATTGAGCTGCGGATGGTCTCGCGGCAGGCGGGAGTGGGGCGCGAGGCTTATCTCGGTGAGGTGAGGGAGCGGGTGAGGGCGGCGATTCGGCTGCGGGAGCGAGTGGCTCCGGAGGCGTTCCCGGGGGATGAGACGAATGCCTGCCGGCTGGCGTTCTCGGAGGCGGACGAGCTGCCGGGGATCGTGATGGATCGCTACGGCGAACTGGTGGTGGTGCAGTTGCTGACGCAGGGGACGGCGCAGGACGATGTGCGCGGTGTGCTGGCCGATGTGTTGGCGGAGCAGAGTTGGGTGACGACGGTGGTCGAGCGGCCAGACGCGCGGGTTCGCGAGCTGGAACGGCTGGCGGCTGCGCCGGAAGGACCGCTGTTCGTGCGGGCGGGTTCGGAGTCGGCGTTGCAGGCAGTGTTTGCGATCAATGGGGTGAGGTTCCACTTCGACGCAGAAGCGGGGCAGAAGACGGGAGCGTTTCTCGATCAGCGGCTGAACTATGCGGCTGCGGCGCGATGGGCGCGGGGCCGCGCTCTCGATGTGTGTACCTATCAGGGCGGGTTTGCGCTGCACCTGGCCCAGGTTTGCGAACGGGTTACGGGAGTGGATGCGAGCCGCGCGGCGTTGGAGGTTGCGGACCGAAATCTGGGGCTGAATGCGGGGATTACGGCGAAGGTGGATTGGATTGAGGCGGATGCTTTTGATCTGCTGCGGGAGTTTGCGGAGGCGGGCGAGCGTTTCGACTCGATTGTTCTCGATCCTCCGGCGTTTGCCAAGACGAAGCGGGCGGCGGAGGGCGCGATGCGCGGATATAAGGAGCTGAATTTGCGAGCGATGAAGATGCTCGGCGGATCGGGAAATGGGGGCGGGACGCTGGTGACCTGCTCCTGCTCGCACCATTTGGGGATGGAGGAGTTTACTGGCGTGGTGCGGTCGGCGGCGGAGGACGCGGGGCGGCGGGTTCAGGTGCTGGAGATGCGCGGCGCCGCGCCGGACCATCCAGCGATCTTGACGCTGCCGGAGACGAGCTACTTGAAGTGCCTGATCTGCCGGGTGGGGTAGAGAACGGTTACTGGTTGTTAGTTCTCAGTTGCTGAGGGAACGAGTTCAAGTTCGCCCGGAATATCGCGTGGATCGGGCTCATGCCAGAGGATGTAAGCTTTGGGCCCTGTGCGCGCGATGACCAGATAGCTCAGGATGAAGGCGACCTCTACCGGCGGGTTCCAGCTTTTGCCATTCATGCCAGCGTTGACCGCGTTGCAGGCGAGTATGAAGGCCAAAAATCGAAGTGTGAGACGCGATGCCTGATCGCGCTGCATACACTCGCGCTCGTCGGGAGCCTCGGGCGAGAGGTTTTTTACAGCATGATCGTCCATGGGTTGCCCAACGCTGCCCAGTCCGTATGTCTGAATCCCTGGGGGCAGATTTTTGGTGCGAACGAATTTCCACTTTCCACAGGCGAAATTCCTGAAGATGTCGTAATTGGTGAACCCGTCAAAGGGCTTTGACCGAACTTCAAACGATTTGACCAGCCCTCCATCGCGGAAGATGGTGAGGAACTCTGCCGCAAATAAGATGCCAAAGAGAGCCTTTACCGGCGTCAACCAACCATCCCCATGCCATTCCTCCAGCCAGCCCGCAGCGAAGACGAGCGCGAGATACGTTACGACGATTGCGATGCGGCGACGCCGACGGGAACGCATGTCGATGCCCATCCAACGGATTTTGTTCTGCTGAGTAGCTAGCATGGGTCAGGCCTCCTTTCGCTGCATCTCGTAGAGTTGGTCGCTTAGGGGACGAAAGGGGTCGGGGGAGAAGACGGCTTCCATGGGGAGGTTGAAGAAGCGGCTGATTTTGAAGGCGAGTTCGAGGGATGGGGTGTAGTTGCCCCGCTCCAGAAAGCCGATGGTCTGCGGATTGACGCCGACCGCCAAGGCAAGCTGAACACGGGAGAGATTGCGTTCGGCTCGCAGGACGGGAATGCGGTTGTGGATTAGCATATTGGATTTATAAACTATATCGTTGCTTATACGCAATGATTATTTGCGGAGTAGTTGGGGAAGGGAGATGCGATTGGAGTTTGTTGGGAGAATGGGGCGGGCGGCTGTGGTTGGGCAAAGAGCGTCGGGATCCTTCGCTGTGCTCAGGATGACGGCAAGAACAAACAAGGGCAAGAACAACAGCAAGAGCAAAAGCAAAATGCGGGGGTCCCTCCACTGCGCGCTACGCGCTCCGGTCGGGATGACGGAGTGTTGAGTGGGTCGGCTCCGGTCGGGATGACGGAGTGTTGAGTGGGTCGGCTCCGGTCGGGATGACGCTTGGGAATCAGGGGCGGAGGATGGTGAAGCCTGCGGCGGCGGCGGCTTCGGCGAGGCGTGTGTCGGCGCAGAGGAAGGTGCGGCCTGTGGGGCGGTTGCGGCACCAGGCGAGGGCGGCGGCGAGCTGGAGGCTATCTGCGGCGCGCAGGGGGTAGAGGCCGAGGAGGGCTTGGGCTTGATCGCGGACGGCGTCGCTGGGGAGGACTTCGCGCCAGCGGTCTGCCAAAGCTTGAAGACATGCTTCGGCTTCGGCCTTCTCAGTGGCGCTTTGCGTCAGGCAGAGGGGGACGAGTGCGCTGGAATCCCAGAAGGCGTGGGGAAGGCTCAAAGTCCCTCGTTCCGGTCGTCAAGGATGGCCTGTATCCCAGCGTTGCCTTTGACCTTTGGTCTGGGCATGGCGAGAAACGCTGCTGGATCCCAGGGCTTTTCTGGCATACGCAGGATGCCGTCGGCGACGAGTTCGCGCTCTTCGTCGGAGAGGCGGTCATTGTGGGGGAAGGGGATGATCTGGGCGACGGCGGTGTTGCGGTCGCGGATGGTGATGGTCTCCCCGGCCTTGGCGTAGGCGATGTACTTGCTGAGTTGGTTCTTGAGGACGGCGATGTTGACGGTTCGCATGGCGGACGACCTCGATATGGCTATTATAGCCATATCGAGTCAGACCCCACCTTAGCCGCGATGAGACTGCGGCGAAGATGGGGCACCCGTTGGGGACAAATACAGAGATTCTGGCTTCGCCAGAATGACGATCCTATGGTGAGCTAGAAATGGTAGGCGAGTTGGGCGGTGAGGGAGCGGGGGGTGACGAAGTGCGTGCCGGAGAAGGTGGAGAGGAAGTTGTAGAGGGCGTATTTGTTGGTGAGGTTGACGATGGTGACGGAGGCGGAGAGGGTGCGTTTGTTGTCGGCTTTACTGCGGAAGAGGTTGTCTTCTCCAAACGACAGGTCGAAGAGGCTGCGCGGGGCGATGCGCGGCGGGTTGTGGTCGTCGTTCTCCGCGTTGACGGCGGGAATGGAGATAAGTGATGAGGTGAACTGCGAGACCAGGCAGGTGGTGGGCAGGGGATGGCCGAGCGTAGCGCGGGCTCCGTTGCAGGCGAAGCCGGCCTGTGCCTCCTGATCGGCGGTGAAGGGGACGCCGGTGGCGTTCTCAAGGAAGACGGCGGGTTGGCCGTTGATGGTGGTGGATTGCGGGCAGTCGTTGGAGGCGAGGGAGCCGTAGCAGGGGGCGGAGCCGGCGACGAGGCCGGAGTCGTAGCGCCAGTTGAATCCGACGTAGGGGCCGCGCTTGCCGAGCTGATATTGAGCGTGAGTGGTCTGGTTGAACTTTTCGTCGTGGTCGATGCGGAAGGGAGTGTAGGCCGCGGTCTGGCCTGACTGCACGGTGGTTCCGAGGCCGCTGGTCTGCGGGGTGAAGAAGCGGGCGGCGACCGAGGAGAAGACGATCTGCGCGGTGAAGTTGTGAATGGCAGGAATGTCCAGCCGGCCGTCGAAGCCGGGGACCTTGGCGTTGTGCCATCCGACAGGGAAGAAGATGGGGGTGGCCCCGAGGACGGAGAAGTCGTATCCGGTGTGGGTGTACATCCAGACGTAGTCGGCGGAGAGGACTGCGAAGCGGGAGAGGGACTGCTCGAAGCCGGCGTGTAAGTTGTTGCGGAAGCCGGGGCGGTTGGGTGCGTTGGTGCAGGGGATGAGCGCGGCGATCACCGCGTAGTTGCATCCTTCGCTGGCCAAGACGAGGTTCTCGTTGAAGGGCGATTCGAGGGAACGGGCGTAAGAGGTTCGCAGGACGGTTCCGGAGCCTTTGATCTTATAGCTGAGGGCGAGGCGCGGCTCGACCTGGTTGGCGACGACAAGTCCGTTGTATTGGTCGAAGCGAATGCCGAGGTTTCCGGTCCAGGGGCCGAAGGTGATGGCGTCCTGGGCGTAGGCGGCGAACTCCTTGATGTCTGTGTGTCCGTGGAAGGCGTAATCGCCGCCGCCTTCCGTGAGGTCGTAGGGTTGAAGGGTGGCGCAGGCGGTTCCGGGGATGGGCGAGCCGTTGGTGTTCTGGCATCCCAGGCCGGGGACGAGAGTGGGATCGACGATGCCGATCTGGAAGTTCTCGGTGAGGAAGGTCTGGGCGTAGGTAAGGCCGGCCTTGATGTTGTTGCCGCCGTGGGTATAGGTGAGGTCGGAGTGCAGGCCGGTGTTGGCGAGGGTGCGCTGCTGGGAGAGGGTCTCCTGTTGCAGGTCGGGCGCTCCGAGGTCTGCGAAGGGGTTCTTGCTGGGGTAGTAGTTGAAGCCGTCGCGGCGGAAGAAGTAGCCAGCGTTGAAGACGGTGGAGGTGTTGATGACGTGGGTGTAGGAGGGGGCGAGGTTGACGGTCTGGATCTGGGAGCGCTGGTCGGATGGGCCTACGGCTGCGCCGTTGGGACCGATCGCCACGCCGGCGGAGTTGGTGGGCCACTGGGTAGCGTACTGACTGTCGTAGGAGTTGGGGGTCTGGAACCAGGAGCGCGTGTAGCCGAGGTTGAGGCGGGCGGAGTTGGCGTTGGAGATCTGGTAGTCGATGCGGTCGAAGAGGTTCTCCTCGTTGCCCTTGTCGTGGATGGCGTGGAACTCCGGCGGATCGAGGAAGCGGCCGGTGTTCATGACGTTGGCGGAGAGGAAATTGCCCAGCTTTGCGGAACCGGTGGCGAGGTTGAGGCCGACGTTGGAGGAGCCGAAGGAGCCGTAGGAGGCTGTGACCTCGCCGGTGGGCTTGGTTTCGCCCAAGCCGGAGCGGGTGGTGGCAACGATGACCAGCGAGGTCTTGCCGCCGTACTCGGCCGGGGGTGCGCCGGGGATGACCTCGAGGGACTGGACGGAGTCCATGGGGATCTGGTTGGAGAAGACCTTGGACTGCTGGTCGGTAATGGCCTGACCGTCGACGGAGAAGGAGTTGGAGGCGTGGTCTCCCATGCCGTGGAAGAGGCCGTTGGAGTCGGCGGAGACGCCGGGCGAGGCGAGGGTGACGAGCGAGCTGATGGATGAGGAGATGCTTTCGAGGGGGATCTTGGCGAAGAGATCGCGGTCCACGTCGGTGTGGCCGACCGGGTCGGCTTCGACGAGGTCGCCGCTGGTGGTGGTGACGTCGACGACAGTGCTGGCGGAGGCGATCTTGAGGGTGGTGGTGAGAGCGATCGGCACAAAGGACTGGACGTCGACGGTCTGCGTGGCCGGGGCCATGGTCTTGGCGGTGACGGTGAGACGGTAGGTATTGAAGGGGATGTTGGTGATGGTGTATGCGCCGGAGCTGTCTGTGGTTGCGGTGCGGGAAAGTCCGCTGATGGCGTTGGAGAGGGTGACAGTAGCGTTGGCGATAACCGCTCCTGTGGGGTCGGTGACCATGCCGGAGATGGTTCCGGCGTTTCCGGCGGACTGGACTCGGGCGGGCGCTGGACGGCGCTGTGAGGAAGCCTGCGCGAGGGCGCGAGGCACGGCCACAGAGAGCGATGTGGCGAGGATGACGAATGCTGCGGAGATGGCGCGTCGTGTTGACGTGTTCATGGAGTTCCCCCTATTGGGTTGCCTGTTGCGTTGTTGACGAGTTCGTGAGCGGGGACGATGTCAACTGGCAGGCGGGGGACGAGTGAAGAGGGCGAAGATGGAGATAGGGCTGGATACGAGGGATGGCGGGAGGGCTTCGACGATTGCGACGACGGAGGTGGTGGGCGCGGGGGCCGGTGCGTGGACGGGATGGACGGTGATGTGGGCGGCGGCGCAGAGAGCGCAGTCTGCGTGTGATTCGTTGTCGGCGTGGGTGTGGGCGACCTGTACGGTGCCTAGGACAATGACCAGAAGGACGCAGAGGAGCGCGAGGAGGATTCTCCACGGAGCTTCGGCTCGCGCGCTGTGGACTTTTTCACCCATACTATTCAACTTATACCATAGGATGCGCAGGCGGGACCTCAGGATGCGGGGATGGGTTGAGGAGGGCGCGGAGGGCTGGCTCGTCGAGGATGGGGACGTTGAGGACGCGGGCGCGGTCGAGCTTGGAACCGGAGTCTTCGCCGGCGACGAGGTAGGAGGTCTTCCTGCTGACGGTGGCGGAGACGCGGCCACCGGCGGATTCGATGAGGTCCTTGGCGGCCTCGCGGGTGAGGGTGGGGAGGGAGCCGGTGAGGACGAAGGTGAGGCCAGAGAGGGTGGAAGTGGTGATTTTTTTTTCGGCGGTCATGGAAAGCTGCGCGTCTTTGAGACGCTGGATGAGGGCGATGTTGTGCGGCTCGGCGAAGAACTCGACGATGGCCTGGGCGACGCGAGGGCCTACTTCGTTGACTTGCTCCAGTTCGCCGGTGGAGGCGATTTGCAGGGCATCCATGGAGCCGAAGTGGGCGGCGAGGAGCTGGGCGGTTCGCTCGCCGACGAAGCGGATGCCGAGGGCGAAGAGGAGACGGGCGAGACCCGCGCGCTTCGACTGCTCGATCTCGTCGAGCAGGGACTGGGCGGATTTTTCGCCCATGCGGTCGAGCTGGAGGAAGTCTTCTTTGCGGAGAGAGTAGAGATCGGAGAGTGTGCGGACGAGGGGTTCTTGCGGCGAATCGGCGCTAGCCTTGATGACAAGCGCATCGCTGATGCGTGGGGAATCTGAGGCTTCGGATTTTCGGGTCGAGTTGTGAGCTATGGGCTGTGAGGTATGAGCTTCTGGTGTGGAAGCATCCTCGCAGAGAGAAGGGCTTTGGCCGAGGAGCTGGGCGACCAATGCGTCGCCGAGACCTTCGATGTTCATGGCGTTGCGGGCGGCGAAGTGGAGGAGTTCTTCGCGCAGGCGGGCGGGGCAGTTGGCGTTGACGCATCGCCAGTCTACTTCGCCCTCGGCGCGGACGAGCGCGCTCGAGCAGGCGGGGCATTCCTTGGGGAAGACGATCTCTTCGCTGCCGCGCCGACGATGGGTGTCTTCGACGACGCAGACGATCTTGGGGATGACGTCGCCGCCGCGCTCGACCTGGACGAAGTCGCCGATGCGGACGCCGAGGCGGACGATCTCGTCGGCGTTGTGCAGCGTGGCGCGGGAGACGGTGGTTCCTCCGATGAGGACGGGTGTGAGCACGGCGACGGGAGTTATCTTTCCGGTGCGGCCGACCTGGAAGTCCACGCTCTTCAGTTGCGTGATGGCGGCGCGGGCGGCGAACTTGTAGGCGATGGCCCAGCGCGGGGCACGGCCGGTGAAGCCGAGGCGGCGCTGCTGGGCGGTTGAGTCGACTTTGATGACGACGCCATCGATCTCGTAGCCGAGGGTATCGCGCAGACTGTCGGCGTTGGCGATGAAGGCGAGGACTTCGTCGATGGAGTTGACGGTGGTGGCGTGGGCGTTGACGTGGAAGCCGGCGGCGCGGAGGGATTGCAGGGTTGCGGACTGCGTGGCGAGGAGGGTCTCGCCGGGCTGAGATTCTCCGTGGAGGAGGAAGTAGGCGTAGAAGTCGAGGCGGCGCTGGGCTACGATGTTGGGCTCGAGGGTGCGGATGGTTCCAGCGGCGGCGTTGCGCGGGTTGGCGGCGGGGGCGATGCCCTGGGCTTCGCGCTCTTCGTTGAGCTTGCGGAAGGCGGCGTGGGGGAGGATGACTTCGCCGCGCACCTCGAAGCTGGCGGGCAGGCTGGCGGCGCGCAGCTTTTCTACTGAGACGCTGAGCGGGACGGAGCGGATGGTGCGGACGTTGGTGGTGACGTCCTCGCCGATGGTTCCGTCGCCGCGGGTAAGGCCGCGCTGGAGATGGGCGGAGCCATCGCGGGCGGGCGCGTAGAGCAGGGCGAGCGAGAGGCCGTCGAGCTTGAGTTCGCAGACATAGCGGACGATTTCGCTGCTTGGGAGGGACTCGCGCAGGCGGGCGTCCCAGGCGCGGAGGTCAGCCTCGCTGTAGGCGTTGTCGAGCGAGAGCATGGGGCGGGAGTGAGGCGTCTTGACGAAGCCTTCGCGGGGCTTGCCGCCGACGCGCTGAGTGGGCGAGTCGGGCGTGATGAGTTCGGGGTGAGCGGATTCGAGGGCGCGCAGACGGTTCATGCGTGCGTCGTACCCGGCGTCGGTCAGTTCGGGCGCATCGAGGACGTAGTAGAGATGCTCGTGGTGGCGCAGATCCTCGCGCAAGGCTTCGATCTGCTGGGCGGGCGTGAGTTCGGAGGGCATCCAGGGATGATTATAAAGACCACTGGCTGGCTTGAGTGTGCGCCTTTGCGGAGACATAGAGGAACCACGCGATCCAGAACGGAGCGGTCCAAAGATAGAGGGCGGAGTGCAGGTTCGCCCCGAGGATCTGCGCGATCTCGATGGTGGCGCTGGCCAGGGCGAGCAGGCCGAGCTGTGCGCGCGTAGTGGCGCGATAGACGCCCACCAGCAGCGCTGGAATCAGGAGCGACTGGTCGGTGATCCATGCGTAGGGGCTGGCGAAGATGGAGACGAGTATGAGCAGTGCGCCATCCTGCATCCAGTCCCAACGGGTGCGGCGTCGCCAGTAAAAGAGGATTGCCCAGATGCAGGCGGCGAGCGCGGGGAGATATTGCAACGCCATGGTCTGTGGATGGACTGCAAATCGCAGGGCGACCGAGAGGCAAGGGATAAACTCGCGCTCGATGCCGGAGGAGCGCATCATCTGGGCGTACTGCGACCAGACTGCGGGGTCGAGGAGCCACGCGGCCAGCGAGCTTGCGGCGAGCGCCAGGAGCGCGCCCGCGAGGATGCGGTAGGAGCGGGAGAGGACGATCCACAGAAGCAGGACTGTGGCGAAGGGAAGAAAGAGATGAGGCTTCAGCGCGCAGAACCAGAGCGAGAGGCCAGCGACGAAGGGACGTTCGCTGTGGAAGCGCAGAAAGAGGGTGAGGCCGAGCAGGGCGAAGAGCGCGGTCTGGCCGCCAAGAATACAGAGGAGCGCGGGAGCGAAGGAGTAGCCCAGGTAATGCAGCTTGTTGCGTGGGCGGCCCAGCATCGCCCAGAGCAGATGGACTGAGAGCGCCATTGCCGCAAGCAGGAGCAGCGACCAGATCAACGCTCCGGCGCGCAGTCCGAAGAGTCCCAGCGGAACCACCAGGCAGAGCGCGGAGGGAGGATTGCGCATGAGGAGGACCTGGGATTGATCGGAGAATCCGACGGACCGCTCGATCTTCAGGATGGAAGCGCTGTCGTAGGGGTTTGCGTGTTGAACGATCTGACGGCCGGCTGCCCAGAAGCTGACGACGTCGCGGCCGCGCGGATTGTTCCCCGTGAGCAACAGGGCCGAGAGACCGAGGGCAAAGATGGCGAAGACAAGCGTGCAGATGCAGACGACCGTGGGTTCGAGAAGGGTTCGAGCTTTGTCGCGCCATGACCTCGGAGGATCGGGAGGGATTTGTGGCATGGGAGTTTCAGTGTTCGGCCCATGGTACAGGACGGGAGGGAGTTCTCCGCGCTGAAATCGGGCGCAAGCGGTATGCTGGAACCAGTCTGCACACTCCCCATGGAACCCATCACTCACTTTATGACCGGAGCCTGCCTTGCGCGGGCGGGATGCAACCGCAAGGCGGCGTACGCGACGCTGGCGATGACGCTGGCGGCGGAGGCCCCAGACCTGGATACACTATGGGCGGCGGGCGGGCCGGTCGCGGCCTTCCAACACCATCGCGGGATCACGCATACGCTGGTTGGGCTGCCGTTCGATGGGCTGATTGTACTGGGCGCGGTGTGGCTGTTTCATCGCTGGAGGGTACGGCGGGCGAAGCGGAGCGGGGAAACGAAGCCGCTGACCGTGGCCCCGGTGCGCTGGGGGATGCTGTATGGATTTGTGCTGATCGCGCTGCTCAGTCACCTTCTGCTGGACTGGACGAACAACTACGGGTTGCGGCCATTTTTCCCGTTCAATCCGCGATGGTACGCGGGGTCGATTGTGTTTATCTTCGATCCGGTGCTGTTTGTGGTGCTGCTGACTGCATTGGTTGCTCCCGCACTGTTCGGGCTGGTGGGCAGCGAGGTGGGAGCGCGGCGGGAGGTCTTTCGCGGGCGGGGCTGGGCGATCTTTGCGCTGGCGACGATGGTGGGGCTATGGGGATGGCGCGAGGTGGAGCATGAGGCGGCGGTGCATTTGGCATCGACGGCGAACTATGGAGCTAGAGACTCAGGGCTGGCGGAGTCGATGGGTTCTTCTGGCGGACCGGATTCGGCGGCGCAGGTTTTGCCGGCGGAGGTGCTGCGCGTGACGGCCAGTCCTTATCCGGGGAATCCTTATCGGTGGCACACGGTGGTGGAGACGCCGGAGTTCTACCAGATGGCCACGGTGGACACGCTGCGGTCGACGGTGGCGACCGATCCGGAGCAGGATTTGTTTTATAAGCCACCGACTACGTTGGCGACGCTGGCGGCCAAGCGGAGTTGGCTGGGCGAGGTGTACCTGGACTGGTCGAGCTGGCCGGTGGTTACGGAGATTGGGCCGGTGGCGGCGATGGGCGCTCCGGCGGGAACGCCGGATTGGACCGCGGTGCGGTTTATGGACCTGCGGTTTATGTACGACACGCCGATGATGCAGGGGCGCAGCGATCCGCCACTCTCGGGGACGGTGTATGTGGATGCGGACCGGCGGGTGGTAAGGATGGAGCTGAGCGGGCACGTGCAGCGGTAGGGTTGCGCTGCGCTACGGTTGCGATGGCGGCGGCTCGGGTGGCGGGGGGAAGGCGTAGGCGTAGGCGGGCGGAGGCGTGGAGCGGTCGAGCAGGTCGCCGAGAATGGGGTAGCGTCCACCCAGGAAGTAGAGGGCGTAGGCCTGGAAGAAGGTGAGGAGCGTGCCCATGAATGCAAGGACTACGCAGACCGCCCAGCCGAGGAAGATCAGTCCGCCAAGGATGGCGCAGGCGATCAGCAGTACGGTTCCGGCGGTTCCGGCATGGTGCAGGGAGAACCAGAGGATGACTCCGACGATCCCTGGAGGGATGAGTGAGACGAGCAGGACCAGGACGACAGCGATCTCGGCGACGATGCCGAAGACGATGCCGAGAACCAGGCGAAGGAAGACGTAGAGGATGACCTGGCCGGGTTCCGCGGCGATGAGCGCGCGCAGGCGAGAGAGCGATTGCGAGATGCTGAGGTCTTCCAGCGCGAGAAAGGGCAGGGCGAGGTCGCGCACCAGCATGTAGATGGCGCTGACGATCAGCAGAACGAGCAAGACGGCGGCGATGAAGAGAAGAATCTGGGCGATGTGCAGGCCGGAGAAGAAACCGGCAACGCCAAGTGCGCCCGCCCCGTGAGCGTGATGGAAGAAGTAGAGGACGGCCGCGACGATGAAGGGCAGGAGCACGATCAGGAAGCACAGAAGCAAGAGGAGCCTGAGGCCGATCCAACGCCAGGTTCGGCTGCCGTACTTGCTCCAGAGCGGGCCGACGAAGGTGAAGCGGGTGGCGACCAGTTCGAGCAGGACGAGCTGCAGGCGGGAGCCGACGTAGAAGAGGATGAGGCCGATGACGAGAGAGACCAGGCCGAGCAGGACCGCGAACGCCACGACGAACGCGAGAAAGGCGGGAGGAAGTTGGTGCAAGCTATTGGAGCTGCCGCGGCCTAAGTTGAGGTTCAAGCCTCCGCCCATCTCGG